>JANQGE010000057.1 GCA_028277485.1 Chlorobium sp.
ATTGTCGTGAGCGACTTGAGTACGAGGCGGACGGAGCGCAGAAACCGGAGTGTACATAGAGTACATGAGGATTTCGAGCACCGGCCAACGAAGTAATCAGGACGCGCAACAAATTAATAGAGGTGCCCTGAAGACTGTCAACTGATTTGTAGGGTAACATGTTACAGTATAGGATTATAAAACGTCGTGGATTACATATCGCAGTCATACTGATGGCTGTATTACTTTGCAGGCCGCTTCAGGCCGGAGATTCACTGCTTTCAAGATACGATCTCGACAACCCGGACAAGGGGCTGAAACTTCCGGCCGTTCTTAAAGAGATTTCTGGAATTGCGGTATCGGATGATGGTCGCCTGTTCGCACATGATGATGAAAAGGGCACGGTCTACGAGCTCGATGCTCAGACCGGCGGGATCCTCAAGCGCTTTTACATCCATGAAAAACGCTGGTACGGTCGTGACCATGTGCTGGCTGATTTCGAAGATATCGCTATCGTAGGCAAACAGTTTTATATGGTTACCAGTGCAGGGGTTCTTTACGGGTTTTCGGAAGGGGAGGATGAGACAGCGGTAGAAGCAGTCAGGTACGAAACATTTCTGAACGATCTCTATGATGTGGAAGGATTGTGTTATGATCCTCAGACTGACGCCCTGCTTCTTGCCTGTAAAGAGTATCCCGAAAAGATTTCATTGAAAGAACTTTTCTCCGACAGGAAAAAGGCAAAATCAGGGTTGAAGCCGGTCTATTCGTTTTCACTGAAAACCATGTCACTTGATACGAATCCCAGGTTTCTCATTGACAGCAAGTCTCTGAAAAAGAAGAGCAAGGATAAAAAGTTCAAGCCGTCCGCCATAGCGCCACATCCGCGCTCCGGGACTTTTTTTGTCCTGGGAGGAAAGGGGAGATTGCTTGTAGAGCTCAGCCCTCAAGGCGATGTTGTCGCTGCTGTCCGGTTGCCTTTAAAAGATCATCCTCAGCCTGAAGGACTTGCGTTTACGTCCGATGCCGAGATGCTGATAAGTAATGAAGGGCTTGGCAGCAGAGCTTCGCTGTTTCGATATTCGATGAGCAAGTAGCAAGGGTTGCATGTCTGAAGCTGTTCTTGTCGGGCTTTTTTGTCGTGAAACTCGTATATTGAACCTACTCAGGGTTTTTGCTGTCACGGGAGCCATCGTTGCTTTGGCTTTGCGAGATATGCCGTGTCCAGTACCCCTTTTTCGAAGAACTGTTTCCTCAGGACAAACTTTTATCGGAAACGTTATGATATGTAGCCGGGCAATTCTTGTTGCGGCAGGGCTGTTTTTTGCTGTTGTCTTTTTCAGCCCACTTTCAGTCATTAGCGCTCAACCGCAGAAGATCCCGCAGTCGGTCGTCGCTAACCACAAAAATGTGCGGGTGATTCCCGGAGAGCATTACAGGGCCGGCGCCCTGCACCGTATGCTGTTCGGTGATCACTGGCGTTCTCTCTGGACATCTCCCGTGGATGTGGAGGTTCTCGATCTCGGCAGTTTTGCAGGCGGGCTGAAGCCGTTCAAGATGGGAGGCGGTTTCCAGACAGCAAATCTTCGCTTCATGGGTGCGGACGGAAGAGAGTACCGTTTCAGGACCGTCGACAAGGATCCTGCCAGGGGGATGCCGAAAAAGTTGCGCAACACTGTGATTTCAAATGTTGTTCAGGATCAGGTGAGTTCGGCGAATCCTTCGAACGATGCTGTTATTTCCCCGCTGCTTGATGCGGCAGGGGTTTTGCATGCCTCTTCGAAGCTTGTCATCATGCCTTACGACAGGATAGCTCTTGGTAAGTATTACGAAGATTTTGCAGGCTTGCTGGGTACCATAGGAGAGCGTCCCGACGAGCATGACGGGCCGGAAAATGCCTTTGCCGGTGCCGATAAAGTTGTCAAGACCTATACATTGTTCGGCAGACTTGAAAAAGACAATAATAACATTGTTGATGCAAAGGCTTACCTCAAAGCTCGCCTGATTGATCTTTTTGTCGGCGACTGGGATCGTCATTCAGGGCAATGGCGGTGGGCCGGCTACAAACAGGGGGGGAAAACCCTCTGGAAGCCTGTACCGGAGGACCGTGACAACGCTTTTTCGCGCCAGGACGGGGTGTTTTCATGGGTGATTACCCAGATCATCCCCCGGATAGAGGGGTTTAGTGGCGATTTGGACGAAGTTTACTTTCTTTCATGGTCAGGTCGTCCTGTTGACCGGCGCATTTTTCCCATGCTGAGCCGGTCTGAATGGAAAAGTGCAGCTTTTGAGCTGCAGGGACTTCTGACGGATGAGCTTATCACGAAAGCCGTTCATCGGATGCCTCCGGCCATGTATGAAAAGGAAGGCGACAGGATTGTTCGCGACCTCAAATCGAGGCGTGATCTTCTCATCGAGGCTTCCGATGAACTTTACCGGATTTACGCTGAAGATGTTGATATCTATACGAGTAACAAGGCGGAGTATGCACAAATAGAGCGTAACGGTGACGGCAGGGTCGCGGTCAAAATCTACAGAATGCACGGCGGGCCGGGATCACGTGAAGCGGAGCCATTTTATTCGAGGGTTTTCGACCCTGACTATACCTCGGAGATCCGTGTATATCTGTTGGGTGGAGATGACCATGCTGATATCAGCGGTACCATCGCAAAAGGTATTGACATTCGTGTTATCGGGGGGGAAGGAAAAGATACGATCGTTGACAGGGTTGCTGCATCCTCCGGAAGTTTCAGCGTAAAAAGCAGAAACTATTTCTATGATGAGGGGAACAATACGACATTCGGTGTTGGAAAGTATACGGTAGTTGACCGGCGTGAGACCGAGAAGCCTTCCAGTAATCGTGAAAAGTACGACATGAAGCCCAGGGATTACGGACGCGAGCTGGATACGTCCATAGCGAACCTGAAACTTGACTATGCCCCGGAATACGGCGTTTTTCTAGGCTGGGGGGCAATCCTCGAGGATTACGGTTTTCGGAGAGACCCCTATAATTACAATATGGAACTCTGCGGCGGGGTTGCTTACGGCTCCAAGCTCCGCTACAAGCTGGAATATACAGGTGACTTCCGTTCCTTTATTGACGGGATGAAACTGCTGCTCGAGGCGGGTACAACCGGGCTCGATATCATCAACTTTTACGGTTTCGGGAATGAATCCGCTTTTGACGCATCACGCTATGACGAGGATGATTTTGAGATCAGGCAGCAGTTAACATGGATACGTCCGACATTGCTGTTTCCGGCTGATTCCGATTTTCAGTTCAGGGCCGGCTTTGAAGCAACTTTCGTTGATGTTGAGATAGATTCCGGGTCGAGGCTTGAAGCAATGAAACCATATGGAATCGATGAAGATTTTACCGGCAGCGTTGTCGCGGGTTTTCGGTATGACAGCCGTGACTGCGGGAAGGAAGTTCTGCTTTCTCCGAGAAGACAGCTTGGCCGTCTCGTACGCACCAGAGTCTCCTGTGGTACGGCAGCGATAAGCGGGACGGTTCTGGATGTAGAAGGAGCCTATTATCCGGAATTTTTCGGAAACAGCAACGCTTTTGGGAAAATCAAAGCCGAGGGTACCGCATACCTGCCGCTGCCTTCACTACCGTATTCGAGACTTGTACTGCGTGCAGGGGGGGAGAAAATATGGGGGGATTTCCCTTTTTATAAGGCGGCTTATCTGGGCGGTTCGATGTCGTTGCGGGGATATGATAAACAACGTTTTGCCGGAAACGCCTCACTGTACACCAATTCTGAGCTCAGGCTTTATCTTGGCAGGTTCAAGTTTCTTGTTCCGGTCATGTTCGGTCCTCTTGCGTTTATTGAGACAGGAAGGGTTTTTTACGAGGGGGAGGATTCCGACAAATGGCATACCGGATATGGCGGCGGGTTCTGGTTAGGGTTTATCGAATCCAGGTACGCTCTCAGCGTTGCGGTCGGCAGGGGGGCTGATGACGCAAGACTTACCGACGATATCGGTGTATATGTGAGAACAGGGTTCAGTTTCTGAAAAGGAGCATATACTAGCCCTAATGTAATTGGTCTGAGTTGAACGTGGTATTCCCCCCTGAGGTAGTCTCAGGGGGGAAATTTTTTTCCGGATCGTCTTATGCGTGTTGCTCCGAACATATTGAGAGACCTGAAAAGCATTGGGAGAATAATCTTCGGGTTCGTGATGGCTTTTTACGTCTATCTCGCTTTCTTTACGGCGTTTGGCCATGCATATGAAGAGTTCTATTACCCCAGCGATATCTTTGTTTTGATCCGCTTTACGGTTATCGGGCTTGTGGTCGGTACCGTGGTGGCTGTTATGGATGTGTTTTTTTTGTCGAAGATAATCAGAAACCTCAATTTTCTGCTGACGCTTTTCACCGGGACGGTATTCTATGTGGTGCTCTCTCTCACGGTTCTGCTGCTTTTTGTGATCTGGGAAGAATATCTGTTGTTGCGTAGTTCAGGCAGTTTTTCTCTCGAAAGCCGTTTCAGAACGTTTTTTTCAGGCGAGTTTTTCGTCCTGATGCTGTACCTGGCGGTTGTCGGTATAGTGATCAACTCTTTCCGGCTTGTTATCCAGAGGGTTGGAGAGAGACACTTCTGGAATGCTGTTTTGGGGAGGTATCATATTCCTCATGAGGAAGAGCGTGTGTTTATGTTTCTCGATTTGTATAGCTCAACCGCTCTTGCGGAAAATATGGGACATAAACGATACCATAACCTGCTTTACGATGTTTTTAACGATGTAGCTGATCCGATAACTATTTATGGCGGTGAGGTTTACCAGTATGTTGGTGACAGTGTTGTTGTTACCTGGAATATTCAGGACGGCACGAAACGATTGAACTGCATTCGCTGCTTTTTTGACATTCTGAAACGCATCGAGGACTGTGCCGAGGAGTACGAGAAACGTTACCAATATGTTCCACAGTTAAAAGCAGGTCTGCATGCAGGGAAGGTAATTGCCGGTGAAGTCGGCGGGGAGAAGCGGGAGATTGTTTTTCATGGAGACACGGTAAACACCGCTGCAAGAATCCAGGGGCAGTGCGAGGAACTCAGCGAGCAAGTGCTGCTTTCAGAAGAACTTCTTTTTCTTTTTCCGGTCAGGCTGCTGAAGAATTTCAGGACAAGGTTTAAAGGGACGATTTCACTCAAAGGCCGCAGATCGAAGATTTCGCTCTATGCTATCCGTGAACTGGAGTAAGGTATTGTAGCAACATCTGTCACTTGTTACTTTACCAGTGAAGTTGTAATCGTGCTCAGTATCGAAGGTTGCAGAAAGCCGGGTAATAAGGCTGACGCACCTCTATTAATTTGTTGCGCGCCCTGATTACTTCGTTGGTCGGATAGGAGAGGGTTTCTGTGCTCCGTCCGCCTCGTACTCAAGTCGCTCACGACAATTTATAGAGGTGCCCTAACGTATACGGGCCGGTCAGTGTGTGAACGCGTAAGCATAGAGGCTGATCGAGAGGATCAGTCCAACCATAAAGATATCATACGAGATCTTCAGGTATTTGTATTTTTTGTCGAGCACCTTGCCAAGGTAATACGTGTCTCGTATCATGTTGGCTACGTAATAGGGTTTGTCCTTGAGCATTTCCTTGACACCCCATTCGTACTGGTCAAGATTGAGATTCACGAAAGAACCGAAAAACAGCAGGTTCGCCTTTCTGTCTTTTATGTCTTCCAATGTTGTTTCGTGGCGTGTGACTTTAGGGCGTGTGGCGAGAATCGAGGTGACGATGGTTGCCACACAGGTAAACAGCATGATGAACGTTGGTATGATGAGGTCCGGGAGCTGATCAAGCTTTCTGACAAGCAGTGAAATGATAATGGAAAAGATCAGGGAGTTTGTCTGAATCATGATGTTTGCTTTCTGATCAACGATAGCACTGAAACTCACATGGTTTCTGGAGGACGTTCGGTAATACACCTCCATGTTGCGCTCTACGCCACGATTTTTTCCGATGTCCTCTTTTTTTTCTTTTTTGGCGGTATCTTTCTTCTTTCTCTGGATCTTCTTTTTTTCCAGATCTTCCTGGAGTTTTATAAGATTTTCCTTTTTTCCGGGGTCGAAGGCGTCGCGGGCGAAAGGAGTGAAAAAACTGTGACCGGCAAAGAAGCCGATATTGAGCTCAAGCCATTCGGTGTCTGTGAACGGGAAGCCGCGGGCTTTTTCAAATTCAGCCCTCAACCGCATATTTTTTTGGGCGTAACTGTCTGAACCAAGGTGCACAAGGTCAGCATCACATACAACTTGCTGCAACAGATTTTGCGGCGCCTGGGGTATTTTTGTGGCCAGAATACAGCCTTTGACGAGTTCTATGGTTTCACTGTCCACCCCCTGTTTGCTGAGAAAAGCGTCTGCCTCTTCAGCGCTTCTTTGCTCATGGTCTTCGGCAGATTCATGGTAACAGAGGTCGTGAAACCAGCAGGCAAGCATGACAACGGCAATGGATTCATCCGGCAGGCTCATTCCCTCCGCGATCATTCTGCCTGCTGCAACAGTCTCGCGTGTGTGGGTTAGATCATGATAAAGCCCCTCTCCCTCTGTCCCGTCGGCATGGAATCGGTGGAAGATATACTCTGATGCTTTTTCAAGCAGTGTGTTATTGACGGTCATTGCATTGTTTTGCAGAGGGCGTTTCAAAATGCTCCGTTCGCCTTGCTCTTGAACCGCTCATGACAATAAATAGAGGTGCCCTTTATATGGGCCGTGATAGGTGGCATATAATCTTACAAATTTAGGGACTTCTTTTGCATAAAATCAAGGGTATCTCTATTAATTTGTTGCACGTCCTGATTACTATCGTTGAGTGGTGCTTGAAATCCTGTCACGACAGTCGGAGCACTCCGGTTTTGTAGTTTATCCTGAGTTCTCAAGTCGCTCACGACAATGTAAGAAGGAGTGCTTTCAAAAGGAATTTTTGTCGAATCAGCAGTGTATATGACCGTATCAGCAAAAAGATTCTGGTTTCTTGCGGCAATTGCAGGGTATCTTTGCTCACTGCAGCTTTTTGCAGCAAAACCGGTTTTTGCCGGCAGCCGTTCAACAGGCGACATTCTTTCAGATGACACGGCGCATTTCTTTCGTGATTTCAGGGATATTTTCTCTTCTCCCGTACGTTTTGACGGCCGTGACTGGATAACGGTCGGTGCTGTTGCCGGTACTGTTGCCGCAGCGGTGGTATGGGCCGATGTTCCTGTCCGGAAATATATGCTTGGCAACCGTTCCAGGTTTGCCGATGACATCGTATCTGTCGGGGATTACTACGGTAGATTTTCTACCGGTTACTATCTGGGAACTGCTCTTTATCTTGCAGGCATCGCCGGTGAAGACGACCAGGTGCGTCTTACCGGAAGGGCGGTGCTTGAAGCGCATACCTTTTCATTGCTGATCACCGGTGTCCTGAAAGCCGTTTCCGGGCGGTCGAGGCCCTGTCTTTTTGAAGGCAACAAGCGTTTCAACTGGTTTGAAACGGAAAACGGGAAATGGTCTCTCCCTTCCGGGCACTCGGCCGCAGCCTTTGCAATCTCCTCGGTTTTGAGCAAGAGGATCAATCGCCCATGGGCAACTGCGGGACTGTATGCCCTTTCAGGTATAACCGTTCTGGACCGTATCTACGACGATAAACACTGGCTGTCCGATACCATACTCGGGGCGGCAATAGGAACCGCAGTAGGCCTGGCAGTGGGGCGGATGATCGATGAAGAAGAGAAAGAGAAGAAAAAGGGAGGATTGGAAACCTTGAATGAGCGGCCGGTTGAGCTGGTACATTTCTCGGTGAGCTTTTAAGGACGAATAAAACCCCTTTCTATGCTTTGTTTTTCGATAACCACTCAATGATTTCTTGTGGCTTTTCAACCAGTTTTTTTGCACCGCTTTCCACAAGCTCCTGCTCCGTTCTGAACCCCCAAAGTGCCCCGAGCGGGTACATGCCCGCAGCAGTTGCGGTCTGCATATCGACTTCGCTGTCACCTACGTAGAGGATATTTTCCGGAACGATGCCCATCATGTCAGCCATCAGAAGGGCCCCCTGCGGGTCGGGTTTGTGTTTGATTCCGGGATGGTGCCCGGTGACCTGGTCAAATTTCCATGAGGAGAGCAGTGTCTCGACGCACAGTTTTGTGAATCTGTCAGGTTTGTTGGATAAAACGCCTTTTTTAATCAGAGCGGTGTCCAGCCAGTCGAGAAGTTCTTCAATACCGGGGTAGGGAATGGTATGAGTTTTCCAGGTTTTGGCATAGTGTTCCTGCATCTCTTGCCGGAGCTTCTCAAGAAGTTCATGCCGGCTTTGCAGGTTTTTGGGAAGTGCTCTTCTGACCAGGTCGTCCATGCCGTAGCCGACGAGGTAGCGGAACTCTTCTATGTTGTGCACCGGGAGCCCGTTGTTGTCCAGGACGCTGTTGAGCGTGTTTGCCAGGTCTTTAAGTGAGTCGAGAAGCGTGCCGTCCAGATCGAAAATAACCGCTTTGAAATTCATGGGAGGAGTTTCTTGGAGGCGTTATTGCCGGATGGGTTTGCGTGCGACAGCAAGGAATACGGTGTATGTTTTTTCCTTGCCGGCACGGTTCACTTTTTTAATTGATGCGGCATTTGAAAAACAAATGCCGGAAAAACCGCACTGTTCAAAGAGGTTTTGCAGAGCCTTGCGGTTGAAACCATGATACACGTGAGCATCCAGGTTATCATGAAAAGATCCGTCCTCTTCGTCCAGGTCGGCGATTGCCAGGTGACCTTCCGGGAGAAGCAGTGTGTGGAGCCTCTGCAATGCTTCGCGCGTATTGCCGATGTGATGGAAAGTCATGCTGCTGAAAATGAGAGCGTACTGTCCGCCCTGTCGATATGCCGAAGGAGCGGTAAAAATATCGGAAGCAACCGTCCGGATATTGGTGATGCCATGCTCCCTGACTTTTACTTCGAGCGCGTTGAGCATCCCTTGTGAAGTGTCGACGGCGGTCAGTGAGGCTACCTTGCCGGCGACGGGACAAGTCAGCAACCCCGTTCCGCATCCTATTTCCATTGTGTTCCAGTGTTTCTGAAACGGAATCGCATCCATCAGGGATTTCAATATCTGGCGGGCAAGATCTACCCTGCGGGGGTTGTGATCCCACGTTTCGGCGGCGCTGTCAAAGCGGTTTCTGCTGTTCGGTTTTTCTTCCAAAGACGGCAATTTGATAGTAAGGGATGAACAAAGGAGAAAGTACAAAGCAAGGTGATAATTGCAAAAAAGATTGGGATGCGCTAAACCTGCTCAACCGGGAAAATCCGGGAAATCATCAAAAAAACGGTCGCTATCCAGATGGCAGCGATAATGTTCAGGAAGAATCCGAGCCGCAGTACTGTCTTTATTGAGACTTTTTCAAGCCCACCGAAAGCAAGGGCATTGACGGGAGTGGCTATGGGGCTCATGAACGCCCCGGAAGCAGCAGCGGTGACAAGGAGGAGCAGCAGGAGCTGTTCGGAATGGAAAACCGGCTGCACAGCCAGGATCGCAGGGGCCAGGACAAACAAGACGGTTGTATTGTTGAAGATTTCGGTAGCGAATATGGTTGAAACTCCCATGATGCCAAAAAGCAGTACCGGGTTCTCGGCCGATGAAATAGCCTGGCTGCTGAAGTTTTTAAAAAGTACAAAAAGCCACCCATCGATTTCTGATGTTGCCGGATTATCTCCTACGGATATGATCAGCAGCAAAAGTGCAGCAGTAAAGCTCATAAGAAGCAGCCCGAAATAGGGGATTTCAAGCATAATCTGGTTTATCGAAAGGACGGAATTGTAATTATGTATGGACAGGGAAGTGAACGTTTCTCCAAAAAGGCGTTTCCAAAAACGATTGATCATATCCAGCAGAAAGCGATCGAGCGCCGTGTATGCCTTACGGGATGGAATGCGAAGCCTTTTTTCGAGCTGCTCGAGCGTTTTGCTGACAAAGATTATGGGAAATGCTGTAAGGTACAGTACGAGAAATATGATGTTTTTCAGAGCGTTTCTCACCGTAGTGGCTCTGCGGGGAAAAACAAAGGAGAAAAAAAGAATGACGAGCAGATAAAGAATCAAACCCAGATCGATGATGTTCAGCCCTGAAATCACAGGATCCGGGGTAAAGAAAAACTGAAAGGCACTGAAGATAAGGATAAGGGTGATATTGCTGATGAAGAAAACAAGAGGTTTCCTCGGTAGAAGAGAGCCTTTTCCGTGCAATACAGGGGTAACCGATAGCTCCAGTTCAACGGGAGTACTCATCAAAAGAAGCCATCGTCCGGCAAGAATGAGCATGAGTGTAGCAGGAATACCGACCATGAGCCATGAGAAAAAGGTAAGGTGTTCCGTTCCGGGAAACGCATGAAAGCTTGCGAATCCCACCGCTGCAACGTTCAGCGGGCTGCCCGTCAGCGAAGCCATACCGCCTGTATTGGCACCGAAGATCAGAGCACAGTAGAAAAGTGCGGCAAGTGTTTTCCGGTTGTCCACATTTTTGAAAACAGCCATCAGTTTTCGCACAACCGGCAGCATGGCGAGGACAACGACGGTATTCGAGAAGAAAATTGAAAGGCTGTAAGACAGAAGAAGCGTTGCGGTCAGCAAGCCCCCGGTGGTGGTGCGGGTATGACCGAGAAGATATGCGATAAACCTGTGATGAGTTTTGGCCGCAATCAGTATCTGCGAAAGCAGAAAGCCGATTATCAGAATAATGATGTTCTGCAGCCAGTTCATGCGGTTGTTGTTTTAGGCCTGTTGTAAAGATGTCTCAATTTTACACAATATTCACTAAACCGTAACCATACCACAACATTCTTTTCCGTAATTCTTAGTGAGCCTCTAAAAATGGTTTTTTCCCATAAAAAAATTTTCATCCCTCATGAAAAACTTTTTCAGGATGAAATATCTGCGGGAGAATCTTTTTGGCAAACTGCCGTTTCTTCAACCTCTGGAATCATTGCTGCTGAGGTTTTTCATGATTCCGAACCTTTTTCTTCTTCATGCCGAAGGCTTGGAGCATATCAGGGATCGGAAAGGTCCGGTGATTTTTGCGTTCAACCATAACAACTCGATGGAATCGCTTTTTGTGCCGGTGTTTCTTGTCTATCACAGCGGTGGAAGAAAGATAAGTTTTGTTATCGACTGGATGTTCGGAAAAATACCTCTGTTAGGTTCTCTGTTCAGGCTGGCGGAGCCGGTTTATGTTTACCATAAGCGGTCTACCTGGGCAGTTCTCGAGTCCAGGAGGCCGAAAAAGCCGCCTTTCCCGGACACGGTTTCTCTCTGCTGTGAAAAACTCGGAAGGGGGGGACGTATAGGTATTTTCCCCGAAGGAACTCGAAACAGGGACCCTTTCAGGCTCCTGCCGGGGAAACCCGGAATAGGTCATATTGCTCTGCGGTCCGGTGTGCCCGTGATTCCGGTGGGGATAAACTGTGTGTCGGGGAGGAAAAGAAAAAAGGTTCATGCTTTCGGCAGGGTTGTTCTAAAGATCGGCAAACCGCTTCAGTTTGACGACCTTTCGGAATCTTACCGTTTGGCGGGCCGTACAAGTTCTTCATCTCTTGCTGAAGGCCGGGAGCGATATGTGCTTGCATTGACTGCGACACACAGGGTGATGTCGAACCTTGCCGGGCTTTGCGGAAAAAAATATACCTATCCGGCACCCGGGCTGAAGCTTGATAAAAAATCAATAGCCGACAACCATAACATCAAGGAGGTGCTATGTCCAGCGTAACGGTTAACAGAGTGTTGACGCAGGAGAACCGCACTGCGGCTGTGAGGGTTATTGAACAGGTGTTCCAGCGGGAGAAAAAATGGATACGTGCGGCTCAGGATCAGGTGCCCCGGACACTCGAGAAGGACGGCTGCTATTCATGGTTTCTTGCGAAAGTTGGCTGCAGGCCGGCAGGAGTGCTGCGTTTGATGTATGATCCGCCCCTCGAGCTGCCTGAAGAGTATGATGTCAAGCTTCTTCCAGGTGTGGATATCGAGAAGATGAAACAGGAAGGGCGTTACGTCGAAATCGGTCGTTTTATGATAAAAAGCGAGTTCAGAAAAAATCCCCGGATCGCACTCCGTTTGATGCGAACGGCCACCAAGGAGGTTCTGGAAAGGGATTATACCCATTTCATTACAGATGTTTTTGAAGGCGAGTCCAATTCCCCTCTCAATTTTCACACGAGGGTTCTCGGGTTCGAGGTGATCGGAAAGCACATGTTTGGTGACCTGAACTGCAGCTCCACTCGTATAATCCTGACGCTTGACATACTGAAGGTATATCGCAGGATCAAAAACAACCGCAGCAGGGTATACAGTGAACTTACCGAGGGAATGCGGGGAATTCTTGAAAGAAAGCTTGCAGCAGCAGGGCCGCGGATGTAAATCGCATTTAGGGGCACTTCGAAAAAAAGAGAAACTCAAGGGCATCTCTATTAATTGTCGTGAGCGACCTGAAGACAAGGCGAACGGAGCGCAGAAACCGGAGTGTACACGGAGTACATGAAGATTTCGAGCACCGATCAACGAAGCAATTGAATCGCGGAGTAGATAAATAAGAGGGGCCCTCAAAAAGACCGTTTTAAGAATGCCCGTAATTGCAGGCGGCAACGGACGGGCAGATGCACATGAGCCTTAACAGTGGAGGGATATGCTGAAACTTGAGGAACTGCGGAGTGTGATCAAGGGAGAGATCTTTGTTCAGGAAGATATGGCCAAGCACGACATAAAGAAGATCACGGGAGTTGCAGATATACTGATCAAGCCGTCAGGGAAAAAAGATCTTACAAAAACACTTCATGTGCTTAAGAAATCGCGTTTTCCTTACGTTGTCATCAACAGGAAGGGCAGGGTTATATTCCCTGATGATCGCTATCACGGGGTGGTGGTAGTGACGGATTGATATGCCGGGTGTTGCATCGGAATATTTTGTAACAATATCGTTTCGGTTCCGTAACAGTTCCTTAACAATAGGAGTTATAAATTAGCTTGCGATGACGGGCATATAATTTTTTTTATGTCTTGTGTTCCTTGATATGAAAAAACCAGAAAACATAACCTGTGTTATCATGAAAAAATTTTTAGCGCTTTTTGCTTTTCTACTTGTTTCCGGCTGGAGCAATGCTCAGGCTGTGGACTGGAACTGGAAAGGTGACGTCCGCTACCGGTACGAGTCGAAAATTAAGGAAGATGCTGACAACAGCAGAGACCGCCATCGTCTTCGTGTGCGTCTCGGTGTTTATCCCTGGATTACCGAAGAGCTGACCGCCGGTGTTCAGTTCTCTACAGCCGGTGCGGGCGATCCGGTTTCACGCAACCAGACGCTTGGTAACGGTTTCACTGCAAAAGACCTTAACCTCAATCAGGCCTTCATCGACTATCATCCGATGTTCCTCGATGGTGAAGCAAACTTCATTTTCGGTAAAAGAGAGGTCAAGCAGACTCTTATCCGCGTCAACGACCTTGTCTGGGACAGCGACCTTACCCTCGAAGGTATGACTTTCCATTTCGGCAAAGACGGCAAGAAACAGCGTTCTGGTTTGAATGCGGTTGCTGGGTATTACTTTATCAATGAGATTAAAAAGAGTGAGGACGATCCTTTCTTCTGGGCAGCACAGCTTGCCTATACAGGCAAGGCCGGAGACCTTGGCTTCATGCTCGGTGCCGGCTACTATGATTATGAAAACATTGAGGGTGGAGCAGATGGTGTCTTGGGTAAGTGGGCAGATGGTGAAGGTTTCTTCGGGAATTCCAATACCGCCGGTACCTATGATTTTGACTATAATATTTTTGAAGTGTTTGCCAATGTGGGCGGTAAGTTCGACAGTCTGCCATGGAAGCTCTACGGTCAGTATGCCGTGAACGTTGCCGACGACATTGATGATGATGACAAAGGGTATCTTGTTGGTTTCAAATTGGGTAAAGCCAAGAAAGTCGGTCAGTGGGAACTCGACGCCAACTACAGCTATATCGAAAAAGATGCTGTTGTCGGTGCTTATACGGACTCGGACCGCTGGGGCGGCGGTACTGACGGCGAGGGTTTTGAAGTCGGCGGGAAATATCATCTGGTCCAGAATATGACCGTTGGCGTTAAATATCTTGGTCATGAAGATGGTATTGACAGCGATGAAACTCTTCATGTTCTGCAGGCTGACATGGTTGTTAAGTTCTGATGTCTGAAATGGTATTCTTGTTTTTGTGTTGCTGTTCTTTCTTCGTCGATTAAGCTGTAAAGCTTAACGAAGTTCCTTCCGCCGTTTCCCCCTCTTCAGAGGGGGAGAACGGTAATGCTCTGGCAAGATTGTACAGCCTTACTTTTTTAAAACGTTTCAAATGAAAAAATTATTATGAACAAGATGAAAAAACTGTTGATGCTCGTTGCAGTTTTTTGTTTTGCTGCAGCCGGTCCCTTGCAGGCTAAGAACAATATTGTCATGGACGGCTCAACAACTGTCGGTCCTATCGCTAAATCTTTTGCGGCATATTTCACCGATAAGACAGGTGTTCAGGTTACGGTCAGTGAATCCGGCAGCGGTAACGGTGCGAAAAGCCTTATCAACGGTGCCTGCGACATTGCCAACATGTCCCGTCCGATGAAAGAAAAAGAAGCTGCGGCCGCGAAAACCAAAGGAATCAACCCTGTCGAGCATGTTGTTGCGCTTGACGGTCTTTCAGTCGTCGTGCATCCAAGTAACTATGTTTCTGCCTTGAAAGTCGAACAGATCCGCGATATCTACACCGGAAAAGTCACCAACTGGAGCAAGGTGGGCGGTCCCAACGCGAAAATCGTTGTTATCCAGCGTGAATCGAACAGCGGTACACAGGATTCTTTCAAGAAGCTTGTTGTCGGTAAGGGTAATCCTGTCACCAAACGTGCCGAAACCCAGGCAAGCAATGGGGCAGTCAAAAGCCGCGTTGCGTCAACCCCTGCAGCTATCGGCTTCATCGGCCTTGGTTTTATCGACGATTCGGTCAAACCTCTGATTGTCAACGGCGTTGCTCCGAGCGAAGAGACAGTAAAGCAAGGGGCTTATCCTGTTGCCCGTCCTTTGTTCATGTACACAAACGGTGAGCCGACAGGAGTTGTCAAGGATTTTGTCGATCTGCCGAAAACGGATGATGGTAAGCGCATGATCAGTGAACTTGGTTACGTTAACCGTTATTAATAGTTTGCAACCGAATTAATAGCGGATTTTCTGCACTGCATGAAAAGCCGTCCAGTTTTGGGCGGCTTTTTTATGGGCATCCCCCCCCTACCCGCCGAACGAAGCAATTGAATTTACTCGCGGAATAGGTAGAGGTGCCCTTGTGAGATGGTTTTTTTGATACGGTTATGTTACAATTTTGTCAACATTTTCCGATATGGATGAATAAGATCAAATCAAATTGTAACTACCACAACATACCAGTTCTGGTAGGTACTCGCTGTTATTTGTTACTTCAAATTCAAAAACAATTAAGGGGACGGAAATGAAGAAAACTGTTACTTTGGCGGCCCTTTTTCTTTTACTGGCGGGCTCTTTGTCAGTGATCGGCTGCGGTCCTAAGGCAGATCAGGCCGGACAATCCGCACCTGAAACCGGTCAGGCCGGGGAAGGGGCACAATCTGCACGTGATTATATCAGCATCGTCGGTTCTTCGACGGTTTATCCTTTTGCTACGGTCGTTGCCGAACAGTTCGGCAAAACAACTGAATTCAAAACCCCGAAGATTGAGTCTACCGGTTCAGGCGGTGGATTCAAACTGTTCTCGGCCGGGGTTGGTATCGAACATCCTGATATTACCAATGCCTCACGCCGGATAAAAAAGTCCGAATGCGAGAAGTGTGCTGAAAACGGTGTGGCCGAAGTTGTGGAAATCAAGATCGGTTATGACGGCATTGTTATGGCCAATTCAAAGAAGACCGAACCATTCAAGCTGAGCCGCAAGGATATCTTCCTGGCCCTGGCAAAAGAGGTGCCTGATCCGAACGGGGCTGAAGGAAAACTGGTGCCGAATCCGTACAAAACCTGGAAAGACGTCAATCCGGCTTTGCCTGCAACAAGAATCGAGGTGCTCGGCCCTCCTCCGACATCAGGGACGCGTGATGCTTTCGTCGAGCTGGCTATGGAAGCCGGAGCGAAAAAGTTTGCGTGGTTAAAGGCGCTGAGAAAAGAGGATAAAAAAGCATTCAAGGAAATCAGCCATACTCTTCGTGAAGACGGCGCATTCATCGAAGCCGGTGAGAACGACAACCTGATTGTTCAAAAACTCGATGCAAACGCCGATGCACTGGGCATTTTCGGTTTCAGCTTCCTTGATCAGAATACCGACAAGATTCAGGGGGCCTTTGTCGATGATGTACAGCCTGCATTCGGTGCAATTGCCGATGGTTCGTATCCTCTTTCCCGTCCACTGTTTTTCTATGTCAAGAAAGCCCATGTGGGAACTATTCCCGGTATCGCCGAATATCTTGCCGAGTTTACAGCAGAGAAAACATGGGGAGATGAAGGATACCTTACTGAAAAGGGTCTGATACCGATGCCGAAACAGGAAAGGGAGCAATACGCGAAAGCTGCGCAGGAGCTGATCTCAATTTCCTGCGGTGAACTGTGATCTCTTTTAGAGGAGATTGAAGCAAGCTGTTTTTTTCCCGTTTTTTCGGGCCGGCGGGCTACTCTGCCGGCCCGAAAATATTTTACTTTGCAGGATATATTTTCGAACTTTCGCTGCCTGACGGAAGTTGCCGGCCGGATGATGAAGGATCGAATAATTGTAAACAGTTGTTACCACGGGAAACAATCGCAAATACATGCAAGAAGTACTGAAAAAGAAGTCCGCTGAAAAACGCATCCTGGCTCCCAGGGAAAGCCGTAAAACAATCGGGAATATCAATGTTCAGAACCCGCGAATGGTTTGTCGAAACGTTGACGTGTATTACGATGACAAGCAGGCTATTCGAAATGTATCGATCGACATAGGGCGTAACGAGGTTCTTTCCATGATCGGCCCTTCGGGTTGCGGGAAATCAACCTTTCTGCGGTGTTTGAACCGGATGAACGATACCATTGACAGTTGCCGGGTGACCGGTGAAATTCTTTTTGACGGCAAGGATATCTATGACTCTTCTATAGATGTTGTTCCTCTCAGGGCTCAGATAGGTATGGTTTTCCAGAAACCGAACCCCTTTCCGAAATCGATTTACGAAAATGTTGGCTGGGCCCCTAAAATCCATGGGCTGGTGGAGTCAAAGGCTGAAACGGATGAACTCGTCGAATCCACTCTGCAGAAGGCCGGATTATGGAATGAGGTCAAAGATCGCCTGGATCAGCCTGGAACAGGCCTTTCCGGAGGGCAGCAGCAGCGTCTTTGCATAGCCCGTGCGATTGCGGTCAGCCCCGAAGTTATTCTCATGGATGAGCCCTGTTCGGCTCTCGATCCTATTGCAACTGCTAAAATCGAAGATCTCATCGACGAGCTGCGGGAGCAGTATACCATTGTCATTGTAACGCATTCAATGCAGCAGGCTTCACGTGTATCCCAACGGACGGCCTTTTTCCATCTCGGAGACCTGATTGAAGTAGGAACCACAGAAAATATTTTCACCAAGCCGTCTCATCAACTAACCGAGGATTACATTACCGGACGGTACGGCTGATGTATCAAGCCCACAATTGTCATGATGTCACCGTTAGCCCTGCTTCTGGCATTGCTCCTGCTATCCGCTGCCGGATATTTTATCGGGCGGAGAAAAGCGCTTTATGCAGCTGACAAGGCCGGCGGGCCGAACATGCTGCATTCCCGCCCCAACTATTATGGAGTACTGACCGCTCTCTGGTGTTGCCTGCCGGCTTTTTTCCTGTTTATTCTCTGGCTTGCCTTTGAACAAAGCATCATTACAAGCCTTATGGTGGCTGATCTTCCGCCCGGGCTTCGCAATCTTCCGCAGGAACGTCTCAGTTTGTTTGTAAATGACGCCCGGAACCTTGCGAGCGGAAATATCGTGTCGGGTGAGATCACCGCCGAGATGAGGGCGGCGGCGGCGCATTATGTAAATCTTCAGGGCATAGGCAAGATGATCGCGGGCGTGACCGTCCTGGTCGTTGCCATTGCAGGTATGTTGTTTGTGCATCGTCATATAACGCCCGAGCTCCGTGCCCGGAACCAGGTAGAGAGGGCTATCATGGCCCTTTTGATTTTCTGCTCCACCATAGCGATTTTCACTACTATCGGCATCGTGCTTTCCGTGCTCTACGAAGCTGTCAGGTTTTTTCAACAGGTGCCGGTCACGGATTTCCTTTTCGGTCTTAAATGGAGCCCTCAAATGGCCATTCGGGAAGAACAGGTTGGTTCTTCAGGAGCTTTCGGAGCCATTCCGGTATTTGCAGGAACGATGCTTATCTCAGGCATCGCCATGATGGTGGCTGTTCCTATAGGGTTAATGTCAGCCATTTTTCTTTCGGAATATGCCAATAAGCAGGTTCGGGCCGTAGCCAAGCCGCTGCTCGAAATCCTGGCGGGCGTTCCCACCGTAGTGTATGGTTTTTTTGCGGCTCTTGTTGTCGCACCCGTGATTCGTGCCGGAGGTTCGCAACTGGGAATCGACGTGTCTTCCGAAAGCGCCCTTGCGGCCGGGCTGGTGATGGGAATCATGATTATCCCGTTTGTCTCTTCTTTGTCGGATGATGTGATCAACGCTGTTCCCCAGTCTCTCAGGGATGGGGCCTACAGCGTCGGAGCTACCCGTTCTGAAACTATCAAACATGTGCTTATTCCGGCGGCGCTGCCCGGAATTGTCGGAGGGATACTTCTTGCGGTATCACGAGCGATCGGTGAAACCATGATCGTGGTCATGGCTGCCGGCCTGTCAGCCAACCTTACGGCCAATCCGCTGCAGGCTGTGACGACCGTGACGGTGCAAATCGTTACGCTGCTGGTGGGTGACCAGGAATTCGACAGTCCGAAAACTCTTGCGGCATTTGCCCTGGGGCTCGTGCTGTTTGTTGTAACACTTTTTTTGAACATCATCGCCTTGACGGTGGTCAGAAAATATCGGGAGAGATATGAGTAGCGTCGCAAAGAAACCGTCAACCGGAGCGTCAGGAGGCTCAGGCCGGGAGCGCGCTATCGATATTGTCAACAGAAGACTGGCCAAAAGGTACCGGGTTGAAAAACGTTTCAGGTTTTATGGCCTGTGTTCCATTATAGCAAGCGTGGTATTTCTGGCGGTTCTTTTGACAAGTATTGTCGGTAACGGTTACACCGCATTTTTCCAGACCTACATTAAACTGGACGTGGCGCTTGATGCAACGATGCTGGACCGGGCAGATCCGGGCGGTTCGGATTATCAGGGGATAATCAAGAAGTCGATCAATAAGCTGTACCCAGAAGTCGAGGATCGCAGGAGCAAGCGGGAGCTTTACGCCCTGTTCAGTTCCGGAGCGGCTTTTCAACTGCGGAACACTGTTATGGAAAATCCCGACCTGATCGGCACGACCGTAACGTTGTGGGTGCCGGCTGATGACGACGTGGATATGCTGATGAAAGGTCATATAAAAAGGGATGTTCCGGAAAGCGGACGGCGTTTGAGCGACAAACAGCTTGGATGGATAGACCGGCTTGCGGTTGAGGATAGGATCGAGAAAAGGTTCAATGTGACGTTCTTTACTGCCGGGGATTCCAGGGAACCCGAACTGTCTGGGATATGGGGGGCGGTCAAGGGATCGTTTTTCACGCTTCTTATCACGCTCGTACTTTCGTTTCCGATCGGGCTGGCAGCTGCTGTTTATCTTGAAGAGTTTGCCCCGAAAAATCTTGCCACGGATTTTATCGAGGTCAACATCAACAACCTGGCGGCGGTACCGTCGATTGTTTTCGGGCTGCTCGGCCTGGCTGTTTTCCTCAACTTTTTCGGTATGCCCCGGTCCACCCCTCTGGTAGGGGGCCTGGTGCTGACGCTTATGACGCTGCCGACCATCATTATCGCCAGCAGAGCTGCGCTTAAAGCCGTGCCTCCCTCTATCCGGGAGGCTGCATTGGGGGTCGGCTCTTCCAAAATGCAGATGGTTTCCAGCCACGTTTTGCCGCTTGCACTCCCGGGAATGCTTACCGGCACGATCATCGGTATGGCACAGGCACTGGGAGAAACCGCACCCCTCTTGATGATCGGTATGGTTGCTTTTATCGTGGACGTTCCCGGCGGGTTTACCGATCCCGCAGCCGTTATGCCGGTCCAGATATACCTCTGGGCGGACAGCCCGGAACGCGCTTTTCTGGAGAGGACATCGGCGGCTATCATGGTACTGCTTGCCTTTTTGATCCTTATGAACGCTACTGCGGTCGTTATGAGGAAACGTTTTGAAAAACGGTGGTAAAGGTGAATCACGGCACGCCGCGAATTGAGGTGTCCATGAGAAGATGTTGCAGTTTTGTAACAAGAGCGGCATTGTCAACTTGAGGAGGGGAGTATACATTATAAAACAAAATCAAGGCTCGTGTCTGATCGATGCATTTTTAGTTTTAACGTGGGTCCTCTATGGCAGAAACAACTTTGGTTGGGGGGAAAAAATCAGAAGCCTTTGTGCTTAGCCCCGAAAAGCTGCGCAGGCAGAGAATTGCAAAGTTTATCGGTGAAGGTTTTCTTTTGACCGTAGCGTCGTTTGTCGCTATTGTCGTGCTGTTTATTTTCTACTTTGTTGCCGTTGATGCAATTCCGTTTTTCCAGCAGCGCGGTTTTGAGGAGTTTTTTACAAGCACCGGCTGGTATCCTGCTGATGATCCCGGGGAATTCGGGGCGCTTGCCATTATTTACGGCAGCGGGATGGTGACGATAGGATCGGCGCTCATTGCCGTGCCTCTTGGCATCTCCGCTGCAATATGTCTTAGTGATGTTCTGCCTTTTTCGATAAGACAATACGCCAAGCCGGTTATCGAAATGCTTGCGGCAATTCCTTCCGTAGCCTACGGTTTTTTCGCGCTGGTGATTTTCGCCCCGTTACTGCAAAACCATGGGGGGCCTATACTGATGTGGGCATGGTGGCTGATTGCGGGTCCTTTTGTTCTTCTGGCGGTCGTTGTTGCCGGTGATCTGCTGACTTCAAGACAGACAGACGAGTCGAGACGCAAGACAATGCGTACAATGCTCACGGGAGTATTGGGTGTTATTGCGGTGGTGTTCCTTTACTGGGTAGGAAAGACACTCAATGCGATCCAGATTCTCAGCGGAACAAACGCTCTCAACGTATCGCTTATCCTGAGTTTCATGGCCCTGCCGACAATAGTCAGTGTTTCCGAAGACTCCCTGCAAGCTGTCGGGCGGGAGTTGAGAGAGGGCAGTTACGCGCTTGGTGCAACAAGAGCCGAAACTCTTGTGAGAACAGTGCTTCCGGCGGCCAGCAGCGGTATTCTGGCTGCGGTTATTCTTGGCATCATGCGGGCAA
Source organism: Chlorobium sp. (assembly GCA_028277485.1). GTDB lineage: Bacteria > Bacteroidota > Chlorobiia > Chlorobiales > Chlorobiaceae > Prosthecochloris. The sequence continues at coordinate 21,384 of JANQGE010000057.1, forward strand.
TTGGTGAGACGATGGTTGTGTGGATGGCCTCGGGCAACTCTTCGCATATTCCGGATCCGTGGTATAACTATCTTGATTCAATAAGAACGCTTACGGCAACCATTGCCGGTGATATGGGTGAAGCCGATCAGGTTACCGGTTCGGCACGCTATCATGTGCTGTTTGCCATGGGGCTGTTGCTGCTTGTTTTCAGTTTTATCAGCAACCTTGTCAGCGAAAGAATAGTCATCAGGCAGAGGAAGATACTTTCCGGTGAATAGCTCCTCTCTATCACTTAACTCCTGAACCATGAATCTCGGAACCAGAAAAATTCTCGACCGATCATTTACCGTCGTTGGCATTACTTCGATTATGCTGATGGCTACAGCCTTGCTGGTTGTAGTGGTGCCGATTTTCACCGGAGGGATTGGTGCAATATATTTCGAGGGTACGATAGAGCACAGAAAGCTTCAGTACAACGAGTTCGGAAAGGGAGATCGCGGTGCTATCGAAAGACAGATAGCCGAAACGGAACCGTATCGAAATGAGGTGTTCAGAATTCTCGATGCTTTCGGTGACGAGATGGAAACGATGGAGCCCGGAGAGAAAAGAAACTATCTTTCCAAGTACAAAAAAGTCAGAAAGATGCTGTCCCGCCTTCTCGGACCGCTTCCGGGTGACCAAAAGCCTATTCTTTTACGTTACCAGTACGGCAGCACACGCTGGGAGAAAGCTGAGGAACTGCTGCATGATCTCATGTTTGTGACAAAGTGGGATTATTCCAATCCGGACGAGATGGCCAAGCGGTATTTTGTTCCGAGGGCCGATGAGTTTGCCGGTACCGCGCTGGCCAGCCTTTTTCTGTACTTGGAGAACAACCTTGAAAAAATGCTGCTGCCTGAGCGGACTTTCTATTGGGGGTTTCTCACCGACCGTTCGCTTGATGCACACATCTTCGGAGGCATCTGGGCGGAAATTCAGGGTACTTTTTTCCTTGCAGTTGGGGCTATGCTCTTTGCGTTTCCGCTTGGGGTGATAGCGGCCATCTACTTTACGGAATATGCAAGGGATAACTTTTTTACCAGCATCCTGCGCAGTGCCAACAGTACGCTGGCCGGTGTGCCGAGCATCGTTTTCGGCCTTTTTGGCTTGGCCTTTTTTATCAACACCATCAAGGTATCCGATTCGAAAAGTGTTCTTGCCGGTTCGCTTACGTTGGCAATCATGATACTGCCGACGATAATCCGGGCGGCGGAAGAGGCGATTCTTGCCGTTCCGAAAACATACAAAGAGGCATCCCTGGCCCTTGGCTCGACGAAATGGAGGACCATCGTGACAGTTATTCTTCCGGCAGCGCTTCCCGGCATCATTACCGGAGGGATTATCAGCCTCGGCCGTGCAGCCGGTGAAACCGCTCCTATTATCTTTACGGCTGCGGTCAGTGTCGGTGCGACAATCGGCCTTGCCGATGTGTTTACCATGCCGACGCCGGCACTGTCCTGGAACATTTATAATCTTGCAAGTGAACACGAAGCGGCCAATGAGATCCGGCATGTTCAGTACGGCATGGTGCTTGCGCTGATATCAATTGTGCTTTTGCTTAATTTATCGGCTATATTGCTGAGGGCACGGATTTCCAAAAAATTAAAAGGTTAAAAAGTAATGCAGATGACTGTTGAAGAAAAAGATACGGACAAGGTCGCGTCAAAAAGTGGTGCGACTCGTGATATTTTTCTTCCTCCTGAGCGTCAGAGGGTCAGGGATGGCGGAAATCCTCATGTTATGGCAAAGAACTTCTCTATTTTCTACGGGGATTTCGAAGCGGTCAAAAAGGTAAGTGCGGATATTCTCTCAAAGTATGTGACGGCTATTATCGGGCCCAGCGGCTGCGGGAAAAGCACATTTCTTCGGGCCATCAACCGCATGAATGATCTTATTCCTTCCTGTTATACAACCGGCACGCTGATGTTTGACGGGGAGGATATATACGGCAGGTATACCGATGAAGTCCAGCTCAGAAAGAAAATCGGGATGGTTTTTCAGAAACCCAATCCTTTCCCGAAATCGATTTTTGACAACATTGCATACGGTCCGCGCCTTCATGGCGTAAAAGATAAAAAGGTTCTTGAAGAGATTGTTGAAAAAAGCCTTCGCAAAGCCGCGTTGTGGGATGAAGTGAAGGACCGCATGGAGAGAAACGCCCTGGGGCTCAGCGGCGGTCAGCAGCAGCGCTTATGTGTTGCAAGAACACTTGCCGTGGGGCCTGAAATTCTGCTGCTCGATGAGCCTACCTCGGCCCTGGACCCGAAGGCAACCGCAAAAATCGAAGATCTTATCGAGGAATTACGAGGGAGTTATACTATACTTATCGTTACTCATAACATGCAGCAGGCTTCCCGTGTCTCCGACTACACCATGTTTTATTACGAAGGTGATCTTGTGGAATATGCTCCGACAAAGCAGCTCTTTACCAATCCCCGGGATCAGGTGACGGAAGATTACATTACCGGAAGGTTCAGCTGAAAACAAAAACTCTACTTTCTATGGCGGACAGACCTGTTCATGAGCATATCAAGGATTTATCAAATTCTCTGGTTATCCTTTCCGACAAGGTGCTGAGAAACTTTACGAGCGCCATGGATGCTCTGTTAAATCCTGAAGAAAGCTCGGGCGAGGATATAAGACTTGCCGATGGGGAAATCGATGCTTCCGAAGTCAGGCTCGAAGAGCAGTGCCTGGTGTTTCTGGCGCTGCAGCAGCCGGTGGCCAGGGATTTAAGGACTATCATCACCATTCTCAAGATAAATACCGACCTGGAAAGAATCGGCGATCTCGCGGTGCATATCTTCGAGAGGGTTCCGGATGTCGATCACCTGTTCCTTCAGGATTTCCGGTTTGAAAGGATGGGAGGGGTGGCAAAAGAGATGGTGCAGAAATCAATACAGGCTTTTGTTAACCAGGACCGTCGGCTTGCCGAAGAGGTGTGTGACATGGATGAAGATCTGGATACAATGCATCGTGCAGTGTTCAAGAAAGTATCTGCGGAGATCAGGGATACCAGCCGGGATACCAACCAGTATATTGTCGCCATGAGTGTTTCGCGGTATATAGAAAGAATCGGCGATCATGCCACCAGAATAGCCAGGGAGGTTCTTTATCTGGTTACCGGAGAGATTGTCCGGCATACGGAAGGTTCCTCCTTTGAAAAGCTCATTCAGTCATTGAAAGATTAACCCCGGTTTTATTTTTTTCTTGCAATTGACCCGTTCACTCAGCTAAATTATCACCACCTAACCGGCATAATTCACCAAAGGAATAAGAGGGAGAGCGAGGAGTAAGAAAGTGCCAGGTGTCAGGCGGGAAAAAATAATCGGGGATCGGGTTTCGGGGTCGAAAGGGAATCCGTTGGCAATCGGCAATGTTAACAGATGTTGCCATTGTGCTAACGAGCTATCATCATAGCCATACTATAATTCGATTCCCGATACCGATAGCGACGCCGAGCCCCGAAAGAAACAAATAGAAATCAAGGGTTAGGTTTCGAGGTCCATCTTTTGCCTTTTGACCTTTGACTTTCTTGACATGGATGCTGGTTCTCATGTGAAAGCTACAGTCCTGGTGTTCGGACTCTCATGAATTATTCCGGCTAAGTTGAGCGTTGTTATTAGGGCACCTCAATTGTCGTGAGCGACATGAGTACGAGGCGGACGGAGCACAGAAACCCTTTCCTATCCGGCCAACGAAGTAATCAGGGCGCACAACAAATTAATAGAGGTGCCCATTAGTCACTGTTTAACAATCGCCCGATGCAGGCTCCGGTTTTTATGGAATTTCTTCTCCTCTTTACAAACAGCTTAGCGAATACTGAACAATGCTAAAACTTTTCGGAAAAAAATCCGGTTCCCCCGGTGACAGTACGGCCAGAAAGGGGATTGAAAAAGTTGCACGTCCCGATGCTTTTACGATCAAGATCGACCCCGGTAAGTTCAATCTTGCAACCAAGCCTGCCGGACCCGTCCATGAGCAGCTTGAAACACTCAAGCAGAAGCTGACGAAGCTCTCGTCGAATGTCGAGAACAATCTGATGCTTGTTATACGTGCATCGACCAAGAAAAACAGCGACCTTGCGCAATCTGCTTTTGAATTTGACAAGGAATATATTCAGAAGGGCAAGTTCGAGGTCGAGTATCTCTGCCTGGCATACAGCTATTTCCAGGATCTTGATGAGGAAAACAGGAAGGTGGTTGACACGGCTCGCGAAATTATGCAAAAACTGGAGTCGATCGGTCAGTATGCACTCAACATTGCTGACAAAACAGAGTACATTCAGCTCGCCAATACAGAGGTGCTGCACAAGGATGAGTATGATCTTAAGCCCATGGGGGATATTACCGCTGAAATGATCAAAAAGGTTGTGGAAGCTTTTGTGAGCGGTAATTACAAACATGCATCCGAGACACTCGACATGATGAAAGAGGTCGAGGAGATTTACGGAAAAGCGGTTAAAAAGCTTAAGGAAGAAGTCTCCGACCCAAACATCACCAATTCCACAGGAATTCTGTCCGTTGTCGAGCATGTGAAAGCGTCGGCGGACATATCATGTGATATTGCCCGGATGCTGCTGTAACCTGGTTACAGTTTTTCCTGATGATACTGGGCACCTCTATAAATTGTCGTGCGCGCCTTGATTACTTCGTTAGCCGGTGCTCGAAATCCTCATGTACTCTATGTACGCTCTGGTTTCTGTGCTCCGTTCGCCTCGTACTCAAGTCGCTCACGACAATTTATAGAGGTGCCTTTTATTCCGCGGTTCAATTGCAGCGTTGACCGGATAGAGCTACATAGAGGTGCCCACATGTTGTTGAATAGGGCGGGCGGCTGTTCGCCCCGGCCCCTTTATTGGCCGGTGCCGGGAATCCTCAAGTCCCGGCTTGTCGGGACACACGACATTTGAGGTGCCTCTCGGCGGCTGTTCTTCTTCCTGTTTCCCTGCCATGGTTTTTCAGTGTTTTCCTTATCTTCCTTCATCTCTTTGTTTCATGCATAGTTGTCGATGATGAACTGGTTTAAAAACAATTCTTCTGTACTCATCATATCGCGGGTTGTGCTTGCTTTTTCGTGGATCTATCAGGGAGCGGTTCCCAAGGTTATCTGCCGGAGCCCGGAAGAAATCGAGCTTCTGGAGCATGTTGTCGGAGCTTATGAGCTGGCTTGTGCGGCGGTTACCTGGATGGGGTATGGTGAGATTGTGTTCGGAATTGTTCTTCTGTTCACATCCCGGGGTTGGGTCTTCCTGCTTAATGTTTTAGCTTTACTAATGCTTTTGGGTTATGTGGCGGTTTTTCAGCCGGATCTTTTGACCCTGCCGTTTAATCCGCTGATCCTCAACGTGTCCCTTATCGGCATTTCCCTGATAGCCTATGGTGAACTTAGAAAAGACAAAACCCTTGCAAGGCGCTAAAAAAAACCGATTTGCGATCGAGCCGGGTGCAATTGCCAGGATATACCTTTCCGTATCGGTGTTTATCATAACCCTGGCAGCCTTTCTGGGGGCAGCCGGCGCATGGACCGGCAGTGTGTTTTTCAATACGGTGCATCCGTATGTTTTTTTTGTGGGATTTGGCAATCTGGCGATCCTTATCCTCAATCGCTATCTGACTTCCGCAATCTATCCTGCGCTGGAGGTGGATCCCGGAAAGCAGATGCGTTATATTTACGGCGTTTTGCTCTCGGTGTTCTGCGTCATTGTGGCGATTTACATGGGGTGGCCGGTTCTCAAGGCTTTTGTCGGTCTGTTCCTCACGGTCATTGTTGCGTTTGCTGCATGGGAAATTTTTTCAACGGCTTCCGTGGGAAAGATGTGGCGCGAGGTGGCCGTGCGCTACTATGTTTTTGATGTGCTTTTTTTACTCAATGCCAACCTGGGACTGTTTGCTCTGGGGCTCAAGGAGACCTTCCCCGACCTCGGCGTTATCCCTTTTTTCGTGACCCAGTCTGTATATTTTCTGGGCTCATCCTTTCCGCTGAGCATAAGCGTCATGGGGTTTCTCTATACATACGTCTGGCGCCGTTCGTCCAAAAGAGAGCTGATCAAACAGCTCTTCAGTATCTGGTTCTATGTTTTCGTGGGAGGCGTGCTGGTTTTTCTGGTTGCTATTCTGATGGGAAATTACCTCGGTATGATGCTGATAAGTCATACCCTTATGTTAGGTGTCGTGGCAATTCTTGCTGGTTTTTCCCGGTATCTGTACAGGTTTTTTTCCCGGTATTTCAAGCACCCTGCGCTTGCTTTCCTGCTTTCAGGGCTTGCCCTGCTTTTGGCTGCAAGCGCTTATGGCATCATGAATATTTACTTTTTCGAGCAATTCGGCTCCGTGCCGCCGATACCAAAGGACAGTATGTGGATTTATCACTCTCATACTCATGCCGCGCTGCTGGGATGGATAACGTTCTCGTTTACAGGTATGGTCTATATTGTGGTTCCGGCTATTGTCCGCACAAACTCGTTTGAGCTGCTGCGGACAGAAGACACCCTTTCGCAACTGCTTGACGAAAAAACCTTCGCCAGAGCTTTCCGGCAATTGGTCGTTGCCCTGGTTTCGGCAGCAGCGGTTCTCCTGGCTTTCTATCTTGAAAGCAATTCTCTGCTGGCCCTGTCCGGCATGGTTTTCGGAATCGTCATGTATTACTCGAAGGTTAATCTCGGCAAGGCTTTCCGCAGCTATCCCGCTTAGTAAACAAATAAAGATGACAATGAGACAAGTTTTGATTATATGTGCATTTTGCATCTTTGCGCTGACTTTCCGGTCAACAGGTCATTCATACGACAACGTGCACTACGGTATTATCCAGGAAGGCGTCGAGGAGTGGAACAAGGCGAGAAAGAGTGAGCCCGAAAAGCGTTTTGATCTCAGTGGTGCCATCTTGAAAGGGAAAAATCTCAGGGGAGTCGATTTCAGCAATACCGATTTACAGGAAGCAATTTTTACGGGTTCCGATCTGAGTGACGCCGATCTTCGCGGAGCGGTTCTCGACGGTGCTGATCTGAAAAAAGCTCTTCTTTATGACGCAATCCTTCGCGAAGCTTCGTTACGCGACGCCGATCTTGAAGAAGCAAGCCTTGAAGGCGCGGATATGAGAGGTGCTGTCCTTGACGGTGCGGTCATAAAACAGGCGGATCTTGCTAACAGTGTGCTGCGAGGGGCAAGTCTTCGAGGAGTCGATCTGCGTGCTTCCAGCCTCAGGACGGCTGACCTTGCCGGGTGCAACCTTGATGGTGCTTATTTGTGGAGGGCTGTGCTTGACGAAGCAAATCTTGAAAAAGCTCTGGTAACACCGGTGACCGTTGTTGAAACAGGCAATTATGCCGATCGGGCATGGGCGGAGAAAAAGAGGGCTGTTTTATCGGCTCCTGAAAACAACGACGTTAGCACCATTGCAGCACCGATGAACGTGGTCGATGCCGGAGGCAGTGCCGATCGGGTATCGGCAGAAAAGACAATGGTTGCTGGGTCAAGCTCTGACACTCGGTCCATAACATCGGGGACGGAAAGCGGGAAGCAGGAAACCGCAGCGGTAGTTCCGGAAAAGACCTGGCCCGTAAATCCCGTACAACAGAAGATCCGGTTTGGTGTGACGCGTCGGGATGCCGGAGGCTTGTCTTATGATGTTCACCAGCGCGAGCTGCTGGTCGACAGTGTTTCGCGGTGGAACAAGACGAGAAAAATGAACCCCGAGGCTCCCGTACATCTTGCAGGGGCGAAATTAAGCCGGAAAGTGTTGGATGGTGCGGATTTGCGAAATGCGGATCTGAGAGGTGCCCTGTTAAAACGCACTGATCTTATCGATGCGGACATGCGGGGGGCCAACCTGACGGGCGCGAACCTTCGTGAAGCGGATCTGACAACCGCGGATCTCGGGGGGGTCGACCTTCGAGGGGCTTATCTATGGAGGGCGAATCTCAGCTGGACCATACTTGACGGTGCGGTTGTCAATTCTCTCACTGTTTTGGAAACCGGAAAAAACGCGACTCCGGAATGGGCGGAAAAAGCAGGTGCGGTGTACCATAGCGCGTCCGACACCGGGGATTAGAAGGCGCCTGTCTGTCGTGAGCGGCTTGAATAAGATGGGGACGGAGTCCCCCGGCGTGCCGGGATACGCAGAGTACATGAGGATTTCAAGTGCCGGCTGGCGAAGGAATCAGGACGTGCGACAAATTGAGGAGCCATAAGGAAAATGACCTGAATTTATTGTTGTATACTATAGCCGAAAGGGAAAACCATCGGCTGTCAGGGGAATGATACAACTCAGGATAAATAATTTTGAATCGAGCGTCTTGAATTGTCCTTTATAACAAGTAATACATGTGACGAGAGAAAAGAGAAAAGTCACGGGGTTCTCGAACGATCGCTCAATTCAGGTGAAAATTTTGGAGCACTATGAAAAGAACAGGTGAACCGCTGGTAACGGTTACTATTCCGATGTATAACAATGAGAAGTTCATCAGCCAGACTATTGAATCGATTCTTTCTCAAACATACACCAATTTCGAGCTGCTGATCTATGACGACAACTCGACTGACGCATCATACAAGATAGCAACTTCCTTCAGGGATTCCAGGTTGCGTGTTTTCAGAAACGAAAAAAACCTGGGCCCTGAAGGGAACTGGAACAGGGCTATTAACAACGTCAGCGGCAAGTATGTCAAACTTATATGCGGTGATGACATTCTCTATCCGAAATGCCTGGAGAAGCAGGTGGCTGTGTTTGAAAAACATTCGCAGGCCGGTATAAGTCTTGTCTGCAGCCAGCGGACAATTATCAATCCGGAAGGAAAATCCCTGATAAAGAAGATCAATCTGGTAGACAAAGGAAGGCATAAGGCTGTCGATGTTATCAGAAAGATCATACGAATGGGAACAAATATTCTCGGTGAGCCGGTCTGCGGACTTTACCCGGCAGTGCTTCTCCCGTATACCCGCGGGTACAGCGCAAAGGTTCCTTACACTATCGATCTTGAATTCTGGATGCAGCTTCTCAGGCTCGGCGATCTTTATATGATCGATGAATCTCTCTGCGCATTCAGGATTTCCGATGAATCATGGTCGTCGAGGATTGGGGATATGCGCTACCATCACTTTATAGAGTTTATGGAACAGACGGCTTCGGAAAAGTCGTTCGAGGTGACCGATCTTGACATGTTCATCGGGAAAATCAATTGCGCCGTTCATTCCATGACCAGCACTGTGGGCTTTAAACTGTTTGCAGGATCTTCCCAGGGAGATGACCGGCCGGCATTCGGCGGTTAACTTCGGGTTCTTCTCAGAAGGTTTTTACCGGTTCTTTCCTGGGAAGAAAAGGATTTATTGATGATATTACACAGAGAAATGGTTTGTCTCCGGTTGAGGGCTTTAAGGGCACCTCTATGTATTGTTCATTCTAACACCATAAACTGTCGGTAGTTATGTCAGTAGCTTCAGCAAAGGAGTTTTTGGAAAAAATTACATCAGACGATGCTTTTCGCCATGCGCTCATCAGCAAGCTTGCCAGATACCGGACCGAGCTTGTCAGCCAAGCCGGTTTTGAGTTCAACGAAAAGGAGCTTGACGAGGCCAAATCCGCCTTGCCCGCAGGAAGGTTGGGACAGGTGCCGAGCTGGTTCTGCGATGTTGAAGAGAGCGGCAAGCCCTATGCGGGGCGCAGGTGCGGCGGCGGACTCTGGCATTAATACAATGCTTGTTTCTATGGCTTGCGAACTATCAACCTAACCCCCCCAGACATGAAACCGATCTGCATCAACAACTATTGCTTTGACCATGCTCACCTGTGGATTCAGTATGACAAGTCTGTTCCCCTGTTTGTCGAGGTGGCGATAGAGATTTTTTATCCCCGTGACCGCCAGGCAAACGGGCTTGTGATGTTCAACCACGGATTTCTTATCGGTGTCGACCTGTTGTTCTATCCGAAAAAAATTATCGGACCCCTGTTCAACGACAATCCTCTCTTTGGAGTTCATCCATCGTACTACTACAACTACTCCCGTGCCCTTGTCGAAAAGAACTGGGCCATGGCGTATGTGACCGCGACACACATACAGGCCCAGGGTATTCCCTGGACCGATTTTGGAGGCAATCCGAGAGTGGGACAGGAGGCTTATGCCGCCGCCTCTTATCTTATCAAGTACGGCGTGACCGACGAGTTTTACAAAGCGGAAAGACGGTATAAGAACACCTCCCTGTATAAACCCGAAGAGGTTGAAAAAGCCCGCTTCATGCGTTCTAACAACGTGATTTTTGCGGGTCATTCTGTGGGCGGCGCCCATGCCCAGGTTCCGGCAACCGGTTTCGAAACTATGCAGAAGATCGGCAACGACACCTGCCGGCCGTTTAACCCGGTTATCTATGACCGTGAAGTTTTTCCCAAATATTCAGACTGCATGTCGGATTGGGAACCGGAAGAGAGAGCGAACCCTGTCGGTCTCATACAGCTTTCTCCCGTAGATCAGAAGATACCGCTGCTTGCTCCCGGAATGGCTCCATATCGCGAGGCTTTGTCTGAAAAACCGTTGCCTATACTCATGATTGTCGGGGAATGCGACAGCGCCAGCCTGAAAGATTCACAACCGCCGGCATGGTCTGCAAAACCGGGGGAGACAACCGAATTTTCTCAGCAGGCACCCGAAGGAAGTGACTCATGGGCGGTTGTTGCAAATGTGAAGCACGGCAGCCACTGCGGCTATCTTACACAAAAAAGCGATCTATGCAGTCTTGCCGATGAAAATTCAGGTTTGTGTAAAAAAGGCACCCCGACCTGGAAAGCCGGCGGAGAGGAAGCTGCATTTACCACCGAACTGTTCAAGAAGTTTATCGGCATGTATCCCGACGGCCAAGGGTTTCCCGGTGATTTTAAACAATGGATCCACAGCGATTTCATCCAGTGGCTCAACAAGGAAAACCCGTATGGTGAGATCAAGCTGGTGCCGTTTGCCGACAAGAGGTATATCGACTATGTCTCGCGCGGCGGCTGCCCGCCGCTGGAAGAGAAAAAGGGCAAGAAGTAGAGCTGGGGGAAGGAGCCGGAATTTGGAAGCAAGAAACCAGTGAGACAAGTCGGCAGTTGGCAGGGAAGTGCTAAGTACTGAGTGTTGAGCAATGAGAGTTGAGTTCTGGGTTGAGGAAGCAGGAGAGCGTTTTATTGCCTGTCACCTTCTGGCTTGACCCGGAGAACCATCTTTTGTCGGAAATGAGTATGGATGCCGCATCAAATGTGGCATGACTCTGTTAACCTTGGCGTGTAAGCCGTCAGGTCAACAGGCACCCAGGAAACGTCTTACTTGTCGGTGTTATAACGAATGATTGACCGGTTAATGGCGTTATATTAAAAGAAGCAGCCGGAGAAAAAAGCCTGAAAGGAATATGGAAAGACAGCGGTTTTGAGAAACTGGTTGATCTTGGCGAGGCAGAAGTATGCACAATCAGTTTTCAGGATTGACATTTCGGTTTGCCGAGGCATCATAGAGGCTGCCGGAAACATACTTGTGAATAATACTGGCAACTAATGTTTGATAGGGGATCCCCTCCTGCAATGCTTTTCTTTGAATTGCTGTCAAATCCCTTCCCGATATCTTTATGCTTATTGTTTTATTTCGCTTGAATGCCTCCCTTGCGGATTCTTCAAGGAATTTTTTCCTTTCGGGGGTAAGAGTCGAAGTGAATTCTCCCGCTTCATAAGCTTCCAGCATTTCCTGCTCTTCTTTATCGAGTTTATTGCTATTCATTTTTTAACTCCCAGATATCGTCGGGTTGCTTTGCGACTCGGCACTATCGTTTTCAGAAAAATTTCCTGCTCATTTTCAACATAAGGAACAAGGTAAGCGTACTCATCGATGGCAACGATAAAAACCCGCTGGTGTGCATATTGCTCTTTGCCAGGATGAGAGATGTCGTCAAGCAAACCTCCTGACTGCATCGAAAAAACAATTTCTTCAAAAGAAATTTTTCTTTCAGTGATAAGTTTGCGGTTTTTCTCCGGATTCCAGTTGATGGTTTTCATGGAACGCGACCTTTACATAAATAATAAAAATTTTAAAATTTTTCGCTTGAAGGCATGTTTTAAGCTCCCGTTTCATGCCTTTGCTCTGTAGAGCTATCCAAGCAACCAACCAACTCAGGTCTGACCCGATTAGCTACAGGGGGCAAGGGAGTGCCAAGTGCTGAGCAATGGACAATCAAGCTATAAGCCATCCAGCTATCCAGCCACTTGTTACTTTTGAATTTTGACTTTCCTTTCGAGAGCGAATTTTATAAGGTTTTTATCAGTTTGCTCTTGTAACTTCCGTGGAGTTTGTCGTATCGCCTTCATGGATATGAGAATTATTTTTCTGATATTTGGCTGACTTTCGGGGCCAAGTATTGCCTGAATTGAGCGTTTCAACAAATGCCCAGGGTTTAGTTATTGCCATTGTGGATACTGCATCTGTGCGCGAGATACCATATAATTATACATCCGCTACCGACGGACAGCTATTGTCGTACCTTTTGGGCGAAGATAACGCCCGAATGCTCGACGAACTGAGAGATGTCCGTGTCACCGGGCGTTCGGCGAGGCTGTTGATGCGTATCATCGGCGGGGTTCTTATCCACCGGAGAAACCCTTACTTGTTTCAGGAGCTTGTTAATTTGCCTCCGCGCAGAAAGAGGCTCTTTCAACAAGCTTTCAAGGATCTCGATACCATTGAAGGTTCTGCGAACGGAGAGCAGCGGGTTTTATCGATTGTTGCAACGCTGAGAAAGCTCCTTGATAAGTTTCAGGCTGAGGTGGAAAGGGTTCCAGAGTTCAGAAGACACCTGAAAAGAGAATTCGGGGCTATTGTTGGGGCAAAAAATGTTCTGTTCGATCCGTTCACGCTTGTTTCCCACGCAACCGATGCCACAGACTGGCGCCTGCATCTTCCGGTTGCGGTGGCAACCCCTGATGATGAGGCCCAGGTTGGTTCCCTGCTTGTGGCGACAGGAAGGCTTGGACTGAAAGCAATTCCAAGAGGGGCCGGTACGGGGCTGACCGGGGGTTCTGTTCCGCTTCGTCCGGATTGTGTGATCATCAATACAGAAAAGCTTGACAGGATAAGGGGGATTCATGAACGTGAGTTTCAGCTTGACGGCGGAGAAACGGTTTCTGCGCCGGTTATAGAGGTTGAGGCGGGTGTCGTCACAGAAAAAGCCATGGCTTATGCCAGCAGCCGCGGTCTTGTGTTCGCCACCGATCCTACAAGCGAGTGGTCCTGCACTGTCGGCGGAAATATTGCTGAAAATGCCGGAGGAAAAAAGGCTGTCAGATGGGGAACCTGCATCGATAATCTTGTCGAGTGGGTTATGGCAATGCCATCGGGGGAAAGCTGGAGGGTTCGCAGGACCAACCACAGACTTCGCAAGATCATGCCGGATGATACCGTTATCTACGAAGTGCTGGACCGTACAGGGGAGCTCATCAGGCGCATCGAACTGTGCGGTACCGATATTCGAAAAAAAGGTCTCTGGAAAGATATTACCAACAAGGCTCTGGGCGGTGTGCCCGGCCTGCAGAAAGAAGGTACTGACGGAGTGATCACTTCCGCTTTTTTTGTGTTGTACCCGAAGTATGAAGATACAGCAACACTGTGCCTTGAATTTTTCGGGCCCGATATGGATGAGGCGAGCCGGGTTATTGTGGCGCTGTCGAGGATTTTTCCTCTTTCAACAGATAACAAAGAGGCATTGCTTGCCCTGGAGCATTTCGACGACGAGTATATCAGGGCGATTGACTACAAGGTCAAGGCGCCCCGTGCCCAGATGCCCAAAGCGGTGTTGCTGATCGATATTGCAGGCCATAAACCGGAAGAAGTAAAAGCCGGAATCAGCAGAGTTGAGAAGCTGCTTGAACAGCATCCAAACACACTGCTGTTTATTGCCTCTGATGCAGAAGAGGCACAGCGTTTCTGGGCTGACCGAAAGAAGCTCAGTGCGATTGCACGCAGAACCAACGCATTCAAACTCAATGAGGATGTGGTTATTCCCCTTGATGCCCTTGCTGAATTCTCTCGCTTTGTCGATGCGTTGAATATTGAAGAGGAGCGTTATTCGCAGCTTTGTTTCATTGATACGGTACTGGTCCTGCTGCATGATGCGGATATGGAGGAGGATGGAGAGCAGTTTGCCTCGAAGATACCTCCTGCCAGGGCTCTCTGCTCTGCAACAGGGGAAAAGCTCAGTACTTCCGATGAGAAGGCCCTGCGCACCCTTGCTGAAGTACAGGAGTTCCGCAATGAGTTCAATGAGCTGTTTCACGGTTATCCCCATATCGTAAAGGCTTTCGATGACGCGTTTCAGTATGTGCGTGACCGGCGCATTGTCATTGCTACGCACATGCATGCAGGGGACGGTAACATACATGTTAACATACCTGTCCTCTCGAATGACCAGCCGATGCTCCGCCGGGCTGATCAGGTTGTTGACAAGGTAATGGCAAAAGTGGTTTCTCTTGGCGGCGTTGTTTCGGGTGAACACGGAATCGGTGTGACCAAGCTGAAGTATTTGGATAAAAAGCGCATCGATGAGCTTACAGCTTACAGGAAAACGGTCGATCCGGAAGGTGTCATGAATCCGGGCAAACTGGACGATTTCGATGTTCTGGATCATATTTTCACCCCATCGTTCAACCTCCTGGAGCTTGAGGCCAATATTCTGAAAAGGGCAAAGATCGAAGAGCTGTCCAAGAACGTCGATGTCTGTATCCGCTGCGGCAAATGCAAGACGGATTGCTGTGTTTACTATCCTGCCCGCGGTATGTTTTATCACCCGAGAAACAAGAACCTGGCTGTCGGCTCGTTGATCGAGGCGCTTCTCTATGTTGCCCAGCGTGAGCGGTCAACCGATTTTGAACTGCTGCAATGGCTCGAAGATGTCGCCGATCATTGCACGATATGTCATAAGTGCCTGAAACCTTGCCCTGTCGATATCGATACCGGAGAAGTTTCGGTTCTTGAGCGCGATATCCTTGAGGCAAGGGGGTACAAGCATTTTTCGGCGGTTACGCAGATGACGCTGAAGTATCTCGAAAACCGTTCTCCGTTTGTTAACAAGATGTTCCGCAACGGTGTCGTCCGTATGGGCGGGGCTGCAATCCGCGCGGGCAACAAGCTTGCCAAGCCTCTTCAGCCGGCTGAAAACCCTTCTTCTTTTTATCCTCTCAAGATGGTGCGTTCATCGGTGCCGCCTGTTCCGGAAGAGACGCTGCGGGACGTGCTCCCGCATTGCGAGCCGGACCAGGTGCTGGTGTTCGAGCCGGACAGGATGAATGGCAGTACGGTGTTTTATTTCCCAGGGTGCGGTTCGGAGAGGATGCATTCCTCCATTTCTATGGCGGCAATTCATCTGCTTCTGGAGACAGGAATCAGGGTTGTGCTGCCGCCGCCGTTTTTATGCTGCGGTTTTCCGGCCTATGTAAATGCGCAAAACGATCAGCACTCGAAGATTGTGCTTCGCAACACGGTGATCTTTACGCAGATCCGCGAAATGTTTTCCTACCTTGATTTTGATGCCTGTGTCATTTCCTGCGGAACATGCATGGAGGCTCTGGAGGGGATGGAAACCAGGAAGCTGTTTGGCGGGAGTATTGTTGATGTTATGATCTATGCAAAGAGCCAGGGCCTGAAGTTGAACGGCAGCGACGATCGCCTGTATCATGCGCCCTGCCATGACTCGCTCGGGGGGAAAGCCCCGGAAAAACTCAAGGATCTTGGCGGTTTCGGGGTGATTACCCCGGTCGAACACTGCTGTTCAGAGGCCGGCACGCTTGCCCTGTCAAGACCCGATATTACCGATTCGATGCTGCAGCGCAAGAGGAACGCTATCGGGGAAGCGAAAAAGGAGACAGGTGATACCGTTATACTGACCAATTGTCCTTCCTGTGTCCAGGGGCTTGGGAGAAGCCGGGATCTGGGCGTGGAGCCGCTTCATATTGCGGTTGCAATTGCTGAAAAGATTTCGGGCCCCGACTGGAAAGCGCGTTTCAGAGAGCAGGCGGCAAGAGCAGCCGCTGTAAGATTTTAAGCCTGCTGTGCTCCGTTCGCCTTGCACTTGAACCGCTCATGACGGTGCCCTGAAGAATCCTTTCTGTTTCATAGATGAGTGAGAAAGCATTCAGGGAGCGGAGTGCCTGGCGGGAAGGTGGTGTGCCTCGGCATATGGAGAATTGCTTCTTTTTATGTAAGATATAATCCCTGCTTTTCAGGGTGCCCCTTTTGCGTGCCCTGATTACTCTGCTGGACGGATGGGAAGGGGTTATGCTGGAGGTGCCCTTTAATGTGAAACGTGCACAAAACATGTTTGATGAAATTGAATTTGAAAAGATAAAACGGCTTCCGAAGTATGTCTTTGCGGCAGTTGACGAGCTGAAAATGGCTGAAAGGCGGGCCGGAGAGGATGTTATAGATTTTTCAATGGGAAACCCTGACGGCCCGACGCCCCGGCACATTATCGACAAGCTTATTGAAAGTGTGCAGAAACCGAGGACACACGGCTATTCCGCTTCCAAAGGCATTTACAAGCTCCGTCTGGCTATCTGCGGCTGGTATCTCAACAAGTTCGGGGTGGAGCTGGATCCCGACACAGAGGTGGTTGCTTCAATGGGTTCAAAAGAGGGATATGTGAACCTGGTCCAGGCGATCACTAACCCCGGTGATGTCGCCATGGTGCCGGACCCGTGTTATCCCATCCATTCGCAGGCTTTTATTCTTGCCGGCGGCAATGTGCACCGCTTCAGATTGGTAACAAGAGACGATTTTACACTTGACGAGGGGGCTTTTTTCCGCAACGTCGAGACAGTAATGCGTGAATCCTCACCCAAACCGAAATATCTGGTGGTGAATTTTCCCAATAACCCGACAACCGCTACGGTTGATCTTGCCTTTTATGAAAAGCTGGTTGCGGTTGCGCGAGAAGAACGGTTTTATGTCATCAGCGATATTGCGTATGCCGAAATAACGTTTGACGGATATCAGGTTCCGTCTATTCTGCAGGTTCCCGGAGCTAAAGATGTTGCGATTGAAAGCTATACCCTTTCGAAGACCTACAACATGGCCGGCTGGCGGGTTGGTTTTCTCGTAGGCAATCCGAAACTTGTGGGGGCGCTGGCGAGAATCAAAAGCTGGCTTGATTACGGCATGTTTACTCCGATACAGGTGGCTTCGACCATAGCGCTTAACGAGAGCCAGTCTTGTGTGGAAGAGATCAGGGAGACCTACCGCAAACGCCGGGATGTTCTTCTCAAGAGCTTTTTAAACGCCGGCTGGCACATTGCAAAACCAAGGGCATCCATGTTTGTCTGGGCAAGAATTCCCGAGTCTTTCCGGGAGCTCGGCAGCCTCGAGTTCAGTAAAAGGCTTTTGAAGGAAGCCAAGGTCGCAGTAAGTCCGGGGATTGGGTTCGGTCCTTATGGGGATGAATATGTGAGAATCGCCCTGATTGAGAACGAGGAAAGGATCCGCCAGGCGGCAAGAAATGTGAAGAGGTTTCTGAGATCGCACAGGGAGAGGGAGGTCAGGAGCATGAAGCAGGGAGTTGCGGAAAGAGAATAGGTAAAAGGAAAGAATCTGAACGGCGGCAAGCGACCGATAACGGGCTCACTCCGGCAGTTCTTCTACAGCAAAGATTTCCTTGATTGCGTCTGGAATCGAGTGCAGGACATCTTCGGATGAAACGAGGCTCGAAACCGTGGAAGCAAGGTCTCCCGCACGGCCGTGAAACCATGCAGCAGTGGCGCCGGCGTTAAAGGTGTCGAGACCTTTCGCGGCAAGCGCACCGATCATACCCGCAAGTACATCACCCGTTCCGGCTGTTGAGAGGGCTTCCGTACCGCTGTTGTTGATGAGGATGTCTCCCGAAGGACAGGCGATACAGGTAGGGCTGCCTTTCAGCAAAAGGTTGACATTGTTTGCCTCGGTAAACCTGCGGATGATCCCGAGACGGTCAGCCTGTATTTCAGCGGCAGGGAGGTTTGCAAGCCTGCTGAATTCTCCGGCATGAGGTGTGAGCAGGGTGTCCCGGAAATCGTGCTTTTCGAGAGAAAAGCTGTTTTGGGAAACGGCAAAGAGCGCGTCGGCATCGAGAACAAGTTTTTTTGATGCCACAACCGGGTCTGCAAGGAGTTGATGCAGCAGCGAGATGGTGCCGGGTGCCCTTCCAAGGCCGCATCCCATGACAATGGCGTCGGCCCACGACGCCTTTTCGATGATTGATTCGTAATCTCTTCCGGTCACCGTTGCAGAGGGTGCGTAGGTATGCAGCGGCCCGGCCAGTTCAGCGGGCAGCGAAACGCAGACATAGCCTGCTCCTGTGGCGGTTGCGGCTTTTGCGGCGAGCAACGAGGCTCCGAGCATTGAGCTGTTGCGGTTTTGCGAACCTGCTATGATGAGCAGCTTTCCGTTATTGTGCTTGGCCCCGCCAGGAGGGCGGAGAATGAAGTTCTCCGAGGCGAATTCCCTGTCGGTCAGATGGCATCCGCAATCGCTGGCAAGAAATTTCGGTATTGAAATTTCGGCGATATGTATCTCGCCGGAAAGTTCAGGGCCTGAATTCAGGAAAAACCCGGTTTTCAGGTAAGCCATACAGACGGTAAGGTCTGCGTTTACCGCAGGGGAGGATGCAAAGCCGCGGGTCGCGTCAAGGCCGCTGGGCAGGTCCAGGGCAATGGTGGCGGCCGAGCTCCGTTCACGAATGCTGTTGATAAGTGCGACGGCCTGCTTGACAGGGTCTTTCAATGCATCACCTTCGGCTTTCAAACTCAGTCCTGTACCAAGCACCGCGTCGACAATGCCGTCGTAGCGGGCTTCGGCAACAAACGGCAACGCTTCATCATGACCGTTGAAAATCCGCACCTTATCGGTATGAGCGCTGTAAGCGTCTACAATGGCCAGACCGTCACGGTTAAGCGAAGCAAGGCTTTCAGGAGGGTAGAGCAGTACCAGATCAACCGCGGCTCCGAGATTGAGCAGGTGGCGGGCAAGCACGAAACCATCTCCCCCGTTGTTTCCCTTTCCGCAGACAATCAGAAATGCCCGTTCACCGAACCCTTCATCCCTTTTATCGAAGGATTCCCTGATGATCCTTGCGGCCTCCCGGCCGGCAAGCTCCATGAGCCTCGATTCATCCGTATGCAACAGTTCAATCGCGGCACGGTCGGCACGGCTCATCTCTTCAGCTGTCAGGACTGGGCGCATGACGTATCACAAGGTTTCAAGTTCATCGAGATGGAGCGCCTCCTCGAGGGCGTTGTAATAGGCTTGCAGCAGTTCTTCAGTCGTGAATGAGAGCGTTTCTTTGCCGTTTATCTCTATTGAGGCGTCTTTTTCGCGAACCTGGCCGATAACCCTTGCGGAAATGCCGTACCGGTGTGCCAGGTCGATTGTTTTTACGGCGTTTTCGGGCTGAAGGCTCAGGAGTACGCGGCCCTGGGCTTCAGAAAAGAGGAGCTCCTGAGCGAATGAGCTGTTTTTTTCACTGGATTCAAGGTCTACGGCAAAGCCGAGCGGGCTTGGCTTGTCCATGACGGCCTTCTCGACAAGTGCGGTAAAAAGACCGCCGTCGGAAATGTCGTGTGCTGAGCTCAGCATGCGTGACTGTGCGAGAACAACAAGAAGTTCCTGAAGTTTGCGTTCCTGTTCGAGATCGAATGCCGGGGCATCGCATCCCGGAGTTCCATATTGCAGGACAAGGTATTCCGACCCGTCGAGTGTAAGCGGCGGATCTCCAAGCATGAGGATCGCGTCACCGGGTTTCCTGAATGTGGAGACGGTGAGATTGTCGATGTTGTCCAGGAGGCCGATCATTCCTATGACAGGAGTGGGATATACTGCGGTGCCGGTCAGCGATGATTCGTTGTAGAAACTCACGTTGCCGCCGGTAACCGGTGTATTGAATGCCCTGCAGGCTTCTCCCATGCCTTCGACGGAGGCCTTGAACTGAAAATAAACATCCGGTTTATAAGGGTTGCCGAAATTAAGGCAGTTGGTTATGGCCAGGGGTCTGGCTCCGGAACATGCAATGTTCCGCGCGCACTCGGCGACGGCGATCATGCCGCCTTTTTTCGGGTTGAGATAGACATAACGGGCATTGCAGTCCGTTTTCATCGCCAACGCCTTTTTCGTCTCCTTGATGCGGATCACTGCCGCGTCGGTACGGCCTGCGGCGGTTACGGTATTGGTCTGCACCATCGAGTCGTACTGCTGGTAAACCCACTGTTTGCTGGCAATGTTGGGGTGGGACAGCAGACGCAGGCTCACGGAATGCAGATCAAGCGAGCTGTCGGGAACAAGATCAGCGGGAGAAGTATCCGGTTTTTTTTCAACCGTCTCGCGGATGTATACAGGGGCGCCGCCGCCAAGCACGAGTGATTTCGCAGGTATTTCAGCAACGACAGAGCCGCGGTGTTTTACCCTGAGCTGATTGTCCGCGGTAACTTTTCCGATCACAACGGCATGAACGTCCCATTTTTTGTACACATCGATGATTTTCTGTTCGTATCCTTTTGCTGCGACGATGAGCATGCGCTCCTGGGATTCAGAGAGCATGATTTCGTAAGCGCTCATATCTTTTTCACGGATGGGCGCGAGATCCAGATCGATTTCGATGCCTCCTGAACCGTTTTTACTGATGCCCCTGGAGCTCATTTCCGAGGTGGAGCTGGTTAGGCCTGCCGCGCCCATATCCTGAAGCCCGACGACACGGCCGGTGGCAATAGCTTCAAGGGTTGCTTCAAGCAGAAGCTTTTCGGCAAAAGGGTCGCCGACCTGTACGCTGGGGCGTTTGTCTTCCGAGGCCTCGCTCAGGTCTTCGGATGCAAATGTTGCACCGTGGATGCCGTCTTTTCCGGTTGATGAGCCGACAATGAGTACGGGATTTCCTTCCCCCTCGGCAGTTGCACTGACGGTATTATGGTGTTCCACAAGACCGACGGACATAGCATTGACCAGGGGGTTGCCTGTATAACAGTCTTCAAAGTAGATTTCCCCGCCGACAGTTGGTACTCCGAAAGAGTTGCCGTAATCACCGATCCCCCTGACGACACCGTCAACAAGATAGCGTACTCTCGGGTCTTTGGGAGACCCGAAACGAAGAGAATTCAATGCAGCAACCGGTCTGGCGCCCATGGTGAAAATATCACGGTGTATCCCTCCGACCCCTGTCGCAGCACCTTGATAGGGCTCAACAGCGGAAGGGTGGTTGTGGGACTCGATTTTAAATGCGACCGCCAGGTTGTCTCCTATATCTACGAGCCCGGCGTTTTCTTCTCCGGCAGTAGCAAGCAGGCTCCCTCCGTCACGAGGGAGTGATTTCAGTACAGCAATGGAGTTTTTGTAGCTGCAGTGTTCGGACCACATGACAGAAAAAATACCCAGTTCGGTGAAAGTCGGGGTTCGTCCGAGAATATCGAGAATTTTACCGTACTCTTCTTCGCTAAGACCATGCTCCGTAGCGAGTTCAAGGGTTACGTCGGGTTCATGTACCATATTGTGTTTGTTTTCGGCTCGTCGTTTTACCTGCCGCAGCAGTTTTTGTATTTTTTGCCGCTTCCGCAGGGGCAGGGTTCGTTCCGTCCCGGTGTTTTTTCCGCCCTTACCGGCTGCAGAGACTGCTTCGTGGTCTCCCTGCTGTTGCGTCCCTGTTTTGCTTTGTCCTGACGGGCTTCAGCCTGGGCGGCGGAACTGCTATAGGTTGTTTCCGCCTTGTCGTGGCGGGTGACCAGGCGATCGTGGCGCAGCTGCGACTTTTTACGTTCTGCCTCGATCTGCTGTTGGGCTTCTTCCGTCACGGGGAAGAGCTTGAAAGCCAGCGACAGGGTTTCATTCTCGATATCGCGGAGCATATCAACGAAAAGCTTGTAAGCCTCCTGCTTGTATTCAAGCAGCGGGTCCTTCTGGCCGTATGCTCTCAGGTTGATGCCTTCCTTGAGGGTATCTGTTTCCCTGAGATGTTCACGCCATTTCTGGTCGATGACACTCAACACGGCATATTTCTCGATCTGCCGCATAAGGTCTTCGGGGATTGCCGTCTCCTTGCGTTTATAGAAGTCGAGCGCGGCATGGTAAAGGTTTTCAGCGGCTTTTTCATTGCCGCTGCTTTCAAATGTTTTTTCGTCGATCCTGAATTCCACGGAAAGATCCCTCAGCACCTGTTCTTCGAGACCCTGCACATCATAGTCCCGGGAGTGACGGTTAATGATGTTTTCTGCATAATCGTGAAGCAGGTCAAAAATATCCGCGGTCAGACGCGTTTTGGTAAGCGCACCACGACGCCGTTTGTATATCACCTCACGCTGCTGGTTGAGCACGTCGTCATACTCGAGAAGACGTTTACGTATGGAAAAGTTCTGCTCTTCGACCTTTTTCTGGGCGCGTTCAATCGACTTGGTAACCATTGAATGTTCAATAACGTCACCTTCCTCATGACCAAGCTTGTCCATGACGGAAATAACCCTGTCCGAACCGAAAAGCCGCATCAGGTTATCTTCCAGGGAAACATAAAATATGGATTCGCCAGGATCCCCCTGTCGTCCGGACCGGCCTCGAAGCTGTCGGTCGATTCTCCGGGACTCATGCCTTTCCGATCCAAGAATAAAAAGCCCTCCCATTTCCCTGACGCCTTCGCCAAGCTTGATATCCGTGCCTCGTCCAGCCATGTTGGTTGCAATCGTAACGGCGCCTTTTTGTCCGGCGGTAGCGACAATTTCCGCCTCCCGTTCATGCTGTTTGGCGTTAAGGACATTATGTTCGACTTTTTTTGCACGAAGCATTCTTGAAAGGGTCTCGGATACCTCGACACTGGCGGTTCCAACAAGTACCGGCTGGCTTTTCTTCTGCAGTTCGGTAATCTTGCTGATTATGGCCGCATATTTTTCTCTGCGTGTTTTGTAGACATAATCGTCCCGGTCCGTCCGGATAACCGGCCTGTTGGTTGGGATGACGACAACGTCGAGTTTGTAAATACCGTAGAACTCCGCCGATTCGGTTTCTGCCGTGCCGGTCATGCCGGAAAGTTTCTTGTAAAGGCGGAAAAAATTTTGAATGGTAATGGTGGCGAGAGTCTGGGTTTCCCCCTCGATTTTGACGCTTTCCTTGGCTTCGATCGCCTGATGAAGCCCGTCGCTGTAACGTCTTCCGGGAAGGATACGGCCGGTGAATTCGTCGACGATCATGACCTGCCCATTCTGTACGACATACTCATCGTCTTTTTCAAACAGCGAATACGCCTTGAGCAGCTGGCTGATGTTGTGGAGTTTTTCCGAACGTTCGGAAAAAAGCCGGTAAATCTCATCCTTTTTCCGGATTCTCTGCTGAGCGTCAAGTGACGGATCACTTTCTATTGCGGCTATTTCCACACCTACGTCAGGGACAAGAAAGAGGTCGTTATCCTGATGACTGAGCTTGCTGAGAAAGTCTCGACCCTTATCGGTCAAGTCGATCGAGTTTGATTTCTCGTCTATGGAGAAATACAGCTCATCATCAACCTCATGCATTCTCCTTGCATTGTCCTTGAGATACTCATTTTCAACACTTTGTATCAGCTTGGCCATGCCTGTCTGCGACAGCATTTTGATCAGGCGGCTGCTCTTCGGGTGTCCCCGTTTGGCGCGCAGGAGGTCGAGGCCTGCCTGAAAGTCGTCGGAATCCTTCCCGACAAGCTTTTCAGCTTCAGACAGGTACCCGGCGATCAGGTTCTGCTGGGCTTTGACCAGGCGTTCGATCCAGGGTTTGATCTCGGTGAACTTGGCGGTGTCCGAGTCGGGAACTGGCCCTGAAATAATGAGAGGTGTTCGTGCTTCGTCGATCAGGACGCTGTCAACCT
Organism: Chlorobium sp.; assembly: GCA_028277485.1. Taxonomy (GTDB): domain Bacteria; phylum Bacteroidota; class Chlorobiia; order Chlorobiales; family Chlorobiaceae; genus Prosthecochloris. The sequence goes on from JANQGE010000057.1 coordinate 45,239, forward strand.
CGTCGACGATGGCGTAATAATAGTTCCGCTGGACAAGATCGGCGGGTGAACCAGCCATGTTGTCCCGGAGATAATCGAAACCGAACTCGTTGTTTGTCCCGTAGGTTATATCGCATTCGTACTCTTTTTTCCTTTCATCCGGGCGCATTCGGCTGAGTATGACGCCCGTTGTCAGACCGTGAAACTCGAATATCGGATTCATCCACTCCCTGTCCCGCCGGGCGAGGTAATCGTTTACGGTGACGATGTGGACGCCTCTCCCGGTAAGGGCGTTGAGAAAAGCCGGTAGCGTGGATACCAGGGTTTTGCCTTCACCCGTGGCCATTTCGGCTATTTTTCCCTGGTGCAGGACAATGCCTCCGATCAGCTGCACATCATAGGGAATCATATCCCAGGTCATGGGGTGTTCCATAACCTCGTAATTGTATCCCACGAGCCTTCTGCAGGTATCTTTCACAATCGCGAAGGTTTCAGGCAAAACCTCCTCGAGTGCAGCCTTTGTTTCGGCTTCATAGGCTGCATCAAGTTCATCGAGCTCCCTGTTTATGCTCTCGATCTGGCTGAAATTGATATCAGGGTTTTCGAGTTCGCCGAGGAGATCGTTTTTCTGCCGTTGAAGCTCGGTCAGCCGTTTTTGTACGCTTGATTTCAGCGCCTGGCTTTTAGCTCGGAGTTCATCGTCACCGAGGTCATGGAGTGTGGCGCAAATCTCATTGATGCGATCAACAAGGGGAAGAATTTTTTTTATGTCCTTATCGTGCTTTGAGCCAAATATTTTTTCGAAAATTTTAAGCATCCAGTACAATCGGTCTATGGTTATTTGCCGGTGAAAAAGAGCTTGAAAAGCACGTTGCCGGCAGATCCTGTTCCCTGGAGAGTGTCTCGATGGAATTGTTAAACAAAGTATTGAATTACCAGTTGAGAAAAAACAGCATTTGAGCGTTTTTCTTTACCGTTTGTCAACGGGACAATTTAACCGTAAATTAAAGTTTAGATTAATTTGAATAATGAACCGATGATCACACCTGAGTATGGACGGAGACTCGAGGAGAAGGAGTGGGCACCATGCATCGATATGCTGCTTGGCGGGGAGCATATCGTTCTTACAACGCACGTTAATTCAGATGGGGACGGTCTCGGGAGCGAAGTGGCTCTTGCCGAAATATTGAGATCGCTCGGTAAGAAAGTTTCGATTGTCAACCCTACGGAAGTTCCTACCAATTACACTTTTTTACAAGAGATCGCCGATATAACCGTGTTCGACGAGCAGGGTGAAGAAGTTATCGAAGAAATCTCGCTTGCCGATCTGGTGGTGCTTCTTGACGCCAATCTGAGCGAACGCATGGGAGGTATCTGGAGCCATGTAAGTTTTGCCCGGGAGCTCGGCAGCCTGCAAGTGCTGTGCATCGATCATCATCTCGATCCCGAGGATTTTGCCGATCTGATGGTATGTGAAACGTATGCATCGTCAACCGGAGAGCTTATCTACGATCTTGTTACGGCGATCGAGGCCCGTATTGGAAAACATCTGATTACGCCGGGTGTCGCACAAGGCTTGTATGTAGCGGTGATGACGGATACAGGGTCTTTCAGATTCCCGAAAACAACTCCCTACGTATACAGCCTTGCAGGTGATCTGGTGGCAAAGGGAGCGAATCCGAACGATATTTATGACAAGGTGTATAATTCGCTTAAACCGCAGTCACTAAAGCTCCTCGGTGCTGCGCTCAGCGAGATCAAACTGATCGATGGCTGTACTGTCTCCTGGCTGTTTATCTCCCAGGAAATGCTTAATAACACCGGTAGTAAACTGTTTGATACAGACCTTATCATCAAGTACCTGCTAAGCGTGCAAAGTGTCCGCATTGCCGTGCTTATGGTTGAAATGCACGATGGGAGAACAAAGGTCAGTTTCAGATCGAGAGGAGATATCTACGTTAATCAGATAGCTAAAAAGTACGGCGGAGGGGGGCACAAAAATGCGGCGGGCTGCCTGCTTCGCTATGCTCCTGAAAAAGCTACGCAGATAGTTCTGGCCGATGTCAGAAATTTCCTGAAGAGTCCGAATGCCGTTAGTAATGGGTAAACTTGAAAGTTTAGGATAAAAAAACATTGATAAACGCGCTATGATAAAAGTGACGGTAAGCCGGGGTTCGCTGAAAAATCTTAAAAGCGGCCTGCTGGTTATGCCTTTTACGGCCAAGGAGCTGAAAAAAGAGGCTGTAAGGAGCTTCGAGGTGTTTGGCCTTGATAAGGGTTCCCTGAAAGATTTCAAGGGCAAAACGGGTGACGCTCTTGTGGTTTATTCCGGTGGGGCAAAACTGAAAACCCCCAGGGTTCTGCTGCTTGGGCTTGGCGATGCCGCTGAGATGGAGGATTTTCGCAAGTCGGCTTATACTGCAGCTCAGCAGGCAAAGTCTTTACAGGTGCAGAGCCTTGTTTTCGACTGTTCATCGATCACGGCGTGGGCCCGCAATACCGGCGAATCCGGTGAAATGATAGCAGAGTGTATAGTCGATACCATCCTTTACGGCTTGTACAGTTTCGACCGTTTGAAAAGCGGGAAGCTGAACAAAACGAAACGGAAAGAAAAAGAGGAGAAGGCGGGCCTCAGAGAGCTGCAGATCCGGGTTAACGCGGGTGGCGTAAAAGAGGTTGAGGACGGGGCCCGCAGGGGCGTGATTATTGCCGATGCCCGGAACCTTGCCCGTGACCTGGTCAATCTTCCGGGTAACCTGCTCAACGCGGCTGATATTGCCGATGCAGCCAGGAAATCCGCTGAAAAATCCGGCTGCAAGGTAACGGTATTTCATAAGAAAGAGATTGAAAAACTTGGGATGGGCGGACTTGTGGCCGTCAACAAGGGAAGTCACAGCCCTCCGACGTTCACCATTCTCGACTATGAACCCGCAGGCAAGCCGGTTGCCACCGTCGCACTTGTCGGTAAAGGTGTCACGTTCGATTCCGGAGGGATCTCGCTCAAGCCCGCCAACGCGATGGACGAGATGAAATGTGATATGGCTGGTGCGGCGGCTGTGATCGGAGGGGTTGAGGCTGCGGCGCTGCTTGGTCTTCCGCTGCGTATAGTAGGCCTCATTCCTGCCACGGACAACATGCCGGGAGGAGCGGCCCAGAAACCGGGCGATGTCATCACGACATACTCCGGTATTACCGTTGAAGTGGGCAATACCGACGCTGAGGGCCGTCTCATACTTGCAGATGCTCTTGCCTATGCGATAAAGCATTACAAGCCGGATGCCATTGTTGATCTCGCCACCCTTACGGGCGCGTGTATCGTGGCTTTGGGATACTCGGTTGCCGGGTTGTTCAGCAACAACGATGGTTTTGCCCGGAAGATTTACGAAGCCGGAAAACGATCCGGTGAGAAAGTATGGCAAATGCCTGTCTGGGAAGAGTATGATGAGCTTATCAAGTCCGAGGTTGCCGATGTCCACAATACGGGGGGAAAAGGTGCCGGATCGATAACTGCTGCAAAGTTTCTCGAGAAATTTATTGACGGTCACAAGACCTGGGCTCATATCGATATCGCCGGGCCGGCCTTTTCGGCCAAAAGCGCGAAAAAAAACCACGGAGGGACAGGGTTCGGTGTCCGTCTGCTCATAGAACTTCTGAGAGCATGGAGGTAGCGGCAAACAATGACTGAGGTGGCTCAAAATCCGATTGTGATTCTCCCCGGTGTTCTTTTCTGGGACAACCTGTACACAGGGATGAAAAAGGCTCTGGCAGCGTACGTTCCCGAGAAGAAAATTGCCATAGCTCCTGTCAATCTTCATCACTGGCTTGGGTTTCCCCCTTCCCCTGAACGCTCGACAAACCGCGTTATGGAGGCGCTTGACCGTACCGTAGCCTCGATGCAGCAGCGTTATCCCGAAGAAAAGATCACCATTGTCGCACACAGCGGGGGTGGTACGGTGGCTCTGATTTATCTTCTTGAAAAACCTTTTCAGGGGGACGTGTATCACCGCAGCCTGTCGGTCGGCAAATTGCTCACATTGGGAACGCCGTTTCATACGACGGAGCATTACGCAAAGATCAAAACCGATTTTATCAATGCGCATCTCAAACCGGGATTTTTCGACAGGTGCAAGGTTGTTTCAGTGGTGAGCAACCAATACACCGGATCACTGGAGAAGGGGGTGATTGAGCGGATGTGTTACATGTTCTACAGAAACGCCTTAGGGGAAGGGAATGTAGCCGGCGACGGCATCGTGCCGGTAAAAAGCTGTTTTTTGGAAGGTGCGGAAAATGTCACAATTTCAGGGATAGAGCATCTGCCGACACCGCATACCAGGTGGTATGGCACGAAAGAAGGTATCGAGGAATGGATACGATGGTTGTAAAGAAATACACGTACCGGACTGTCCTGACAGGATTGCTGTTTTCTCTGTATCTTTTTGCCGGATGCGGCAAAGAAAAAATGGACGCCGAGTTCCAGCGGGAACATATTGATTCGATGATGATTATGCTGACCCAGGTTCAGAAGAATCTCGGCAGGATTCAGCAGAAGGAGGCGGTTGTCGAGAGGCTGTCGTCAAATATCGAAAAGGGTGAGGACAAAAGCGTCGAACAGCTTGGCAAGGATATCTACGCCAGTATCCGTTTTATCGACTCTACCCTTGAAGCCAGCAGAAATCTGATTGCCAGACTTGAGGAGGAAAACAGGAGTTCAGCGTACCGTATTGAATCACTCGATCGGCTTGCGGCGGAAATGCGCAACACTCTCCAAAACAAGGATCAGGAGATACGCGAACTCAAGATTGAAGTTCAGCAACTCGATGCCCAGGTTTCCGAACTGCTTGAAACAGTTGATGTGCTTGATGAATTCATCCTCGAGCAGGAAGATATCCTTGCCTATGCTTACTATATCACAGGCAGTTACGAGGAACTCTCTGAAAAAGGGATTCTTTCAAGGCCGAAAAGCCCGTTGTCGAAAATCTTTGACACGGATTACAGGCTTGCACGTGATTTCGACGTCGCCCTTTTCAACAAGATTGATATTACCGAAACAAGGGACCTGTTTTTTGAAAAGCCTGTAAACAACCTCAGGATCGTTACTCCGCATACAGAAGGTTCGTATGAACTTGTGGGAGGCAGGGCGTCTTCACTGCTTCTCATCAAGGATGAGTCTGAGTTCTGGAAAAAATCCCGATGCCTCGTTATCGTGATCGATGATTGATCTTGTTTATTTTCCCGCCTTCTGAGTCCCGTTCACGTACCGGTCGATAATTTTCGCTCCAACACTGTCACCCCAGACGTTGACGGTTGTTCTGCACCGGTCAAGAAACCAGTCGATTGCAAGTATCAGGGCGATCCCCTCAACCGGCAGATTGACCGCTTTGAGTACCAGAACCATCGTTACCAGTCCGGCTTCGGGAATACTTGCCGCGCCTATTGCTGCAAGCGTTGCGGTAAGAAGTACTATGGCGAGCTCGGGAGTCCCGAGAGTGATGCCGTTAATCTGTGCAATAAAGATAACCGCTACCGCTTCATAGAGTGCCGTTCCATCCATATTGATGGTTGCGCCGAGAGGAAGAACGAAACCTGCGGTACGGGGAGAGACGCCGTTTTTTTCTTCCGCACATTCCACGGTCAGCGGAAGGGTTGCCGAACTTGAAGCGGTTGAGAACGCCGTCAGCAGGGCGGGGGAGGTGTTATATGCAAAACGGGTAACGCCGGTTTTACCGAGAAATTTCAGCATGAGGGGAAGGATAACCATGCTGTGGATCAGGAGTCCCGCAATGACGGTAAAAGCGTATTTTCCCAGACGAAGCAGTTCGGGCAGAAACCCGATGAAGCCACCCGCTTCCCCGAGTCTTCCGGCTATCAGCGCCCCGATGCCTATCGGTGCGGCATACATGGCAAGGTGGATGATTTTCATGATCGCTTCATTGAGCCCGTTGAAAAAGTCAACCACGGGTTTGCCCTGTTCGCCAAGTGTCGAGAGCACCGCACCCAAAAGAAGCGAAAACGTGATGACGGGGAGAATGTCGTTCTCGGTCATAGCCTTGAAAAGATTCGAAGGAACCAGGCTGGTCAGCACTTCCCTGAGAACGTCGATGATGCTTCGTTCCTCCTGCAGAAACCTTTCGGCCGGAAGTTTGTCGATGGTGATGCCCGTGCCGTTACCGAAGACGTTTGTCAGGTGTTTTTTGCCTTGCTTCCATGAGGAAACTTCGATGGTATCTCTGCCGTTTTTCCCATGCGCCACGATCTCCCCTTTTACATTCCGGTCAAGCAGGTATATGGAATGGGTTGGAGAATACTGCTTTGGCAAGGACGTTCCTTCAATAATGACAGTGTTTCCTTTGACGCTGTAGGCGGCTTCCGGGAGCACGATACCTCCTCTTGCTTCGGTTTGTTCGGTTTCCGATGCAAGTTTTCCCGGATGGATCATGACAACCAGAAGGATTCCCGTTATTACGGAGAGGGCTGTTGTCCCCAGATAGTACAGAATAGTCCTGAAACCGAGCGGTCCGAGCTTTCTGACGTCGCCGAACCTGCATATACCGCTTATCATTGCGGCGATGATGAGCGGCATGACAATCATCATCAGGAACTTAATGAAGAGATGACCGATGAAACCAACGGCCAGTCCGGCTTCAGGGTTCAGCCCTCCGAGAAGGGAACCCGCTGCTATGCCTGCTACTATTCCCGCAAGAAGTTTGTTGTTTTGCAAATGCTTCTACCTTGTTGCAGTTATCAAACCCTAAGCCGAGTGTTCCACGGTGTCCCAAATAGTAGTGACAAGAGACCTGTGACAAGCTATGAAGACATGGCAAGCTTCAGGGCACCTCTATATTCCGCGAGTTTCAATTGCGCTTCGTTAAGCGAATAGAAGGGGGTTTCACTCATGGCAAGGTGCCCTTTGGTGAGGAATACATTGCTCGCCGCAGGCTGCCTCTCACCCGTTACTGTTGCGGGATGCTCGAGTAGTCGCTCGGTTTAGGTGAGTCTGTACGATTAAGAGGAAGGTACTGTTTTTTCCATAAATTTTTTATATATAGGGGCATTTATCGTGCAGACGCAGCCGGGTTCCGGTTTCTGCGAGGGTGTATTTGTCAACGAGTAAAATTGTTGTTATGAAAATTACCATATTTGGTTCAGGATATGTAGGCCTGGTGACAGGCGCATGCTTTGCTGAAGTGGGTAACGATGTGCTTTGTGTGGACATTGATGAGGAAAAAATCCGGCGCCTGAAGCAGGGAGACATTCCGATCTATGAGCCTGGCCTGGAAGATATGGTGATTGAAAACAGCCGGGAAGGGCGTCTGCGGTTCACATCCGATCTGGAAGAGGGGGTACACCTCGGGCTGTTTCAGTTCATAGCTGTCGGGACACCGCCGGATGAGGATGGTTCGGCCGACCTGCGTCATGTATTGAGTGTTGCAGAGAGCATCGGCAGAAACATGGAGGACTACCGCATTATCGTCGATAAATCGACCGTTCCGGTCGGTACCGCTGATCTGGTAAAAGAGAGAGTGGGTGCCATCCTGGAAGAGCGGGGAATATCGATAGATTACGATGTTGTCTCGAATCCGGAGTTTCTCAAGGAAGGTGACGCTGTCAGTGATTTCATGAAGCCTGAGCGTATCATTGTCGGGGTGGATAACCCGCGGACAAAAGAGCTGTTGAGGAACCTCTACGCACCGTTCAACCGCAGCCATGAACGATTTATAGCGATGGATGTCCGCTCTGCGGAACTGACAAAGTATGCGGCAAACGCGATGCTTGCCACAAAAATCAGTTTCATGAACGAGATCGCAAATATAGCCGAGCGTGTAGGGGCGGATGTCGAAGCCGTCCGTCATGGCATAGGTTCGGACTCCCGGATTGGTTTTTCATTTATCTACCCCGGCGTCGGTTACGGTGGCTCTTGTTTTCCAAAAGACGTGCAGGCCCTTGAACGCACGGCAAAAAAACACGGCTATGATGCCAGGATTCTCCAGGCGGTCGAGGAAGTCAACCTTGATCAGAAAGCTTCCCTGGTGCGCAAAATCAAGGATCATTTCAAAGGAGACCTGAAGGGAAAGACCATTGCATTGTGGGGTCTGGCATTCAAGCCCAATACCGATGATATGCGTGAGGCACCGAGCCGGAGAATTCTCGAAGAGCTGTGGGCGGCCGGTGCGGCGGTCAGGGCCTACGACCCTGTTGCCATGGATGAGGCGCGGAGGATCTACGGGGAAAGGGAAGACCTGGTGCTTGCCGAGACTCCTGACGATGCGCTCAAGGGGGCGGATGCTCTGGCAATTGTGACCGAGTGGATGGTGTTCAGGAGCCCTGATTTTGATGTTGTAAAACAGGAACTCAACGCCCCGGTAATCTTTGACGGCCGCAATATCTACAATCCCGATCTTATGGAGCAGCTCGGTTTTACCTACTACTCGATAGGCAGAAGGCCAAGAGGAGCGGCCTTTGAAAACCTTAGGGCACCTCTATAAATTGTCGTGAGCGTCTTGAGTACGAGGCGGACGGAGCGCAGAAACCGGAGTGTACACAGAGTACACAAGGATTTCGAGCACCGGCGAACGAAGTAATCAGGGCGCGCAACAAATTAATAGAGGTGTCATTTAGTGCCACCACCGGTGGAAGTGGTGCAAAGGCCCGGTCTCTTTCCCTAACGCGAACGGCGCGCCGGCTTTCAACGCTTCAAATGTGAAAAGCCTGCCTTTTCTGACCGCTTCGTGAAGATCAAGGTTTTTGGCCGTGTGTGCGGCAATGGCTGAAGAAAGGGTGCACCCTGTCCCGTGCGTGTGTTTTGTCGGAATCCTCCGTGATGAAAACCATTCTCCTTTCTCGTGCGAAAGCAGGTAATCCTCGCACATATCTCCCGCCATGTGCCCCCCTTTTATCAGAACAGCCGCCGCACCTTTTGCCCTGAGGACTTCGGCTGTTTCCTCGATGTCTTGTTTCGAGCCGGGCACGGTGCCCAATCCGGCCAGTTCCGCGGCTTCGGGAAGGTTGGGGGTAATGAGCGTGGCAAATGGAAAAAGCTCTTTCGCAATGGAGGCTTTCACGTCCCCGGAAGCAAGTTCCCTGCCGTCCGATGATCTCAGGACTGTATCGAGAATGACCGGAATCAAGGGGTGCTTGTGTAATGCTTCGGCAATAGCCCGGACTGTTCCGGCCGAAGAAATCATGCCTATCTTGACCGCATGGATTGCGATATCTTCTGCAAGTACGTTGAACTGCTCCGTCACAAGTTCAGGGGGAAGAGCGAAAGTGCTCTGGACTCCGCATGTATTCTGTGCCGTAATGTCCGTAACGACACTCAAGCCGTAACAGCCCAGAGCGGCGAATGTTTTGAGATCCGCCTGTATTCCCGCACCGCAGCTGCCGTCAGAGCCGGCAATGGTAAGCACGGTCGTGTAGCTTTTCGGTGTTATTGAAGGCATGATTGCATTTTTTTTATGAGCAGGGATACGGCTTTTTCAGGGTCGGGAGCATCAGCAACTGCGGAAATGACCGCCACACCGCATGCGCCCGCTTTGATGACCTCACACACGTTTTTGCCGGTAATCCCCCCGATGGCGATAACCGGCAAGGGTAACGCGCGCGCAATTTCCGCGATACTGCCGGGTCCGATCGGTTGGCTGGATTTTTGTTTGGATGCTGTCGGGTAGATATGCCCCAGCCCTATATAATCGGCCTCCGCCTGCAAGGCTTTTTCCGCTTCGGCAACCGATGAGACCGATACCCCAAGAATCTTGTCTTTGCCGAGCAGTCTTCTCGCAACATCGGCCGGAAGGTCTTCCTGCCCGAGATGAACCCCATCCGCATCGGCGGCAAGAGCTATATCCAGCCGGTCGTTAACGATACATGCCGCACCATGGGTATGGCACAATTCCTGTATGCTCGACGCCCATTCATACAGCTCCGACCCGGAAGCTGATTTATGACGGAGCTGAACCATGGTTGCACCTCCTCTCAGAGCTTTTGCCGCCTGCATTACCGGACATGAAGAACTGGCGGTTATACAGCAGAGTGTTACTTTTTGTATCTTCATCGCTCGAATGCAGTATGAAAATTTTCCAGGGTACCCTCCAGGTTTTCACTGGCATGAAAAACTGACATCGCAGCAACGCCGTATGCGCCATACTCAAGGCATTGACGGGTATTCTGCGGGGTGATGCCGCCTATCGCATATACCGGGACGGAGACGCTCCGGCATATCTCGCCAAGTTTACCGAGTCCCATGGGAGGTCCATAGCGCTTTTTCAAAGGGGTTTCGAATACCGGGCCGAAAATCAGATAATCAGTCCCGTCGGCTTCGGCTCGGAGAGCCGCCTCCAGAGAATGTGTGCTTTTTCCGGCGATTCTTCCGGATAAAAAGGCGGCGGCTTTGCCGAGCGGACAGCTATTTTCAGGAAAGTGTACCCCATCGGCCCCTGCAGCAAGCGCAATGTCGAATCGTTCATTGATAAAAAGCAGTGAACCGGTGGCATGTATATGCCTTTTAACGGTCAGAGCCAGCTCGAAAAGAGCTTTTGCAGCAAGATGCTTTTCTCTCAACTGAACGACCACGGGGACAAGGGCAGTGACCCTCCGGACAAGTTCAGGGAACTGTTTTTCCGGGCAGGAAAACCCTTGGTTGCCACTTACCATGTAAAGCCTCGGGAGGTCTGTTTTTACTGCCTTCATGTGCGGCTGCCTGCATTCATCTTTAGGAGCTAATCAATGTTCTCGAGTATCAACTGAGCGGCTTTTTTCCCGCTGAGGAACATCCCTCCAAAGATAGGGCCCATCCTGAAGCCGCCCATCGCATTGTTGGCCGCCATACCCGAGGCATAAAGCCCGGGGTAGAGGCTTTTGGTAAACAGCATGCCGCCGCCGGGAGCCAGCTTGCTTTCGAAAATAGCAACTTTTTTGCCGGCAAGGGCAAGTTCTTTGCCGGCGATCATGCCTGAAGGTCCTGCCCCGACAACAGCAGCATCGAGGGAAAGAGAGTCTTCGAGTTTATTGAAAAAACTCCTGATAATGGATTTCGAGATTTTTTCTTCCATGTGATTTCTGCTTATAGTTACGTAGTAAGCAGGCGGGCTGAAACGGCAAGAAAAAAAGCGGATAAAAACGCGGAACGTTTCATCTTTTTCCTTGCGTCAGTATTACCTGCATCAAGTTATATGGGTTTAATCTCAGCCGCGTGAGCAGCACCCCAAAGAGAAACTGTAGTTGTTTCTACGCTTGTACAATAAGAATTTTTCCCATAGTAACAAAGTGAATCTTTCCCGGGCAGGTGTCCTTGTTGTTTGAACTGTTCCAGCATCATATCGGCAGTTCTTGTGGCGGGGAAGGGTAGGAGGTATGACAAAAAGCCTTACATTTAAAAAAATCATTCACATCTAAATACCTTCGCCATGTCAGAGATTGAAACAAGGCTTCACAAGGCCGGCATTATTCTGCCTGAATGTGCGAGTCCGGCGGGTATTTACATACCGGCTTTGTGGTTTGGAAACCTTGTGTATACATCCGGCCAGCTTCCTCTGGTGGACGGTGTGCTTATGGAGCAGGGTGGAAAAGGAAAAGTTAACGAGATCAACCAGGCGCAAGCAGCAATGGCTGCACGTGTAGCGGCGCTAAACGCTCTTGCTGCGTTGAAAAAGGTTGTGGGAAATCTGGACATGATTGATACGGTGCTGAAGCTGACTGTCTATGTGGCCAGTGAATCATTTTTTTCCAATCAGCACATCGTCGCTAACGGTGCATCGGCGGTGCTTTATGAGGCATTTGGAGAGAACGGCAAGCATGTTCGAAGCGCTGTCGGCGTGGCCGAGCTTCCCATGGGTGCCAGCGTTGAGCTGGAGCTGATTGCGGGGTGCTCCGGATGATGCTTTAGTGTGATGCAGGTGTTTTTCATCCGGAATGCCTTATAGCATTGCTTCTGTATGCAAGCAGCATTCCTGTGCTTTTTTCAAACTTTTTTCCCCACGTCAGCCCCCTTTTTCTCTCCTCCTTCGAATCTGCCGCCTCGACCAACATTGATTATAATTTCAAATTTAAGGCACCTCTATTTATTTATTCCGCGCTTCAATTGTTTCGTTGATCGGATAGAAAGGGGTTTCTGCACTCCGTTCGCCTCGCACTTGAATCGCTCATGACGATAAATAGAGGCGCCCTTTATTTCGTGAATCATGATTTATTTAATCTAATTTTATCGTTTAATAAATCATTGTTTTTTTTATGATAATTTCAAATTTTTTTCATAAAAGTGTTGATTTTTCTTTCCATTATTTGGAATTATTTTTTGCATTTACAATATGGAATTTTTTTTATGTAATTCAATTTAAAATATTTTATTATAATATTTAATTGATTTTTGATTAATTATTTATTCTATTTATATGATTGTTGTTTTTTGTCGTTTTAATGTGAGTTGTTTTCTGTGATTTGTTTTCATTTTTTTTATTTGATTTTCTGATTAATGTGTTTTTTGTTTGGTGTTTTTTTTGATTTTTTGATTTGTGTGTTGTCGCTGTAACTGTTTTACTGTTTTTGTTTTTGAGGGCGCCTCCGCATGTGTTTCTTTCCGCATTCAGATGTATTGGTCGTTCTTTTTTTGGGTTTTTGCCTGCCGATAAGTAAAATAACGAAGAGTGAGGGCACCTCTTACGTTGTCGTAAGTCTCTTGAGGGTAAGCCGGAGTGCCCCGACAAGCCGGGAGGTGAGGATTTCAAGCGCTGCCTGACGAAGCGTCAGGGCGCGCAACTGCAGAGGCGTCTGTAACACTGCCCGCACTTTTTTCTTCAGAACGATTTGCACCTGAGGTTATGTCCCGTTTTTTCCAGGTACTGCTGATTGTCGCTGTTTTGTTTTTCGGGGTTCTGATCGGTTACGGACTCCGTAAAGGTCCTCCGGACGCTGTGTTTGGTCAGCAGAAAAAAATACTCGAAGCACTGAACACGATTTCAGCGCTGTATGTTGACGAAGTTGATGGTCAGAGGCTGGTTGATTCGGGTATTGAAGGTATGACGCAGGATCTTGACCCGCATACGGCATATTTGAAAGCTGACCAGGTTCGTTTTTCGAATTCGGAATTTCAGGGTAATTTCGAAGGGATAGGCATTGAATTCGATATTGTACACGATACTCTCCTTGTAGTAACCCCTCTCGCGGGTGGTCCCAGCGAATCAGCCGGGATTATGGCGGGGGACCGGATAGTGGTTATCGATTCTCTTTCTGCAGTGGGGTTGTCTCCGATGGAGGTGATCAGCAGGCTCCGGGGGGAAAAAGGTTCGGTCGTGACCCTTCAGATTTATCGGCCTTACACTTCGAGGATGCTGGTGGTCGATATTGTTCGCGACAAGATCCCGACTTACAGTGTCGATGCGTTTTTTATGCTTGATGAATCAACCGGATATGTTCGGGTGAGCAGGTTTGTGGCTACCACGGCAAATGAGTTCAGGAATGCAATGGAAAAGCTGCTGGATCGGGGTATGCAGAAACTCATCATTGACGTTCGCGGCAATCCTGGCGGATATCTTGACCAGGCTGTCGAGATTGCTGACGAGTTTCTCCCGGACGGCAAGCTTATCGTCTACACGAAAAGCCGGAACGGCGGATCTGATGAAATGCGTTATGTTGCAACACCGGGGGGTATTTTCGAAGAACGAAAGGTCATGGTGCTTGTTGACAGGGGGAGTGCGTCAGCCGCTGAAATCCTCGCCGGTGCTTTGCAGGATAACGGCAGGGCGGTGGTTGCAGGGGAGCTCACTTTCGGTAAGGGTCTGGTGCAGCGGCAGTTCGATTTTGAAGATGGTTCGGCAATACGTTTGACTATCGCAAGGTATTTTACCCCTTCAGGCAGGAGGATACAGCGTGATTACAGTCCCGGCAGTGAAGGAAGGGAAAAGTATTATCAGGAGAGTATGGAAGGCCGGGAAGGCGAGAAACTCTTTGAAGCGTCGAGCGGTTTACAGGTTGAAAGCGCTGTCGAGGGGATAGCGGTTTACCGGCCTTCTCCTGACCCTTTCAAGGCATCGGGAGGGATATTGCCGGATTACTGGGTTGTAGGGCAGAAGATAGATGATTTTTACAGCAGGCTGTTAACGCAGGGAGTATTTGACGAAACGGCGCTGAACATTATTGATGATCCATCAACTTCTGTGAGACATTTCAGTGAAGATCTTCAAGGTTTCATCAGGAACTACTCGGAAGATGAAAAGGTGGAATACTACCTGCGGAAGGTCTGCAAGGAAAAGGGAATTGCGTTTGATGAAGCCGTTTTCGGGCGGGAGCGGAAAGGAATCGCTATTGCCGTAAAGTCACGGATTGCCCGTCAGCTTTTCGGAATTGAAGCTCAGATAAGGGTTCTTGCGGAAGAATCTGACAAGATGCTGCAGTTTGCCCGCGACTATATAAGCCGGGATGCCGCGTGACTGCACTTTGCTGTGCTTTCAGCGGACGTAAAAAGTTTATATCTTCCTAAATCAAAGTTTCCTTGCCTATGTCTTTGCTCGAAAAGATCCAGAACAACACCTGTTCACTGCGTCTGCAGAAAGACTGGCTGCAAATTTACACCTGTCCGGTGCCGACGTCCGAATTTCTGTCATTTGTCGGCATCGCGGTTATCGATGTGCCGCAGCATAGCGTGCTTCATCTGCTTTACGATCTTGATGCTGCAACTGAATGGGTCTGGAAGACAAGGGAGATGAGGATTCTGCAGGAGCTTTCGGGCAACCAGGGCAGGATTGTCTATCAACTGGTCAATGCACCGTGGCCTCTTGCAGACCGGGAAATTATCAGCCAGTCTCAAGGGTACAAAGATCCCAAGACATCCGAAATTTTTATCAAAATCACCGCTGTTCCCGATTTTCTGCCTGAAGACAGCAATTATGTGCGCGTTCGGCAGCTCGAGGGCGCCTGGAATATCATGCCGCTTTCCGAGAATCAGTGCAGGGTTGTTTTCAGGGTGCACCTCGAACCCGGTGGGGAGATACCTTCATGGCTTGCAAACATCGCGGTTATCGATACACCCTATCACACAATGGCTAACATGCGGGAGATGGTAAAGCGTGAAAAATACAAGACTCCGATTGAGGTTCCTTTTACACGTTCAGCAAAAAATATAGATCAAAACTACAAGGAGTTTATTACCGAATAAGGGTACCTCTAAATATACGCCACACATCTGAAGTATTTTTCAATTGTAAACAGTAACAGCAGTATGGATTTTGAGCGTGCAAGGGAAGACGAGTGGGAGTTTCGCGTCGAGCACAAGAATATCAGGGTATATTCAGCAAAGATGAAAAATTCTCACAACCTCGGGTTCAAAGGCATAATAGAATTCCCTGTATCGCTCAGGCGGCTGATCAGCCTTTTTCATGATACCGGCAGTTACAAGCGCTGGGTACATCAGCTTGCCAGTATGCAGGTGCTTGAAAAGGGCAGCAACCTCGAGTACGTTATCCACCAGGTTATCAATACGCCGTGGCCTTTTCCGAAACGGGAGATGATTGTCCGTACAGGGCTTGATGTTGAAGGGGATAACGGCATTGCGGTGACGATGAAGGCCGAGCCTGACTATCTTCCTAAAAAGCCGGGGTATTTCAGGATTCGGGAAACATACGGAAGGTGGGTTTTTGAGCCGCTGGCAAACGATGTCGTTCGCATTACGTTCATCATGCATGTGAACCCGGGCGAAGATGTGCCGCCTCCAATGAGCAACACGGCAATGTTTGAGGTTCCGTTTTACTCTCTTCAGAACCTGAGAAGCCTGGCTTTTGATAACGCCTATAATCCGCCATATCCTCAAGAGGTCGACGAGTATATCTCTATAAGTGAAACATGACGCCGGCTTTTCTGCTGAATCGTCGGGTTTCGGGAGAGTAGTGACAAGTAACGAGTGACAAGGGGGGGGGGCCAGCAGTTCTTGAATCGGAAATCGGGGTCGGTATCGGGTTTCGGGGTCGAAATGGGAGTTTGGCAGAGTGTTTCGATACCGATAGCGATAGCGGCGGCGAACTCCGAAAGAGAAGAGACGGACAAAAATCCTGGTTCTTCTTGCAGCGTGTAACAGTGGTAACGAAACGTGAAGGAAGAAGATACTCGATTCAAAAGGATGCAGCCAAACAATAAGTCTGAAATAAATGCCGGCAGTTCTTGAGTCGGAAATCGGGGTCGGATTGAATCAGTTGGCAGTTTTCAGTAGGCAGTTGGCAAAAGAATAGTGACAAGTAACAAGTGACAAAGTGCTTTAAATCAACTTGTCACTCGTCACTGTTACTTTTTACATTTTGGCTTGCGTGTTGAAATGTTCGCGGCAGACTCTGAGCAGCTTTTCAGGGTTGACCGGCACCGCTCCGACCTCCTGACAAACCGTTCCGGCAGCAAGATTGGCTATTTTTGCACTTGTTTCGATGTCCAGCCCTGCGGCAAATCCCAGGGAAAGGATACCGATAACGGTGTCTCCGGCGCCTGAGACGTCGGCAACATCGAGTGACGCGGCCGGAATGTGGGTAAAACGGTCATTGCATACCGTCAGACCCTTTTCGCTTCGCGTCACGACAAGGTGCTCGCAACGTAACTTTTCTTTAAGCATGAGACAGGCATGCTCGATGTCGCTGTCCATGTTTTTCAGGGCGATGCCCAGAGATGAAGCAATTTCCGTAAGGTTTGGCTTGAAAACCGTGCAGCCGCTGTAGTTGAAAAACCCTTCCGATTTCGGGTCGACAAAGACCGGCACAGCATGTGAGGAAGCTAACGTTATGATCCTGTTGACAAGGGCAGGGGTCAGCACGCCCTTGTTATAATCCTGAAGCACTAAAGCATCGAGAGAGCCTATGGTTTCCCTGAGGTGCTTCTCGATGAAGCTTTCGGCGGTTCCCGAGATGGCTTTTCGGCTTTCATAATCAACCCTCGCGATGTGATGGTTCTGGGAGAGAATCCTGGTTTTGCAGGTTGTCGGCCTGTCCGGATCGCTGAAAAGATGTTCCGTGGAAAGTCCGTGTTTTTCAACCAACTCCATCAGGGCTTCAGCGTTGCCGTCCTGCCCGGTGACGCCGAAAAGCGTCGTATCCGCTCCCATGGCATGGATGTTGACGCCCACGTTGGCGGCTCCGCCCAGTCTCATCGTTTCATTCGAAACGTCGACGACAGGAACGGGGTATTCGGGCGAGATTCGTGATACATGTCCGAAAATGTACCTGTCGAGCATGATGTCTCCGATAACCGCTATCCTTTTGTTTTCGAATGACTTGAACAGTGCATCAATATTCATGTCATGCATGGTGAGGTGTTTTTTTCGCATTGAATGCTTAATATCCGGTGTCGGGTGCCCGGAATGTGCAACGCTTATTGTAAGGGAATATATAAAAGCGTTAGAGATATAAAAGAGGTGCCCGTGAAACATCCGGGGCGGTGAGGAAGGGGAGATAGTCTTTTATTTTTGTGCTTTTTTTGTTATACTTAAAGCTATCCATTTTTAGCTCTTGCATGGTGAATAAAGTCTTGTGCGATGTTTGATAATTTAAGCGACAAGTTAGAGGCGACTTTTAAAAAGCTGGCCGGACAGGCAACGATCAATGAAGTCAATATCGGCATAGCCATGCGTGATATCAAGCGGGCTTTGCTGGGTGCCGACGTCAACTACAAGGTTACCAAGAAATTTGTTGAAGAGGTCAGGGAGAAAGCTTTGGGCCAGGATGTCGTCAAGAGTGTTGCTCCCGCACAGATGATCGTTAAAATAGTCAGTGATGAGCTGACCGAAGTTATGGGTGGCGAAAACAAGCCGCTCAACCTGACAACAAAAAAGCTTCCGGCCGTCGTGATGGTTGCCGGTCTGCAGGGATCGGGTAAGACCACCTTTTGTGCGAAGCTGGCAAAGCGTTTGAAGAAGAACGGCAAACGTCCTCTGCTGGTCGCGGCTGATGTCTATCGCCCTGCGGCTGTAGAACAGCTTAAAACACTTGGTGAGCAGATTGAAGTTCCGGTGTTTTCTTTGGAGAAGCCGGATGCGTTGAGGGCTGCTCTCGAGGGCGTTGATTCGGCAAGAAGCAACGGCAACGATGTTGCTGTCATCGATACGGCCGGACGTTTACAGGTTGACGAGGCCATGATGGCTGAAGCCGAGGCTCTCAAGGAACAACTGAAGCCCGAAGAACTCCTGTTTGTTGTGGATGCCATGATGGGGCAGGAGGCGGTCAATACTGCAAAAGTGTTCAACGAGCGTCTTGATTTTGACGGTGTGGTGCTGACGAAACTCGACGGAGACGCCAGAGGAGGTGCGGCACTTTCGATCAAGCAGGTTGTCGACAAGCCGATCAAATTCATGAGTGTCGGCGAGAAGGTCGATGATCTGGATCTTTTTTATCCTGACCGTATGGCCCAGCGTATCCTTGGTATGGGCGATATTGTCAGTTTCGTTGAAAAGGCCCAGGATACGCTTGATCTTGAGAAAACGCGCAAGATGCAGTCCCGCCTGCTGAAAAACGAGTTTGATCTCGACGATTTTTTTGAACAGCTTCAGCAGTTGAAAAAAATGGGTTCAATCCAGGGACTCGTTGAAATGGTGCCCGGTCTCAACAAGATGATTCCGAAACAGGATCTTGACGGCCTTGATTTCAAGCCCATAGAAGCGATTATCTCTTCCATGACGAAAGAGGAGCGGGCGACTCCTGAAATTATCAACGGCAGCCGCAGGCAGAGAATTGCAAAAGGGAGCGGTACGCGTGTTCAGGATGTCAACATGCTGCTCAAGCAGTTCAAGGAGATGAAGAAGATGATGAGCTCGGTAACAAAGATGACCAACTCGGGCCGCAAGATACTGCCTCAGAATCTGCCGCTTGAAAAGCTTTTGAAACGATAACAGTTTGTTTTTTTACAACTAACTAAAAAATCTATAACCATTGGTTAAAATAAGACTTAGAAGAGCTGGAAGAAAAAAGCTGCCTTTTTACCAAATCGTGGCTGCCGATGCGCGCGCCCCGAGAGACGGTAAGTTCCTTGAGGTGATCGGTCACTACCAGCCGACGGCAAAGCCCCATGCAATTACAATAGACAAGGAGCGGACGGCTTACTGGCTCGGGGTCGGTGCGCAGCCGACAACAACCGTACGCAGTCTTATCCGTGCTACCGGTCTTCTGCATGAGCTGAACATGAAGCGCCGGGGCCGGAGTGATGAAGAGGTGACTGCTGAGATGGAAAAATGGCAGGCTCGTGAAACCGAAAGAAGACAAAAAAGGCTTGCGGTCAAAACACGTCGCCGTCAGGCGAAAAAAGCAGCAGAAACCCAGGAGCCGGCAGTTTCAGCCAAAGCGGAGGGTGACGGGTAAGCTTTTGCCGTCAGGCTTGTGCTATATTCAAAACCGTTTTTTTGAAGTGTTCCTATGAAGGAGGAGCTGTACCTGGCAGGCAGAATCCTTAAGCCGAAAGGCCTGAAGGGCGAAGTGAAGGTGTTGCCGGTTACGGATTTTCCTGAGAGTTTTCTTGACCGAAAGGTCTTTTATGTTGGGAAAACCGAGGAGGAGGCGATGTGCTGCCGGGTTCTCCACGCGGTTTTGCGCAAAGGGTTCGCTTATCTTCTTTTTTCGGGTATAAACAGCAGAGAGAAGGCAGAAGCAATAGCGGGACATAAGGTGTATGTGTCGGCTGATGAATTAATTCCGCTTTCTCCTGACAGGGCGTATCTTCATGAGTTGAGAGGTTTGAAGGTACTCAGTGAATCTCGCGAGGAGGTCGGTATCCTGAGTGACGTTCTGAAAATGCCGGCTCATGAGGTTTATGAGGTACAGTACGGCATACGCAGGGTTCTGATCCCTGCAATCGAGGAATTTGTTGAGGAGATTGATATAGAAAAAGGATATATGGTGCTCAAAAGGTTCGACGAGTTCCTGTAAATCCCCGAGCTGTTCTT
This sequence comes from Chlorobium sp., assembly GCA_028277485.1. Lineage (GTDB taxonomy): Bacteria > Bacteroidota > Chlorobiia > Chlorobiales > Chlorobiaceae > Prosthecochloris. The sequence continues at coordinate 65,109 of JANQGE010000057.1, forward strand.
TTGCAATTTGTTGAAAAATCTCTGCTGATGGCGCCGTTGCGGATTGATGTCATTTCGGTTATTCCCGGTTTTTTTGAATCGCCCCTCAACAAGGGGATATTCGGCATAGCCCGGAAAAAAGAGCTGGTCGATATACATGTTCATAATCTGCATGATTACGGTTTGGGCAGATACAAGCAGGTCGATGACACTCCTTTCGGAGGCGGTGCTGGGATGGTAATCAGGCCCGAACCGGTGTTTGCCTGTATTGAAAAGCTTTTGGCCGAAAGGTCTTACGACGCGGTGATTTTTATGACACCGGACGGCCGTAAACTTGATCAGCCCACGGCAAACCGGCTTTCAGTAACGAAAAATCTGATTATATTGTGCGGCCATTATAAGGCCGTTGACGAAAGGGTCCGGAAAAAACTTGTCACCATGGAGTTGTCGGTTGGCGACATTGTGCTTTCAGGCGGTGAAATTCCAGCTCTGCTTTTAATGGATGCAGCAATAAGGCTTATTCCCGGCGCTCTGGGTGACAGTGAATCAGCCTTAACCGATTCGTTTCAGACAGGTATACTCGATTGCGAGTATTATACCCGGCCGGCTGAATTCAGGGGGATGCGTGTCCCCGATGTGCTGTTGTCGGGTCATCATAAAAAAATCGAAGAGTGGAAGAACAGGAATGCTCTGGAACGTACAGCGGAAAGGCGGCCTGACCTTCTTGACGGGGATATAGAAGAGTTAAAGGAAAAATAAAGAATAAACACTATCATGGATCAGTTAATTCAGTTGGTCGAGGCAGCGCAGGAACGGAGCGACTTGCCGGAAATTTATCCGGGAGATACGGTGAGAATGCAGATGAAAGTTATCGAAGGCGAGAAAGAGCGTCTGCAGGCTTTTGAAGGGGTCGTTATCAGTGAAAGAGGAACCGGCGCATCGAAAACCGTAACCGTTCGCAAGATTTCCAACGGCATCGGGGTCGAGCGTATAATTCCTTTGAACTCGCCGAACATTGAAAACATCAAGGTGCTGAGAAGCGGTAAGACCCGCCGTGCGAAACTGTTCTATCTCAGGAAGCGCACGGGTAAGGCGGCTTTGAAGGTCAAGGAGCGCAAGGCTGCGCCATCCTCAAATTGAGGGCATTCTCTGCGTTGTCGTGAGTCCGGGGTGTGTCGGGGTCAACTGCGGACATGCGGATTTCGGGCTCCGCTCGACGAAGCAATCGAGCAGTGGAGTACATAGAGGTGCCCTTAAGACTCATCATACGGTTTAAAGAGTACCGTTGCGCAGTATTCGCAGATTGCGTACAATGAAAAAAGCCTGGCATGTGTCAGGCTCTTTTTTTGCCGCCCGGCCCATCCGGCGGCAGGGCTTGCCGCGCGCGATTCTTTTTCCTTTTGAATGTTGACGTTAGCCTTATGCTTGCAATCGGTGAATATACGCTGCAGACGCTTGATGTTCAGTATTTCAGCCTTGACGGCGGTTCAATTTTCGGAGTGGTCCCGAAGGTGCTGTGGGAGAAAATGATTGCTCCCGACCATCTCAACAGGGTCAGGCTGTCAATGCGGGTTCTGCTTATCAGGGGAAAGGGCAGGAACATTCTTGTCGACGCTGCAATGGGTACGGCCTGGAGTGAGAAGATGAAGCAGATATACGATCTGTCTGAATGGCGTCTGGACGAAGAACTGCAGCGTGCGGATCTGAAACGCCGGGATATCACGGATGTTGTTTTTACACACCTGCATTTCGATCACGTTGCGGGCGCATTCGAAGAAAGGGATGGCAGGCTTGTTTCGGTTTTTCCCAATGCCCGTTTTTACGTTCAGAGGAAGAACTACGAGGCAGCATCCCGGCCAAACATGAAGGAAAAGTCCAGTTATGTTTTCCCGTTTATTGAAGCTCTGGAAAAAAGCGGATCGATGGAACTGATTGACGGTTGTGTCGAGTTATTGCCGGGGGTGGAGATGATTCTCCGCGGTAACGGGCATACGGCAGGGCATCAACTGGTCAGGATCACCGGAAATGACAAGACGCTGGTTCATGGCGGCGATCTTATTCCATCATCGGCCCATCTTGCCGTTACGAGGGGGCTTGCTTTTGATATTGCTCCGCTCGAGGTGATCCGCGATAAAATTGCGTTGTTGAACGATCTGCTTGAAAAGCGTTGGCTGCTTTACTTTGCTCACGACCCGTTTATCGAGGCTGCGACAGTTCGCCGGGGTGAAAAGCATGTTGTTGTCGATAAAATGGTGAAAGTGTGAAGTCGAAGCGTTAATCGTATTTGTAATTGGAAAGAACAGTGTCGCACGGAGGCTTGGGGTGGACAGGGGTGGAATTTTCGGAAAGGGATGTCGAATGGGGCTCGATCAACAGCAGATACAGCGTTTTCAGGAGAAAGTTTTTGCTTTCTACCGTGAAAACAAGAGGCGGTTTCCCTGGAGAGAGACAACCGACCGTTACGCTGTCATGGTCAGTGAGATGATGCTTCAGCAGACACAGGCCGAGCGTGTTATCGACAAGTTTCTCTCATGGCTGGATCGTTTTCCCGATATCCGTTCCCTTGCTGACGCATCATTGAAAGAGGTTTTGTTTTACTGGAGCGGACTCGGTTACAATGCCAGGGGGCAGCGCCTGCACCGTTGCGCAAAGATCATCGCCGTTGAATATTCATCGGTTGTGCCGCCGTCACCTGAAGAACTGATCAAGCTTCCGGGCATTGGTGTCTACTCATCCCGTTCGATACCGATTTTTGCGGACAATCTTGATATTGCCGCTGTCGATACCAATATCAGGAGAATATGTATCCATGAGCTCGGATTACCCGAAACCATCCGGGCGGGTGAATTGCTTGCCGTGGCAGGAGAAGTGCTTCCCCTTGGGAGAAGCCGTGACTGGCATAATGCGCTGATGGATTACGGTGCTCTGGTTCTGACCGGACGGCGAACCGGAATACGTGCGCTCACTCGACAGTCCAAATTCAAAGGGTCAAAACGGTGGTACAGGGGCAGAATCATCAGCGATCTTGTTGGCGTCGTGGATGGAATGGTTCTCGAGGAGTTTACCGAACGGTACGGTGAGCAGGTTGTTGCTGTTCTTGCCGAACTTGAGCAGGAAGGTCTTGTAGAGCGTTCTCCTGATGAAGCCCCCAATCCTTATTACAAAATCCCGGACTGACACTACGCCTGTTAAGCTGTTGATGTGTTGCATCGTTGATCATCTCGTACTTGGCGAAGCAGTGATCGTACTCATCGTCGAAAGAAACAGAAACGGTCGATACCGATTCCCCCCGTGAAATCAAACCGGATATTTCACAGGGGCGACGGCGAACCCCGAAAGAGAAGAGATGGACAAAATGTTTTTCCTTACAACGTGCAACTATGGTAACGAAACGCGAAGGAAGAGGATACTCTATTCGAAAGGATGCAGCCGAACATGAGTCTGAAAGTAAATGCCGTCTGAACCCACGCTGAAAAACTTGAAGGTTTTGTTGCTGCCGTCAAGAGAGGGTGCGACTACTCCGAGTTGTAGAGTGAATTCATTGAGCTGAAAAGTGAATCGATCTCTTTTTCAAAGGTTTTGCTTATAGCTTTCCGTTTCAGTTTGAGTGTTGGTGTCATGTAGCCGTTTTCAATGGTGAAAGGCTCTTTCATCAGCAGAAACTTCCTTACTTTTTCATGTGCGGCAAGCTGTCTCGATATGTTGCGCAGCAGCGATTCATATATCTTGCGGATCTGCTTATGCTCAATGAGGTCGTTTCTCGCTGCGGCTGAGATCTGTTGTTCATCGGCAAAAGATTCCAGTTCGGAGAAATTGGGCACGATAAGGGCGACAAGAAACGGTTTTTTCTCACCGACAACCATTACCTGGTCGACATACTTGTTTTCGGCGATCATCTGTTCGATGGGAAGGGGTGCGATGTTTTTACCCCCGGATGTTACGATAATATGTTTCTTTCTGTCTGTGATTTTCAGATATCCGTCTTCATCGAGCTCTCCTATGTCGCCTGTGTGGAACCAGCCGTCGTAGATGACTTCACGGGTTGACTCCTCGTCATTCCAGTAGCCTTTCATGATATTCGGGCCGCGGAACAGTACCTCGCCATCACTGTCGATTGTAACGGTGACATTGTCAATGACGGGACCGACGGTTCCGAATTTGATCTTTTCAGGCCGGTTGACATTGGTGACCGGAGATGTTTCGGTAAGCCCGTACCCTTCAAGTATGGTGATGCCGAGAGCCTGGAAAAATTCCCCCACCTTCTGGGGAAGAGCCGCCCCGCCGGAAACAAAGTAACGAAGATGACCGCCGAACTTGCCACGGATCTTGGAGTAGACAAGCTTATCGGCGATTGCATGTTTCATGGAAAGTATCGCCGAAGGTTTTCCGGTCAGCAGTTTTTTGTGGTACTCGATTCCGGTTGCATGAGCCCAGTTGAAAATCTTTTGTTTTGCCGGGCTTTCATTTTCTATCTGTTTCAAAATGTTGGCTTTTATCCGGTCGAAAAGCCGCGGGACGGTAAAGATAATGGTGGGTTTGGCTTCGGTGATGTTCAATGATACGGTTTCAACGCTTTCTGCAAGATAAATCTGGGCGCCGCATGCAAAAAGCAGGTAGTAGCCTCCGGTTCTTTCATAGGCATGCGAGAGCGGCAGGAAGGAAAGACCCCTGTCCGATTGGTCGAGCTGTATGATTGTGGAACAGGATTTAACATTCTCGCAGATATTGCGGTGAGTCAGCATCACGCCCTTCGGCAGGCCGGTAGTACCGGAAGTATAGATGATCGTGGCAGTATCGTCGGGTTTGACCATCGTATAGCTTACATAATCGGGTGAGCTGTCAAGGATCGCACGACCGGTTTTTTTCGCGTCAGAGAGTTCCGTGACACCCTCGACCTTTTCATCAAGCCGGTTCATGGCGACGATGAACTCGAGATCCGGAAGATTCTGCCAGATGGAGAGCATCTTGCCCAGCTGGAGCATGTTGGAAACAATGACTGCCCGGGTTCCGGAGTCTTTGAGGATGTATTCTATCTGATTGGGAGGCAGTGAAGGATAAAGCGGGACATCGACCGCCCCGATACTGAGGATTGCCATATCCGAAAGATACCAGCCGGGGCGGTTTTCCGAAAGGATGGCCACACGATCTTTCGCCTCGATTCCTTTGTGTTTCAGGAAAGCCGCAAGGGCTGATACATCATCGCTAAGGGAGTCGTAGGAGACAGGTGTGTAGGTTCCGTTTGCCTTGCGGGCAACCGGGAATTTTTTTGGCTGACCTTTGTAGTGACGGAAAACGTGGGTGAAAAGTTCTGGTAGTGTCTGGAATTCAGGATAAATAAGGCTCATAAAATACCTGGTTTAGAGCTATCGGATATTGGGTATCTCTATGTAATCTGTTCCGCATCCTCCCGACCAGTCGGGATGCCAGGTGGGCGGCAAAGAACAATGTGCGGTATAATGGCAGAGGTTAGACCAGCATGCCCCCAACAAAATATTTAACAATAGTTTGTTAGCTTTGCAAGTGATTGTTGCTCCAAGCCCTGATTTGGGTATCAAAGGCAAGCTTGCCGACGTTTATCTGGATGGCGTTTCGGAAACGCTCAATGAAATGGGGCTTCAGCGGAAGATGAGGCGGCCAGGAGTGACCTTTGATGGGTTTTTGGTTGATGAAAAAATAGATTTATCACTATCAAAGGATATGGTACAATCTGAACACAATCTCGAAACGCACCTGCGGGATATAAGGGAACATTCATTTGAATTTTACGACGTGGTGCTCAGAATTCGATCACTTTTTCTGGGAACGAGCCCCGGTTTGACCGAAGCGGTCAAATACGGTGGGATTGTTTTCCTGAAGGAGAAGGAACTGGTCGGAGGGATTTTTGTCTATAAGGAACATGTCTCGGTGGAATTCAGCCATGGGGCGTCATTTCGTGATCCTGACGCATTGCTTCAAGGGAACGGGAAATACAGGAGACACATCAAACTGCATGACCTTGAAGAGGTCGAGGCGAAGCATGTGGCTGATTTTATAACCCAGGCTTGCAGATAGGAATTTGTGTTGAGGCGAAGAGCGGATTCGAACCGCTGTAAAAGGTTTTGCAGACCTCTGCCTAGCCACTCGGCCACTTCGCCCTGTACCGGGAGGTAAATGTAGGTAAAAAGATAAATGAATACAAATGGGTTGTATTGATTTCAGGAGTCAATATATCGAGATTTTCTACTGCCCGATCTCATTAATCAACTCTTTCCATAGCTCCTGATACGCTATGGCTGCCGTTGCATTAGGGCGGACGGCATTGAGCGGGGCGCGGTAGATTCCCATTTTCTCGACTTCCGAGTTGTAGGGTATGATCTGGCGCAGAAAACGTTTTTTCCCGCTGTATTTCTTAACGATCTCTCTGTGCATGGCCTTGCGGCGTTCGAACATGGTAAAAAATCCCTTGATTTTAGCGGTATCAAGCTTGCATTCCTTAAAGAAGTCAAGCAGCTGTTTGAAGGTCCGGAGTGAAAGGGTCGTCGGGATGAGAGGGACGAGAATGATGTCCGAAGCCGTGAATACGCTTTCTGACAAAAGGGTGAGGTTTGGAGGACAGTCGAAAAAGATGAACGGATATTCCGTGTTCAGTTCACGGATGTTGTTTTTCAGTTTTTTTTGGGGTTTTTTCTCCTCCAGCAGTTCAATGTCCAGGTTTCTGTAGGAAAAATCGGCGGGAAGAAGATCGAGATTGTCGAAGTCCGTTCCCTTGATATTGTTGTATATCTTTGTGTCGCCTTTAAGAAATTTTTTGCTGCTGTACTTTTTGTTCGGAACAATACGGAAATAAAAGGAACTTGCCCCCTGCGGGTCAAGGTCACAGATAAGCGTCGGCGGTTCGGTGATAGAGGATAGGTACGCCAGGTTTACTGCGGATGCGGTTTTTCCAACGCCGCCCTTGATGCTGTAGAGTGCGATGGTTTTCATATTAACGGTAATGGTTAAACAGCTCGTTGAGCAAATCTTCTGTTTCCTGTCTGTCAAAGGTATCAAATGCGTCGTGGAAATTCATCCGCACAGTTTCGCGCTCGTTGTAGAGAGCCGTTACCAGTCCTCCCAGTGAGGAAGCAAGAGGAATGTGGTCTGCTGCACACTCGATGTTGGAGAGATAAGAATAGAGGTAGTTTTGCTGTACAGAAAGGTCGACGAAAACTCCGAGATTGTCCTGAAGAACTTTCAGCTGGCTGACTACTTTCTGGAGCGCTTTGGCCGGGAAAAGCGGGGCATAGAATTCCAGAAGGTAACGAAGTTTCTTGCAGTCGATGCGCAGGGCATGCAGTTCCGTATCGGTTGCTACCCGGCTGATATCCCTGCCGTGCCGGATAACTCTTTTCCATGCTTTCTTGATCGAGGAAACCGCGACATTCGATGTTTTCCTCAACGCATTGGGGGTTGTGTCCGGTTCAGAAGGGATATCGTCATCGAGAAATGATTGCCACTCCTGCAGAAGCAGCCGGTAATGTTCCGAACGAAGGTATTTTGAAAATACCCTCAACTCTTCTTTATGCCGATTCCGGAGATCCATGAAGAAAGGATCCAGCGGTTCACGCATGGCTGGGGGGAGAAGATTTCTGAATCTTTCCGCCTGAAGCAGATAAACATCCTGGTCACGAAGGTTATTTGTCCGTTTGCCAAGCTCCATGAAAGCCCGTTTGTACCGGGAGAGTTCTTCGGGAGGGAAGATCCCCTTCAACTGGGCAAGGATCGAACGGGTCCTGCGTACGGCTACCCGGTAATCGTGAAGAAATTCGGTGTCGATATTCTTGGATATCCATGCCTCATTGGCATGAATGACCTCGAGCGGCGAGAGCAGCAGTTTCCGTGCGGAGTCCTGTATGGTTTTTTCCGGCTTGAGCGTGACGGACGGTTTTGATGAATAGCTTCCGGGGACAAGTCCGGCAGCATCAAGGATGGCGGTGTAAAAATTCCGGTAGGTGGTTTCCCCGGTGAAGGCGGGGTTCTGTGCCAGGCAGTCGGCAAGTTTTTCGAGCTCTTTCCTATAGCCTCTTACGGGGGTCAGCGTGATTACAGCAACGCTGTTTTGGGCTTTTTTGTGGTTTTGCGGTACGATCGAGCGTAGTTCAATAAATGCTACGGTTTTCTGGTTTTCATCGAGTGCGTGCCAGGTTTTTGTTGTTGTTTCAACCGAGCCAAGCTTGATGAAGGCCCTGAGTTTTGACAGGGTTTTAAGCGCTGACGCTGTTTTTTCCTCGGCAATATCTTCCGGGAAAAAGCTCCGGGGAGTCTTTCTGAACGCAGAGGAATTTATGGCATTGCCGTTTTTCAGATCAAGAAGGCTTAATTGCTGACGGCATATAACGACAGCGGTTTTTTTGTTCCAGGCTTTCCAGTCAAAGGTATCATAGCAGTGAAAAAGCTCCCTTTTCAAAGGCTGAGCCTTGAAGGAAAAGGGGGTGTTCGGATACCTCAGAAACACGGGCAAGTCGAACGTATCTGATATGCTGAAAAATTCCGGTTCGATACTTGTTCTCATAGGAAAAAAGAGATGGATAGCTGCTCGTGACAATAAAGATGCCCTTAATATACGTAATTGCTTCTTGTTACAGTGTGTTCTGAAAGGTCAATTGATAAAGGTGCCCTTGAATGGTTGATGAATCGTTCCGAACTTGCTCGATCGCTTTTAAAAAGGCTGGGTTTTTGTTAAGTTATGCCTTTCTAATTTTCACTTATCACAGCCTCTTTACAATCGGCATCAGACGTTGCCATATGAAACGCATGTTTACTGTTCTCGGCATGCTGGCATTGTTGCTTGCAGGCTGCACACCACAACCTTCGCCGGGCGGTTCTTCTGAAAAAATAACTGTCGGCATGGTTTTCAATGTCGGAGGACGAGGAGACAAATCCTTTAACGACTCGGCATATCACGGACTTGAAATGTGCAGGGATTCGCTCGGTGTTGATATTGTGTATATCGAGCCGTCAGGCGAAGGTGCCGGCAGAGAAGCGGCCTTGCGCCAGTTTGCGGCTGATCCGGATATCCCGGTTATTTTCGGAGTAGGGCTCCTTTTCAGCCGTGATATTGCGGCAATAGCCGAAGAGTTTCCTGATAAATATTTTGCGTGCATTGACTATCTCGCCAAACCGGACAGGGAGATCCCCGCTAACCTTTCGGGTATCGTGTTTCAGGATAAAGAGGGGTCATTTCTTGCGGGCGTGCTGGCGGGACTTGTGACCGAGTCCAACGCGGTTGGTTTTATAGGGGGGATGGAATCGAGTATCATCAAAAGATTTCAGGACGGTTTCACGGCCGGCGCCAAACATGTGAATCCCGATATCACCATTATCTCCGGGTATGTCGGTATGACGGGAAGCGCGTTTACAAACCCGGCTAAGGGCAAGGAGCTTGCACTCGGTCAGTATGCAAAGGGAGTCGATATTATTTATCAGGCCGCGGGACTGAGCGGCCTCGGTGTGGTCGAGGCAGCCCGCCAGACGGGCAACCTTGTTGTCGGTACCGATCGTGACCAGGAAGAGCTTGCACCCGGGCATGTTTTGACAAGTGTGACCAAGGCGGTCGACCGTGCGGTGTTCGCTACTGTCGAACAGGTGCTGTCAGGAGCGTTCCGGGGCGGGCGGATAAATGTGTTCGGCCTTGATGGCCGATATACCGACTATGTCTACAACAGGAAAAATGCCGCGCTGATCGGTGAAAAGGTATACGTCAGGGCTGAAAATATCCGCCAGAAGATTATTGATGGGGAGTTGAGCGTTGAATGACTTTGGGGCACCGCGATAAATTGTCGTGAGCGGCTTGAGTACGAGGCGGACGGAGCGCAGAAACCCTCTCCTATCCGCCGAACGAGGTAATCAGGGCGCGCAACGAATTAATGGAGGTGCCCTTTATTTCCCGGGCGGAAAGTTTACATTCTCATGGGGACAAACGGGTTTCAGGTGCTTTTAACATAAAACACGAGTGAATCATGAAGCAGTTTATTACACTTTTGAAACAAGTATGCATTCTTCTGTTGTTTGTTGGTCTTGCGGCCTGCGGCGGCGGCGAAAGGGAAGCTCTTAAGGCGGAGGTCGAGCAGACGCTTGCTGAGATAGGCGATGAGATGGCAGCGCTGAAAGCGGTCGAAATGGAGCATGAGAGCGTTGTCGATGGTCTGAAAGATGACCTGAAATGGGAATACAGTGAGGAGCTTGAAAAGCTCGTGAGTCAGTATGAAAGCGAATTTTCAATGCTCAAGGAAAACATTGGGCAACTGGACGGTATTTATGACGCCATGGTCGGTTATCAGGATAAACTCGGCGGAGCTCCTCTTGAGTACAGTTTCAGCCTTACAAAAGAAATGTTCGAGGAAAGCCTTGAACACTTCAAGGACATTGTTAAAGAGAACGAGGCTATACAGGAAAAATTTTACGATTTGTCGGATCAGCTTGATCAGTTGGGAGAAACTGATTCCCCGGAAATGACCGGTGTTGAAAGCAATCTTCCGGAAACGACTGACTCTGTGGAATAAGTGTCCCCGAAGGTACTGGTAACCGGTGCTACCGGCTTTATTGGCTCGTGTCTCATAAGAAAGCTGCTTTCAGGAGACAACGAAGTTTTTGCTCTTGTTCGAAAAAGCTCGAATCTTGAGCTGTTTTCGGATATTATCGGCAGGGTCCGGCTTGTCGAGGGGGATATAACGGCTCCGGATACTCTTGAAAGAGCCTTCCAGGGCATGGATCAGGTATACCATTCGGCAGGGTATACCTACATGGGAGGGGGAAACGGCCGGGACGGGCTGCTTTACTCCATTAATGTCGACGGCACCCGTAATGTTATGCGTGCCGCTCTCGAAACGGGGGTCGGTCGTGTTCTCCATGTAAGCTCCATTACCGCGGTGGGCATGTCGCGTAAACACGGCAAACCGTGTGATGAAACCTCCCCATGGAATTTCGGAGATATAGGTCTGCGATATGCCGAAACAAAACGTCTTGCCGAGGTCGAGGTAAAGAAGGCTGTCGATAAGGGTCTCGACTGCGTTATCGTCAATCCGGCGTTCGTATTCGGGGCGGGTGACGTCAATTTCAATGCGGGGCGGCTCATCAAGGATGTCTATCATAAAAAGGTACCGTTTTATCCCCTTGGCGGGGTTTGCGTTGTAGACGTGGAAATTGTGGTGGAAGCCGTTGTTCGTGCAATGGAAATAGGGCGCACCGGAGAGCGTTACATTCTCGGTGGTGACAATGTCACTTACAAGGAACTGGGGGATATCATCTCCAAAGTAACCGGTACCCGCAAATTCATGATGCCCCTGCCGTATCCGCTTGCCGGATTTCTGCACGGCCTGCTTGTGTTGCTCCACTCCAAAAACCGGGTTTCGAAGCTTTTTAATCCTACCATGTTCAGAGTAGCCTCAGAGTTTTTATATTTCTCTTCAGAAAAAGCTGTTTCCGAGCTTGGCATGAGAGCGGAGCCTATCGAGTACAGTATAAAGCGCGCTTTCGAGTGGTATAAAAAAGAAGGGCTTTTGTAAAGGCTTCTCTGTCCATTGTCGTAAACGACTTGAATTCAAAACGGGCGGAGTCCTGGCGATGTTGCCAGGCTGCCGTCTAATGAGGAGGTCAAGGCGTGGAACAGTTAACAGAGGTGTCAAAAACACAGATGTATGCCTTCTAACACCATAGTTGAGAGGGTCGTTGCGGATCTTCGGAAATATCCGCCTTTCGACGAGCTGGATCCGCCGGTTTTGCAGGACCTTGCCGAGTCGGTTTCCCTGAGTTACCATGAAGAAGGTGAGATTATTTTCACCAAAGGCGATGCCTTGAAGGGACATGCGTTCATGGTGATGAAAGGGGCCGTGCGCCTTTTCGATACGATAGACGGTAAAGAGGTGCTGGTAGACCTTTGTGATGAGGGGGATATGTTTGGCGTTAGAGCGATTTTCGCCCATCACGACTATGTATTGAGCGCACAGGTGGCTGAGGAAAGCCTGTTGTTTGAGCTTCCGGTTGATAAAATCAAGCATCTGTTGGAGACAAACCCCAGGGTTTCCCTGTTCTTTGCCGGAGCTTTCGCGAAAAGTGTCGGGGAAATTGAGCATACCCTGTCCGAAGCTTTCGATATCGACCGGCGGCTTTTCAGGGAGCAGTCATACAACAGTTTCCTGCAGAATGAAACACTCGAGGTAAGGCCGGTAACCACAGTTATCACCTGTCCGCCGGATATCACAATCCGGGAGGCGGCAAAAATCATGTCCGATTGCAACATCGGTTCGATTATTGTTGTCTCTACCGAGAACCACCCGCTCGGAATCATTACCGATACCGATCTCACGAAAAAGGTTGTCTCGAAGCCGGGCTCAATCAAGGAGCAGCCGGTAAACAGCATTATGAGCAGTCCTGTCTTTACGATCAGCGGCGGGAAGACCATTGCCGATATGGTGATGCTTATGGTTAAAACCAAGCTGCGGCATTTTTGCATCACTGAAGACGGTTCGCCGGACAGTCCCGTTACAGGGATTATCTCGGAGCACGATATCATCACCTCCGAAGGAAACAACCCTGCAGTAATCATGAAAGCTGTCATGCAGGCTGCCGACCGGGACCAGCTCAAGGAACAGAGGGACAAGACGGAAAACCTGCTTCAGATATATATCGGGCAGGAGGTTGCCGTGCATTTTATTTCCAACATCGTTACAGAAATCAATGACGCGCTCATCACAAAAGCGATTGATTTTTCGCTGAAAGAACTTGAGGAAGAGGGATATGAACGTCCCGGTATCGAGTTCTGCTGGCTGTCGCTCGGGAGCGAAGGACGAAAGGAGCAACTGCTGCGTACCGACCAGGACAATGCAATTCTTTACGAGAACCCTCATGAGGAGCAGGCTGAAAAGGTGCATGAGTTTTTTCTTGCTCTTGGCCGAAAGGTCACCGGGGTGTTGCAACATTGCGGTTTTGTCAGGTGCCCGGCGGATGTGATGGCAAGCAACCCGGTCTGGTGTCAGCCCACATCGGTATGGAAAGGTTATTTTTCGAAATGGATTGTGACGCCCGAGCCGAAGGCGGTAATGCATTCGACGATTTTCTTTGATTTCAGGCCGGTCTACGGCCAGGCGAAACTTGCCGCCGAGCTTAAACAGGAGATCTTCGGCCTGATTGCAAAAAACAGGGGATTTCTGGGTTTTTTTGCCAAAAATGCTTTGCAGAACCCGCCACCCCTTGGCTTTTTCCGCAATTTCCTTGTTGAGAAAAGCCGTGACCATGCCAATGAATTTGATATAAAGGCACGTGCCATGATGCCGCTGTCGGATGCTGCCAGGGTGTTGTCCTATGAGTTGAATATTTCGGAATATTTCAGTACGGTCGAACGTTTCAAGCGTCTTGGGGATATCGTCCCCGGAATGAGTGACTTGGCGGTTGAAGCCGCGGCAGGGTACGAATTTCTGATGCGTTTACGGGCAGTCAACGGCCTTGCGGACAAAACTTCCGGCCGCTATATCAAACCCGAAACTCTGAACAAGATCGAACGTCAGACTCTCAGGAATGTTTTCTCAACGATAGAAAAGGTTCAGAAAACACTTACTCTGAGATTCCAGCTCGATTATATCCGTGATTAACCTTTTTGCAAAAAAGATCGCTGCACGCCGTTGCCGTCGAGGAAAGCTCCCGGCGAACACCTGCAGGTATGTGAAAGGTTTTGCCGGCCCTTTGGATCTCGACAGGTGCTTGGGGGAGTGTCGTTTTGTTGTTTTCGATACCGAGACGACAGGGTTCAACGTCGTTGACGATGCAGTTATTTCGATCGGAGCAATAGCGCTTAACGGTTTTCGGATTAACGTACAGGACTCTTTTGAGGTGCTTATCCGGCGCGACAATGTCGGAGCCCGGGAAGCGGTAACTACCCACGGGTTGCTGTGCAGAGACCTCAGCGAGGGCAGGGAAGAGCAGGAGGCCGTGGAGGATTTTCTTGATTATATCGGAAACAGTATCCTGGTTGCTCAGCATGCGGATTTCGATGTGGCCATGATCAACGGCATGCTGCGTAAAAAGTACGGGTTCGAACTGTTAAACGAGGTTATCGATACCGCAAGTTTTGCAAAAAGGCTTGAAAAAGGGCCTTACTACAATCTCGCGCACAAGAGCGGCGAGTACAAGCTGGATGTGCTGCTGGAACGCTACAACATCCGTTTGTATGACAGGCATACGGCTGCCGGGGATGCGTTTTTAACAGCCCGGCTGTTTCAAATACTGCTTCGAAAAGCCGGTCAGGCGGGGATTAAATCGCTGCGTGATCTTCTGCTTAAGTGACATCTGCATTCCGTTCGCCTTGCGCTTGAACTGCTTGATAAATAGAAGTACTCTTTAGCTATCGAACTGATTACAGAGAATCTTGTTTTCTCGCAAATATCAACAGCCTCGGCGAGGCTTCAGGATCATATGCCGAGCCCTCATAGTCCCCGAGAATTTTCTTTATCTCGAATCCGTTCGATTCAAGCAGCCTGCACACGTGCTCCTGCTCGTAGAGTCTTACCGACTCTTCAAAAGCAACGGATTCATCCCGGGAGGTTATAGTTATCTGTTTAAGCACACGATCCCTTTCGATACGGCGTTCTTCAGTGACTTTCAGATCGTCGATGGTTCTTGACGATGACGAGGCAAGTGTTTTTTTCAGGTATACCGGGTTAATCAGATCGAGGATGTACCACCCGTCTGGTTTCAGTGCCTTTCGGACGTTCTGCACAACCTGCAAGTCTTCTTCCGGGGTTTTGAAGTAGCCGAAGCTTGAAAAAAGCTGAACAACGAGGTCGTAGGAATTTTCAGCCGATATGCACCGCATGTCCTGGCTGGTGCATTCAAGGGACAGGTTCTCCTTTGAAGCCTGTTTGCGCGTACGTTCCAGCAGGAAAGGCGAAAGGTCGTTCGCGGTTGTCATAAAACCGCGTCTTGCAAATTCAATAACATGGCGCCCCGCCCCGCAGGCTATATCCATTACTCTGATATCTGCCGGTGTAAACGTTGCCAGGCCGGTATGGTGTATGATGGTTTCCAGGCAGGTTCTTGCTTCGGCGTCATCTCTGTGGTTGTAAACCTTGAGATACAAGGGATGATTGAACCAGTCGGCAAACCATTCCTTTTCAGATTTGTCGGCCATGTTATAATTGGTAGAAAAAGAAAGAGGCTGCCTCAAAAAGGCACTAAAACAAAAAGGGCTACCGCAGCAGCGGCCCTCTATTCGGCGGTTTTGCTGATAAAGTTGGAAAGCACCTTCTGATCGTTTTCGCCATTGGGAATACGGACATTTTTTTCCATGAATTTCCAGGCGTTTGTTTTCTCCGATTTAACGGAGTAGACAAGCTTTGCTACCTTGAAATCATTGCCGTCTTTCTTTTTAACTTTGTCACCAAATGATTGTTTCTTGGCCATGGCTCAGAAATCGGTTTACTTGAGGGCACCTCTATTTATTTATTCCGCGCTTCAATTGCATCGTTGATCGGTGCTCGAAATCCTCATGTACACTGTGTACACTCCGGTTTCTGCGCTCCGTT
>JANQGE010000092.1 GCA_028277485.1 Chlorobium sp.
CTATGTCCGCAAACATCGGTTGGATCTTATGATATCAATCACTTATCCAATCTTTGACGCCATACTTTATCATGCTCAAGGGGAATTGATTCACTTAAAAAATCCCCCTTAGAAGATAAGTTGAAAGTATAACACACTGAAAACAAACGCTATTGTGATAGAAATTACCTACATATCAATAAGCTCCCAGGGATTGCCAAATCCGCCTCTTTATGATAACGTATTGCAAATACGGTCCGACAACCGGGCTATTCGCAATACTTTATCATGGGATTCCAATGTCCGAAGCAAAAGATGGCATCAAAAAACTGACTTCTGCCTTCGGTTTGCAGAGGTGCTGGATGATTGCTCCACTTGCCAAAAAGATGAGCTGTTCAATTCCATCGGTTCGGCGTTTTCTGGCCCAAGCCGGTTACTACAGCAGCTTCACGCACAACGGCCGCTGGTACACGCTTGCCCAGATTCCCCAGTTCGGGCGCGACGGACTGTGGTTTCATCGGGACATCGGCTTTTCACGTTCCGGTTCGCTGACCCGCACTCTCGTGAGGCTGATCGAGCGCAGTCCATCCGGGATGACAGCGGATCAACTCGGAGAAAAACTTCGGTGTCGGTGTCATGCCGTTCTGGTTCGGTTGTACCGCGAAGGACAGGTGCAGCGCCAAAAAATCGGTCGATCCTACATATACCTCGCAAGCGATGCCGCCAAGGCCGCCGCCCAACTCCGAACCCTGCAAAAACCACAAGCGGTACAGTTGCCTGCGGAGATAGCGGTACTGGTGCTGGTCGAGTTTATCCGAAGTCCCGAAGCCGATTTCAAGCAACTGGCCAAGGCGGTCTCCCGGCATACGGGGTTGATTGTCGAAGTCGGCCAGATTCAAGCGCTTTTCGATCGGCACGGCTTAAAAAAAACGGCTTAAACAGCGGTTCGGCAGCATTGCTCGCACTCGGCCAATGCCTTACTCAACTCCATCAGGAGACATTGCCGGGAGCATTGTTCCCGAAGCCGCCGGTCATCAGGTTCCGTCCGGAAGAGGCTGCATGTACGTGCGGGGCCTCCCTTGCTGTGCAAAAGACCCGGCGCAAGACGGTGCTGTCCATGACGGGGCCGTTTGTCGCCCATGAGACGCTCCTCCATTGCCAGCAATGCAACCGTGTCTTTACTTCCCAACCCTTACGCCGGCTTGTCGCCAAACGCTGCAATGTCGGTTGGGATGTCCTTGTCTTTACCGGGAATAGCCTATTTCAGCGCCATCGAACAACCGACCAGGTTCGCCGTGATTTACAGGCCAGGAACGTAAACTTGTGCCCTTCGGAAGTAGAATACCTGGGGCGCAAATTCATTAAATATCTGGCTCTCGCCCATCGCCAAGCCACGCCACGTATCGAGCAGGCGATGCAAAGAAATGGGGGGTACATACTGCATCTGGACGCAACCCACGAGGCCGATGCCCCGGCACTGATGTCGGGCATGGACGGCTTGAACCAAATCGTCCTGGCCAATGTGAAGATACCCAGCGAGAAGGTCGACCACATCGCCCCGTTTTTAAGACAACTGCAAAGCGACTATGGCGATCCGATCGCCTGCGTTCATGACATGGGAACCGGTATCTGCAAGGCGATAGCCCAAGTTTTCCCCGGCACGCGAGACTTTGTGTGCCACTTCCACTTCCTGCGCGACGCGGGCAAAGACCTGATCGACCCGGCCTACGCGCAATTGCGAAAGATCCTGCGCGATCACTCCGCCACCAAAGAGCTGAGGACCATGGCCCGGAAGGCGCGCCAGCATATCGATACACAGGGTTTCGACGCCACGTGTCCCCTGTCGGCCATAACCGACGGGGAGGATTGCGAGGATATGGCGCAGATGGGGTTGGTCCTGACCTATTTGCTGGCCCTGTGGTGTCTGCAAGGCAAAAAGAGCGGGAACGGGTACGGGTTCCCCTTCGATCGCCCTTTGCTGGAATTCGCCCGCCGGTTATCGACACTGAACGATTGCTTGCCGGTATTGCAACAGCGGCTGCCCCAAGAAGATCGGATCGGTAACCGACTCTTTGCAAAATTCACACGCAAGGTGCGGGGTATTGTCAAGGGCTCCGGTTTCGCAAAGGTTGTCGAGGAGCTGGAATGGCGATGCCGACTCTTTGACGACCTCCGTGAAAAGATGCGCATCGCTGAGCCCGGAAGCAGAAACGGTCTCAATGATGAAGGCACGGAAAAGGCCATGAACAGTATTCGAAAGGGAGTTCTTCAGTTCCGCTCCCGGCTCGATAAAAACCGCAAATTTGCGGGCGATGCGCTCTGTCAAAAAGTCGCAGAGCAAATCGACAAATACGGTGACAGGCTGTTTGCAGATCCGATCGAAGTGAATACGCCGTCGGGAAGCGTCACAGTATATCCTCAGCGTACCAATAACATGCTCGAGCAGTTTTTTCGGGGCCTGCGCCGGGGCCATCGTCGGAAAACCGGTGACAACTCCATGCGCCGAGTTCTGCAAACGATGCTCGCAGACACTCCTCTGGTAAAAAACCTGGATAACACCGAATACATGAAAATTCTCCTAAATGGGAAAGAACGTCTTGAAGAACTGTTTGCCGAACTCGAAAGTGCTCCTGAAATCGAAGTATTACAATCAGAACCGGACGCCAATGGGATATTGCCTGGATTCAGGAAACTGATTCAGGAAGAGGCTCTTCCTGATCAAGTCACCCAGCTGTTTTTAATGGCGCCGACATGAGCTGATCCAACTGAATATTGTGACCATAG
>JANQGE010000110.1 GCA_028277485.1 Chlorobium sp.
GGACGGAGCGGAGAAACCGGAATGTACACACAGTACATGAGGATTTCGAGCACCGACCAACGCAGCAATTTGGGCGCGCAATAAGTTTTTAGAGGTGCCTTGTATGTACAGCACAAAAAAAATTCTCGGGCTTATCGGCAGGAATGTCAGCTATTCCTATTCTCCGTATATTCACAACACGGCTGCAGAAATGCTGCAGCTGCCGTTTTATTATACGATCTTCAATATCCCGTCCCGCAATCTTGTTCGGCCCGCCCTTGAAGGTGCCAAAGCACTCGGCATAGCCGGATTCAATGTTACTATCCCGTATAAGCAGACCGTGGTTGCCTGCATGGACAAGCTTTCCCCGGAGGCCGAGGCGGTAGGGGCGGTAAATACCATTGCCAACGATAACGGGATTTTCACCGGTTACAACACGGACATTGCCGGTGTTGCAACACCCCTCGAGCCCCACAAACCCTTGATAGACGGCTACCCGGCGGGGATTTTCGGGAACGGGGGCGCCGCAATGGCTGCGATAGAAGCCCTTTGCACCTATTTTACACCTTCAGTTATCAACCTGTTTGTCAGGAACAGAGAAAAGGGTCATGAGCTATGCAGACAGTTTCAGGAAAGAAATCCCCTGACACCCTTCTCAGTCTGCACAATGGATGATTATTCCACTCTCGGAAGCTGCAGGCTTGTAATCAATGCCACCCCTATAGGCACAAAAGGCATTGTTTCCGGATACAATAACTGCGTCATTCCTCCCGGAACAGGGGCTCTCCGCCGCAACCAGATCATCTTCGACATGGTCTACAATCCTCTTGATACCCCGTTACTGCAGATGGCCCGTGAAGCCGGGGCTATCACAATTCCGGGAATCGAAATGCTCGTCAGCCAGGCTTCACGGTCATTCGATATCTGGATCGGAAAGACTATGCCCGTTAGCGCGGTAAAAACGAAACTTCAGGAACTGCTCAGAGCCTGCCGGCTGTTATCCTAAAGAACAATACTTCCGGCAATTATATTTTCGAAGCCTTTCGATCCAACTTGTTATGCTACTGTTTTTTTCATGTGCTGCCTTGGTCGTGGTCCTCGACCAGTTTACAAAACAGCTTGCGATCACCTATCTCAAGCAAAACGCGGAGAGCCTGACGCTTATAGCCGATTGGCTGAAGCTCACTTATACGGAGAATACGGGTATAGCGTTCGGCATATCCCTTGGTTCCCATACTTTGCTCATAGTCATCACAGCGCTCATTATCACCGCTCTCCTGCTCTATGTTCTGTTCTCAAAAAACCGCAAACCCGGTTTTCTTCTAACCTTCGGGTTTATTCTGGGCGGAGGTATCGGCAACCTTATCGACCGTGTAGCGTTCGGCAAGGTGGTCGACTTCATACATGTTGATATTTATCAGGGATACCTGTTCGGATCATGGATGTCTCTCTGGCCGGTTTTCAACATTGCCGATTCAGCAATCACCATAGGAGCCTGCGTTCTTCTGATCTTTTATAACAGGCTTTTCAATGCCAACTAAAAAGCCACCCGAACACCAGTAACATGTTCGTCGACGTCCATTGCCATCTTTCTTTTCCTGAATTCGATAATGATCGCTCCGAAGTAATCAGGCGTTTACAGGAGCAGGGCATCTCTCTGCTCATCGACCCCGGCACGGATACCGAAACCAGCAAACGGTCGATAGAACTTTCCGCCCTTTATGATCTCATCTACTCTACAGTTGGACTGCACCCGCATGATGTCAAACAGGCAGTGCCCGATCAGACTTTGTGTGAACTCGAGTCACTTGCCGCCTCACCCAAGGTGGTCGGCATCGGTGAAATAGGTCTTGATTACCACTATCACGATCATAACGCGGAGTCGCAGTTGGAAGCTTGCCGCTCTATGCTGCGGCTTGCAAAAAAACTCGACCTCCCGGCCGTCATTCACAGCAGGGACGCCTGGGAAGACACGCTGAGGCTTCTCAAGGAGGAAAAAGCCACGAATCTCCGTGGTATTATGCACTGCTTTTCCGGCAACACCGAAATTGCTCTCGAATGTATCCGGCTGGGTTTTAAAATCTCCATTCCAGGAACCGTCACCTATAAAAAATCAACCCTCCCGGCTGTGGTACATGATATTGCCATAGAAGATCTGCTTACGGAAACAGATGCACCGTATCTCTCTCCCGTACCTTTCAGAGGCAAGCGTAATGAACCGTCCCACGTGCGTTTTGTTACCGGGAAAATCGCTGAAATCAAAGCACTTCCTCTGGAAAAAACTGCAGAAATAATACAACATACCGCGCGTGAACTGTTCTCTATCGGTGGCACCGTACAAGCTGCCGGGCAAAAAGAACACTGAGATGCTTTGAAATGCCACCGGACTTGTTTAGGTTGCTGGTCGAGGTTTGCTGCCAGCTTGGGAGCACCTTTCTTATTATCTGTCCCGCATCCTCCAGACCGGTCGGGACACGAGAATTTCAAGTAACGCCTGACGAAGTAATCATGGTGTGCAACAGAGGTACCGTAGGTAAAACATTAATTCACCTGTGATGGAAAAGTTAGAGAACAGGGCCGGGGAACAGGACCCGCATGCGGAGACTGACAGTCATGCTGAAAAAGTCGACCGCCTGATTGCATTCTTCACCCTCAACAAGAACCTGATCATTGTCATCACAATCGTTGCCGCCGTCACTGCCGGAACACTTCTTTTCCAGCACCTGCAGCGGCAATCAGCCGAAGAGACCGCTTACAGGCTGGTGTCTTATGCTTCTGCAAGCGTGGAAAGCCAAAACTGGCAGCAAGCCATTGATGGCGATAGTTCCATGACAGGCCTTCGGGAAATCATCAGAGAATACGGATCGACACCCAGCGGGAATTTTGCGAAAATTCTGATCGGGGACAGCTATTTCGCTTTGCAGCAGATTGATTCCGCCTTGGTAAACTACCGCTCTTATTCAGGTAAAAATCGGAACCTTGCCGCTGCGGCCAACGCTGGTGAAGCCGCATGCCTCATCAGGAAAAAAGAATTTTCCGATGCCGCGCCGGCATTTGAGAAGGCATCTGAAACCGCGGCAAACCAGGCACTGAAGGCCCTTTATCTGTCCGATGCCGCGGATGCCTACCTCTCACTCGGAGAGCTGGAGAAAGCAGTCGGCATGTATAAACAGATAATCAGGCAATACCCCGGTTACGCGGCTGCGGCAAAAGCGGAAAAATCCCTGCTTGCACTTGCGGGAAAAACCGGAAGCGTTGACTTTTAGGCCTCTTGAGCCATGCAACCACAATACATAAAACACACCATGAGCATCGAGTACAAAATCAAAACAACTCTTGGAGATATAACACTCTCCCTTTACGACGACACCCCGCAGCACAAGGAAAACTTCGAAAAGCTCGTCAAAGAGCACTATTATGACGGCATTCGTTTCCACAGGGTCATTGAAGGCTTTATGATCCAGACCGGAGATCCTCTGTCACGCAACGACGGTAATCGCACGCTTCATGGCACAGGAGGCCCGGATTACCGTATCCCCGCCGAGATCAAACACCCCAACCTGAAAGGCACTCTTGCCGCCGCACGAGACAACAACCCTCAAAAAGCTTCTTCAGGCAGCCAGTTTTATATCAACCAGGCTGACAATGAGTTCCTTGACGGCGAATATACCGTGTTCGGCATGGTAACCGATGGACTCAATGTCGTGGATAAAATTGCAGTCGTGGAAAAGGACTTCAATGACAACCCCATCGATCCGGTAACCATCAAAACAATCGAAGCCTTGAACAGCTGACCATTGCATCGATCGTATCACACCGTGTTGACCACTCAACAGGCTTTTGCAGAAAAATTAAGGGGGTGACTGAAAATTGGAAGATATAGCAAAAAATCTTCAGCGGACCATCGCCGAGATCCGGTCTATCTGCAACAAGGCAGGACGCAACCCTGCAGGCATTCAACTGATTGCGGTTTCGAAAACCAAGCCTGCCGTGCTGGTAAAAGAAGCCTTTGAAGGCGGTCAGATAGACATCGGTGAAAGTTATGTCCAGGAATTGGTCGAAAAACAGGGCTCTGAAGAACTTTCAGGACTGCCGCTGCGCTGGCATTTTATCGGACACCTTCAGACAAACAAGGTAAAGGATATTGTCGGAAAGGTATTCATGGTTCACAGCATCGACCGGCTCAAAACAGCCGAAGAGCTTTCAAAACGGGCGTCCCGGCAAGGCGTTACGGTAGACTACCTCATCGAGATCAATACCTCCGGGGAAAGATCGAAATTCGGCCTCCCTCCGGAAGAGCTCCTTTCCGCGGCACCTCATTTTTTCAACCTTCCGAATATCCGCCTCAGAGGGCTCATGACCATAGCTTCGCCGGAAAGAAGCCGTGCAAGGCATGAGTTTCACCTGCTTGCTGAACTGTTGGAAAAACTCAAGAAAATTTCACCCGATCCCCACCTTCTGACAGAACTCTCGATGGGCATGAGCCAGGATTTTGACCTTGCCATCGAGGCAGGGGCTACGATGATCCGTATCGGGACGGCTATCTTCGGTTCACGGTAAACCAAGGTGTTAGGTGTTAGGTGTTAGGTGTTAGGTGTTAGGTGTTAGGTGTTAGGTGTTAGGTGTTAGGTGTTAGGTGTTAGGTGTTAGGTGTTAGG
>JANQGE010000084.1 GCA_028277485.1 Chlorobium sp.
AAAGGGCACCTCTATTTATTGTCATGAGCGGTTCAAGTGCAAGGCGAACGGAGCGCAGAAACCGGAGTGTACACACAGTACATGAGGATTTCGAGCACCGATCAACGACGCAATTGAATCGCGGAACAAATAAATAGAAGTGCCCATAAAAAGGAGAGTAGCGATTATGCTATTACGACACACAAAATCCGAGGTTGTCAAGCGTGAAGCACTCACGATCAACCCGGCAAAAACCTGTCAGCCGATAGGCGCGATGTATGCTGCACTGGGCATACACGGCTGCCTGCCTCACAGTCATGGTTCACAGGGATGCTGTTCATACCATCGCAGTACCCTGACACGTCATTACAAGGAGCCTGTCATGGCAGCCACAAGCTCATTCACCGAAGGGGCTTCGGTTTTCGGCGGCCAGGCCAACCTTGTAGCGGCGATCAACAATATCTTTACGGTATACGAACCGGACCTGATCGCCGTCCACTCGACCTGCCTGTCGGAAACGATCGGTGACGACCTGCAGCAGATTGTCACCAAGGCGAAGGATGACGGCAAGATCCCTGACGGAAAGCAAGTGATCTACGCACCGACGCCGAGCTTTGTCGGCTCGCACGTCACCGGCTATGCAAACATGGTGAAGGCGATGGTCGAGCAGTTTGCGGAATCAACCGGCGAAAAACTTGACCAGATCAATATAGCGGCCGGATGGATGGAACCTGCCGACATGCGGGAAATCAAGCGGTTCGCCAAAGAACTCGGTGTAACCATCCAGCTCTTTCCGGATACATCGGATGTGCTCGATGCGCCACAGACAGGCAAGCATGTATTCTACCCGAAAGGCGGCATCACAGTGCCTGCTTTAAAAAGCACCGGTGACAGCAAATACACCCTCGGGCTGGGCTGTTTCACCGCGGAACCAGGCGCAATTGCCCTTGAGAAGAAATGCAAGGTGCCGTTCAAGATGGAAGAGATTCCCGTAGGAATCCGGGCAACCGACCGCTTCCTGATGGCGCTGAGCCAAGCTGCCGGGGTGAAAATACCCGAACAGATCACCGACGAAAGGGGACGCCTGGTCGACCTGATGACCGACATGGAGCAATATTTTCACGGTAAAAAGGTTGCGCTTTTCGGTGATCCGGATGACCTGATCCCGCTCACCGAGTTCCTGGTGGATCTGGACATGAGGCCGACACACATTGTCAGCGGTACTCCCGGCAAACGGTTCAAGCAGCGCATCCGTGCGATTTTGGCCGAAAGCGTCCCGGAAGCAAATGTCAAAAACGGTCCACAGGCAGACCTCTATCTGCTGCATCAGTGGATCAAGAACGAACCCGTCGATCTCCTTATCGGAAACACTTACGGCAAGTACATTTCACGCGACGAAGACATCCCCTTTGTACGCTACGGCTTCCCGATACTGGATCGTATCGGTCACAGCTATTTCCCAAGCGTCGGCTACATGGGCGGGCTCAGACTCGCAGAAAAAATACTCGATGTCCTCCTGGACCGCCAAGACCGCGATGCACCCGAAGAATCGTTTGAGCTAGTGATGTAGAAACTTGCTGAACTGCTGCATCGGCAAGGGTTAGGTGTTAGGTGGAAGATAGATAACGACCCCCGAAAAAATTGTTTTGTAAGGGCACCTCTATGTATTGTCATGAGCGGTTCAGGTGCAAGGCGAACGGAGCGCGGAATAAAGAGAGGTGCCCCAATGAATAGTAAAAGACTCAATTCTTATGGATAAACTGGAAATACTCGAAGGAAGAAAACAACAGGTCTACGAAAAAACAAAGGAAGCCGAAGCATTTGACATCAAATGCGAAACCACCAGTCTTTCAGGGTCTGTCAGCCAGAGAGCCTGTGTATTCTGCGGCTCGCGAGTGGTA
Organism: Chlorobium sp.; assembly: GCA_028277485.1. Taxonomy (GTDB): domain Bacteria; phylum Bacteroidota; class Chlorobiia; order Chlorobiales; family Chlorobiaceae; genus Prosthecochloris. Next base: position 1,881 of record JANQGE010000084.1, read on the forward strand.
CTCTATCCCGTTGCCGATGCCCTTCATCTCGTCCACGGCCCTATAGGATGTGCCGCATACACGTGGGATATCCGCGGAGCGTTGTCTTCAGGACCCGAGCTGCACCGTCTGAGTTTTTCAACAGATCTGAAAGAGATGGATGTGATCTACGGCGGCGAAAAGAAGCTGCTCGCATCAATCATTGAACTTGTCGACCAGTATAGCCCGAAGGCCGCGTTTATCTATTCGACCTGCATCATCGGACTTATCGGCGATGATATTGACGCGGTTTGCAAAAAAGCTGCAAAGGAAACCGGTATTCCCGTCCTGCCAGTTCATTCCGAAGGATTCAAGGGCACGAAAAAAGACGGCTACAAGGCAGCCTGTGACGCCCTCATGAAAATCGTCGGCACAGGATCAATCGAGGGAATCAGCAAATACAGCATCAATATTCTTGGCGAGTTCAATCTCGCGGGTGAAGCCTGGATCATCAAAGACTACTATGAACAGATGGGAATCGAGGTTGTCTCGACAATGACCGGAGACGGCCGAATCGACGATATCTGCCGTTCGCACGGTGCGTCACTCAATATCGTGCAGTGTTCCGGATCGATGATCAGACAGGCGAAGATGATGGAAGAGAAGTACGGCATCCCCTACCTGCGGGTTTCTTACTTCGGGATCGAGGACATGTCGAAAGCGCTTTACGATGTTGCAAAACATTTCAGCGATAACCCGGCTATCCTGGATGCCGCCAAAAAACTTGTCAGCCGCGAGGTCAGCGAGCTCTATCCTCAGCTCCTGAAGTTCCGCAACGCGCTAAGCGGGAAAAAAGCCGCCATTTATGTCGGTGGAGCTTTCAAGGCGTTTTCGCTTATCAAAGCGCTTGCTTCAATAGGAGTGGATGTTGTCATGGCCGGGTCACAGACCGGCAACAGCGATGATTACGCGGGACTGAAGGAGATGTGCGATGAAGGCACGGTCATCGTGGACGACTCGAATCCCGTTGAACTGTCAAAGTTTATTCTCGAAAAAGAAGCGGACCTGTTGATCGGCGGCGTCAAGGAACGGCCGATCGCCTACAAGCTGGGTGTGGGTTTCTGCGACCATAACCATGAAAGGAAAATCCCGCTTGCCGGTTTTGTAGGCATGCTGAACTTCGCAAAAGAAGTCTATCAGTCTGTCATGAGCCCGGTATGGCAGTTCGCCCCAAGAAAAGGAGGGTTCTCATGAAAACAGCAAAAACAGCTACCCAGAATGCCTGTAAACTCTGCAATCCGCTTGGGGCATGCCTGGCGTTCAAAGGAATAGAAAGATGTGTGCCGTTCCTGCACGGGTCCCAGGGATGCGCAACCTATATCCGCCGGTACTTTATCGGCCATTTCAAGGAACCGGTCGATATAGCGTCATCGAACTTCAATGAAGACACGGCTGTCTTCGGAGGCAGCCACAATCTGAAGCTTGGCCTGCAGAACGTCACCCGGCAATACAAACCTGAAATTATCGGTATCGCCACAACCTGTCTGAGCGAAACCATAGGCGACGATGTGGACATGATCCTCAGAGGATACACCTGCACTGCCGGGCTGGATCAACCTTCTCCCCTTATGATCCATGCTTCCACACCGAGCTATCATGGCAGCCACATAGACGGGTTCCACGCAGCCATGAGAGCAACCGTTGAAAAACTTGCCGAAGGAGGACCAAAACAAAACCTCCTGAACCTTTTCCCCAACATGGTTTCTCCGTCGGATCTCAGGCATATGAAGGAGATCCTGAAGGACTTCAACATTCCCTATGTCATGCTGCCCGATTACTCAGAAACCCTCGATGGCGGACCATGGGAAGAATATCACAGGATTCCGAAAGGAGGCACGCCGCTCAACGCCATCTGTAAAACCGGCAGGGCCGCGGGCAGCATTGAGTTTACCTCGATCCTGCCGGCGGAAAAATCGCCGGCAGGATACCTCGACGAGAAGTTCGGCGTCCCCCGTTACCAGCGCTGCCTGCCGATTGGAATCAGGCAGAGCGACGGGCTCTTTGCTCTGCTTGAAAAGCTTTCGGAAGCACCGATGCCGGAAAAATATGCCGATGAACGGAGGAGACTGGTCGATGCCTACGCAGACGGGCACAAATACGTGTTTGGGAAGAAAGCCATCGTTTACGGCGAGGAGGACCTCGTGATTGCCATAACCGGGTTTCTAAGAGAAATCGGCATCATTCCGGTTTTGTGCGCATCAGGGGGGAAAAGCCGGCTTATGAAAAAACGGCTTGCTGAGCTGGTGCCCGACCTTGACGGCCTCGGCATAAAGGTACGCGACGGGGTCGATTTCGTCGACATCGAGGAGGAAGTAAAAACCCTGAAACCGGATCTCCTCATCGGCAACAGCAAAGGCTTTACCATGTCACGGAAAAACAGCATTCCGTTCATTCGGATCGGGTTCCCGATCCATGACAGGTTCGGGGGACAGCGCCTGCATCATCTCGGCTACCGGGGCACCCAGGAGCTGTTTGACAGAATTGTCAACACCATCATCGAGTACCGGCAGAATTCATCACCGGTTGGCTACACATACATGTAAAGGGAAGTACCATGACGCTACCTATTGAAAAACACCCGTGCTTCAACGATGCTTCGAGGCACACATTCGGGCGCATTCACCTTCCGGTAGCCCCGAAATGCAATATCCAGTGCAACTATTGCAACAGAAAATTCGACTGCCTGAACGAAAACAGGCCCGGCGTCACCAGCAGGGTGCTCTCGCCTCACCAGGCCCTGCATTACCTTGACAGAGTGCTGGAACTCTCACCAAACATTACCGTCGTTGGCATTGCCGGACCGGGAGACCCTTTCGCCAATCCGGAAGAAACCATCGAAACCCTGCGGCTTGTAAGGGAGAAGTACCCGGACATGCTGCTTTGCGTGGCCACCAACGGCTTGAACGTACTGCCGTTCATTGAAGAACTTGCCGAGCTCAGGGTAAGTCATGTCACCATTACCATCAACGCCGTTGACCCGGAAATCGGCGCTGAAATATACGCATGGGTGAGGCACGGGAAAAAAGTGTACCGTGATGCAAACGCAGCAAAGCTATTGCTCGACAATCAGCTTGATGCCGTGAAAAAGCTCAAGGAGCATGGTGTAGCCGCCAAGGTCAACTCCATTATCATTCCCGGTATCAACGACCGGCACATAATCGAAGTGGCAAAAACCGTCTCGGAACTCGGGGCCGACATTTTCAATGGGCTTGCTTATTACAGGACTGAAGAAACCGTTTTTGAAAACATTCCTGAACCACACCCTGAACTGGTAACGGCAATACAGAAAGAAGCTGCGAAATACCTCCCGCAGATGAAACACTGTGCGCGGTGCAGGGCTGATGCAATCGGCATAATCGGGCAGGAAAACAATGATGAGATCATGAAACAACTGAAAGAAGCAGCAAAGCTGCCCAAAAAACCATCGGAAAACAGACCCTATGTTGCAGTTGCAAGCATGGAAGGCGTTCTGATAAACCAACACCTCGGAGAGGCCGACCGTTTTCTCGTCTATGCAATGGAAAAAGACGGCAACCAGCCGGCTCTCGTGGAATCACGACCGGCACCACCTGCCGGAGGCGGCACCATGCGCTGGGAAGCAGTCGCCTCGCTGCTTCTGGACTGCAGGGCGCTGCTGGTCAATGGCGCCGGAGAGTCACCGAAAAAGGTCCTTTCTGAAAACGGACTCCACATCTACACTCTCGAAGGCCTCATCGAGGAAGGCGTTACCGGAGTATTTACCGGCAAAGACATGAGCAGGATGACACGAATAAGCCAGATGCACGCCTGCAAAACAAGCTGTTCCGGAACCGGAAGCAGGTGCGGGTAAGGAAAGACAAAGGTCAAAATTCAAAAGTAACAATCATGGAAAAACCGAAACATCACATTCTGGTCTGCGGAAGCTTCCGCGCGCAGGGAGCTCCTCAAGGAATCTGCCATAAAAAAGAATCATCCCAGTTGCTTCCCTATCTCGAAAACGAACTTTCCGACAGGGGCATGACCGATGTCGTGGTTTCCGCCACCGCCTGCCTCAATGTCTGTGAAAAAGGCCCTATTGTCGTTGTCCATCCGGAGAACCAATGGTACGGGGAGATAGACAGTGAGGAAAAGATGGATGAAATCCTCGACGCTCTTGAAGACGGGGAAGCATGCGAAGCATATCTGATCAGTGAATAGCACCGTCCTTTCAGAAAGAGCGCTTGCAGAACGGACGCCCAGGGACAAGGCATCAAGCGTCATCATAGGGATACACCGAGTAAGGAACCCGGGAGAATATCGGAAAGATCACCGATCATCGGTAAGTGGAAGCCAGCGCTGCAGCATATCCATCATAACCTTGCGCTCAACCGGCTTTGGAATATAATCGTTCATGCCAGCCCTGATACACTCCTGCCAGTCTTCTTTCGTAGCGTTAGCCGTCATGGCGATAATCGGAACATCGCGGTTCAAAAAATCCTGCCCGGAGTTCCTGATAGCTTCTGTTGCTTTGAAACCATCCATGACAGGCATCTGCAGGTCCATAAGAACCAATCCGTACTTTTTCTGTCGGAGAGCTTCAACTGCTTCAGCCCCGTTAAAAGCTATATCGACCTTATAACCCATTTTTTCCAGTATCGCCTGAGCCACTTTCTGGTTGATCGTATTGTCCTCGACCAAAAGTACCAGCTGTTCTTCAGTTGCACTTTCCGGGACATTGCTGTTTTTCGGATCGGCCCTCATACCAGTTGCTCCTTCCGGGCTCTTATGCACGGACTCTTTATCAACCTTTTCAAAAACAAGGATAACACTGAAATTGGAACCTTCCGTCTCTCGACTTTCCACCTGAATCTCGCCTCCCATAAAGGTGACAAGCTTTTTCACAATGGCAAGGCCAAGCCCGGTTCCTCCTTCCTTGCGGGTTGATGACGCGTCGATCTGGGTAAAAGGCTGAAAAATCAGATGCTGCTTCTCCTGAGGAATACCGACCCCTGTATCCTGAACCGATGTTTTGAGCACAACTTCCTCACGGGTTTCAGAAACAACTGAAACTGTTACCGTAACCTCACCGCGGTAGGTAAACTTGATGGCGTTCTGAATCAGATTCAGCAAAACCTGTTTCAGGTATCCGGGATACCCGTATACCATGTCGGGAACACCTTCATCCAGATTGCCTATAAGCACCAGCCTCTTGCAGCTGGCCCGTTCTTTCATTACCGCGATAATATCCAGAAAAAGCTGGCGGAGATCAAACACCTCTTTCTCTTCGTCGATACGTCCGGCTTCTATTCTGCTGAAATCAAGAATATCGTTGATCAGCAGTAACAGTATTTCAGCACTCGAATACAGCGTATCGGCATAATATCGCTGCTCCTTGTCAAGCTTTGTTTCAATCAGCAATTCGGTCATTCCAATGACTGCATGAAGCGGCGTACGAACCTCATGCGAGATATTGGCCAGAAACTCGCTCTTGGCTTTGTTTGCACTTTCCGCCTCGGTTCGGGCTTTTTTCAGTTTTTCAATAAGGCCCTGTTGAACTTGTTCCTTCTCTTCGACATTACGTTTCTCTTCAGCAAGTCTTTCGTTAAGTTTGCGGGCATCTTCAAGCGCAGCTTCTATCTCGCGCCTTTGTTCTTTTTCCTTTTTCTGTAAATCCCGCAGATCGTTATGAAAAACCTCGATGATTTTATACAGCTCATTAAGCGGATGGTCGAGCGCAAGATAATTGTTGCCGGAACAGGAAAAATCCTTATCCTCAAACAAAAAGTGGCCGCACATTGCCGCAAAATCATCGATTTCGCTGCGGGTAACAACTACCTCGTCTGACTCGGCAAGCTCAGAAGCACTGCCGCCGCTATTCAAATGCTGAAAAGCTTCATCGACGGATTCCACGAAAACAAAACGCTGCGTGACAACACGGGAAAAAATCCGCAACATCGTCCTGATCAGATGTGACGCTCCACATATGTAGGTAACGGCAGAATGGCAATTATTGGCGGCATTGAGCCTATTGATGGTTCTTGCGTAGAGAATCCTGGCATTGATCGCCGCTTTGGTGACCCCGGAGTAATCGGCGATCCTTGCATAATCGCAGTTTCGAAACATTCCGTCGGCAAAAACCCGCTCTATGAAAGGAACAGCTTTCTGGACGACTTTGTACTGCACATCCCCGCCGAGAGAGGTAAAAAAAAGCTCCCCCGGAATAACGCCACTGCGGTAATACGCGCCCGTGTCCGGATCATCGAATTGCCATTCCGGGCGGAATTTCAGCATTTCATAGCTGAAACGGGTACCGTCGTCTCCATGACCTTGAGACTTACTCATCGGGCTTGATTTTTTCAGCCTCATCTTCAACGCCATTTTGAAAAAATAACGGGCGACCAGGTGAGGCATACCGAAAAAGCATGCTCTTGTGAGTTATTCTTATATATAAGGGCACCTCTATTAATTTATTCCGCGTCGTGATTACTTCGTTGGTCGGTGCTCGAAATCCTCATGTACTCTGTGTACACTCCGGTTTCTCCGCTCCGTCCGACTCGTACTCATGACGCTCATGACAATTAATAGATGTACTCATAATATAAGGCAAACGGCAAATAAAAACTTCAACAGATTCTGGGCAGCTGTTCACCAAGAGGCATCTCCAGGATCCGCCGACTTCCCAGTACAGTTCGGATAATCACCATTCCCGGATGATCGTCAACCACCTCACCGACTATTGCTGCATCCTTCCCCGAGACGCCGGGCTCTTCCCGCATGACCCGTAACACGGCTTCCGCATTTTCAGCCGGAGCAGCAATAACAACCTTCCCTTCATTGGCAACGTTGAGAGGATCGATTCCAAGAAGTTCACACGCTCCCTGGACATCGGGGCGTACAGGAAGCGCCGCTTCATCAAGAACGATACCGGTTCGGGAAGCACCGGCAAGCTCATTCAGAGTCGCCGCCAACCCTCCTCTCGTGGGATCTCTCATGGCATGTACTTCAGGAACCTCGTCCAGTATTTTGGAAATCATGCCGTTAAGCGATGCCGTATCGCTCATGATACCGGACTGGAAAGAAAGACCTTCCCTGGCTGTCATGATCGCCATGCCATGATCGGCCAATGTGCCTGAAACAACAATCCTGTCCCCGGGCTTGAGATTCGAGCAGGATACGTTGATGCCTTTTTTGACAACTCCTATCCCCGAAGTATTGATAAACATTCCGTCGCACTGGCCTTTCTGCACAACCTTTGTATCTCCGGTCACAACCTGCACCCCGGCAATACGAGCCGCATTGGCGATACTTTTTACAACCCGCTCGAGTTCTGCAAGGGAAAAACCTTCTTCGAGCACAAAGCCCGCGCTGAGATAGCGCGGAATTGCGCCTCCAACGGCAAGGTCGTTAACCGTCCCGTTTACGGCGAGGTCACCGATATTACCTCCGGGGAAAAACAAGGGACTGACAACGAACGTATCAGTTGTAAAAGCAACCATACCTGCTTCAAGAAAGAATTTTGCCTGGTCGTCGAGTGCTTCCAGGCAGCGGTTGCCAAGATGCGGCAGAAACACTTTCCGGGTCAGCTCACGGGAGAGTCTGCCGCCTGCGCCATGAGCCATCTGAATGGTTTCATGTTTCAGAAGAGGTACCGGACAGCGTGATTCGATGGACATAAGTGTTTTTTTATGAGATAAAAAAGCTATCAAGCTCTCCCCTGATACCTGTAATATGCGGCGCACGCACCTTCACTTGAAACCATGGGTGCACCCAGAGGCTTCATCGGTGTACATTCACTGCCGAAAACCGGGCAGGCATCCGGCCTTATGATCCCCTGAAGAACCTCGCCGCCCCTGCAAAACGGAGACTCCTCCGGCTGTATGTTGACAACGTCAAATTTTTTTGCAGCGTCGAACCCCGAGAACTTCTCACGAAGCTGCAAGCCGCTTTTCGGAATAACACCGATACCGCGCCACTGCCTGTCGGCGACCTCAAAAACCTCGTCGACCGTCTTTTTTGCCCCGGGATTCCCCTCCCTGCTCACCACCCGGCTGTATTCATTGACCACACCGGGTTTACCGGACTCCAACATCCCGACAACCCTCAGTACTCCGGAAAGAATATCTACAGGCTCAAAGCCTGCGGGAACAATCGGCACATGAAACTTTTCCGCTATAGGTTCATACTCCTCATACCCCGCAACTGTGCACACATGACCGGCGGCAAGGAAGCCCTGGATCGTATGTTCTTCGGACGAAAGGATGGCGCGCATCGCGGGAGGTACCATGAACTGACTGACAAGCTCACTGAAATTCCGCAGCCCTTCCCTTTCCGCCTGTTTTACCGCCATGGCATTGCCCGGCGCCGTTGTCTCAAAGCCTACTGCGAGAAAAACAACTTCTTTCTGCGGGTTTTCCCTTGCGATCCTGAGCGCCTCGAGAGAAGAAAACACCACCCGAATATCCGCACCCTCGCTCCTGGCTTGCAACAAATCCCTTCTGCTGCCCGGAACCCGCAACATGTCACCGAAACTCGCAAGGATCACTTCCGGCCTTGAGGCAATGGCAAGCGCCCGATCCAACGTTTCAAGAGGAGTAACGCAAACAGGACATCCGGGTCCATGTACCAGCCGGATTTGATCAGGCAGAAGCTGATCAATACCATTCCTGATTATGGAATGAGTCTGACCGCCGCAGATTTCCATGATAGCCCAGGGTCTTGTCACTCCGTCCTCAATTTTCTTGAGAATCCCGCGCGCAAGATCAGGGTTCCTGTATTCATCGATGTATTTCATTTTATACCGCTGGTTAGCTTGATCGCTTTAGACAGGTTTAACTGTCCTCTTTACCTTTTCAACTCTTCATTTTTGCCTTTTGACCTTTTACTTTTGACTTTATCCTCCAGGCTATTTAGCCCTTTGTTCCTTCAGCAACTCGTCCCAAAGCTTCAAACTCTCAGCAGCCTCCTTTTCGTCAATGATTTTCAGTGCAAATCCCGCATGAACAATAGTATACTGCCCTAATTGAATGTCGGGCACATACTCAAGACATGCCCTTGTCAAAGAACCGTTAATATCCACGGTTCCCATTTTTAAACCGTTTTCGTCGGTTATTTCAACAACTTTCCCCGGTATGGCTAAACACATTGCTTATTGTTAAGATTTGTTGGGTACCTCTATTTGTTGCGTGCCATGACGCCGAGAACAAACCTATTTATCATTATTCGATACAAATTTAAAAAAACAACTCTTTCGGGGTTCGCCGTCGCTATCGGTAATCGGGATTCGGTAATCGATCTTTTCTTTTGCCAGCTGCCTACTGGATACTGCCAACTTCCCCTCTCGTCACTTGTCACTACTCTCCCGACCCCGATTCCCGATTATGGGCACCTCTATAAACTGTCGTGAGCGACATGAGTACGAGGCGGACAGAGCACAGAAACCGGAGTGTACATAGAGTACATGAGGATTTCGAGCACTGGC
>JANQGE010000029.1 GCA_028277485.1 Chlorobium sp.
GGGTATTATTGCGGGTTCGGCGGCCTGAACGCGCAGGGGTTCGGCATGGTTAAGGTTGCCTGAGCCATTCATAAGGATTTTCATTACATTTTAAAAAACCCTGTTTGCTGATAGCCGCCATGAAATTTTCTTTTGAAGAATACTCGTCCGGGATATCGAGAATTTGCGTCGCGTACGGGATTAAATCCCTCACGGCATTCGGAGGGGTGCTTTCGGACGAGTTCGACGAGGAAAGCGATATCGACTTTCTTCTTGAGTTGTTCGGTACCGAGAACGGAATGGTCAGATACATGAATATCAAGCGCGAGCTGGAGGAGCTTTTTCAAAGGCCCGTGGATCTTGTTATGCCCAAGTCCATAACGAACGAGCGTCTGAAGCGCTATATCTACAAAAAAACGAGGACTGTCTATGCGGCATGATCCTCTGGTCTTCATCGAAGACGCTCTTCGTGCGTGTCGTTTGATTCTTGAATTCACTGTAGGGATGGATGAAGAAGCCTATCGGGAAGATATCAAGACAAAGGCTGCTGTTGAAAGATGTTTTGAAATCTTGGGGGAGGCACTGAACAGGGTTAGCAGGATAGACGAGTCACTTCTTGATTCGATAGACTACTGGAGATCAATTATTGGTTTTCGGAATGTAATCGCACATGGTTATGATTCTCTTGAGGACGGGATTGTATGGGATGCGGTCCAGAGGAATATTCCCGAACTCATTGTCGAGCTTGAAAAGCTCCTGAAATGATTTTGTTATTGCCTCTCAATACGACGCTTTCCTTGAAATTCCGGCTTTTTACTACTGACTTCCGGGATGTTTGGGTAAATGTGTATTGTCCTTTTCAAAAGGATAATTAGGGCTTGATTTGTTTTTCATGAAAGGATATATCCGCACGGCCCACCAAAAGATCGTCAATGGACAGGACACTCCAACAATAATGATACCGCTGGTTTGACGGTGACTTCTGTTGAAAAGTGATACATTAACAAGAAAGTGGTAATCTGATTATGTACTTTCGGAATGAAGATTTATCTGGATAACTGCTGTTTCAACAGACCGTTTGATGACCAGTCTCAGTTGAGAATTCGGTTGGAGACAGAAGCAAAACTTGAGATTCAACGACGGGTTATTGCCAAGAAAATTGATTTGGTATGGTCTTACGTGCTTGACCTTGAGAATAGTGTAAATCCCTTCGAACAAAGAAAAAATGTTATTAAGCGCTGGAGGGATGCAGCTGTTTGTGCCGTCACAGAAACCGACGAAATTATTCGTACAGCAAAAGAATTATATAAGTGGGGAATTCATACAAAGGATGCATTGCATCTGGCATCGGCAGTCGGAGGAGAATGTGACTTTTTTTTATCGACAGATGACCATTTGATAAAAAAAGCCTCAAAATTGGTTAAGCCTAAGGTCATGGATCCTATTGTATTTATTAAAGAGGAGGAGACAGATGATTACTGATACTGAATTGAAAATCAAGGGGATTGATTCTCTTGTACGGTCGTTGGGTGAGGTAGATGCAGAAAGATTTATTGCGTTAATGATGCGTGAGCCTTTTGATTATACAAGGTGGCAACGGTTGCTCTGGCTCGATAAAAGTGTCGAAGAGTTGAGTGCGGAAGCAGTGCGTCTGCAGGAGTCCCGTGCAAGGGAATCGGAATAAGCGATCAAGTTCAAACAAGAGGGTAAGCACTGTTATATTATTATGAATAAAGGGGATATCGTAAAAAAAAGAGAAAAAGAGTTGCTGAGGTTAACCGGAACATTTTGTTCGCAAAGGCTCGATGACGATTATCGTCAACTCTGTGAGAAAGGAATACTGAAACTGGGCAGGAAAAAAGAGGTGCCCTTTAAAAGGGGGAAAATCGAGATATGGGCAGCAGCGATTGTTTATGCGATCGGCTCGATAAATTTTTTGTTTGACAAGTCATTCGAGCCTTTTGTTCGGGCAGAAGAAATAAGCGAATATTTTGGGGCGAACAATTCAACGGTTTCAAACAAGGCCAGACAGATTAAGGATATGCTTGATTTATGGTACTTCAATCCCGAGTTTTCAACCCGGCATATGATCGAGAGCAATCCGCTCAATGATATGGTAATGGTTGACGGATTCATCGTACCGCTATCTTCAATACCTGAAGACATGCAGGAAATGGTCAGGAAAGAAAGGGCAGAAGGGCGGGATATAGAGTTTACATCACGCATGAATTGAAGCACCCTGTATGGTACGTGTTATCTGCTATGCGTTATGGTAGTTGGATGGCTTGATGGTGGGGTGGCGGTTGGCGTTTTTTGTGGAAAACAGGTCGTGTGTGTATTGAAGTTGTACATTTGGGGTGGAGTTGTATATTGCCATGGTAACCATGTTATGATTTTAACCGATACAAAACGGAAAATATTTGATGCCTCAGGTTCCGGTTGAACATAATGAACGATTGTCCCTGCGCATTGCTGCTGAAGAAAAGTCGATCCTGATGCGGGCTGCGGCATTGGAGCACACCCATCTGACCGATTTCGTTATCAGCAAAGTTGTTTCAGCGGCACGGCAGGTGATTGAGCAGCACGAGCGGGTGGAGCTTTCTGAGCGGGATAGTCTGCATGTGCTGAAGCTTTTGGAGGAACCGCCAAAGCCCAGCGCAAAACTTATGACTGCGGCATTTGCTTTGCCGAAAAAACGATGATGCTTCCTGCATGGCATGAAGAGCCGATTGCAAAACACCATGACCGGGGGGCTTTTGATTGTGGCGACACAGCTTTGAACGAGTTTTTGCAGCGCCATGCCAGAAAAAGTCATGACAAAGGGGGGGCCAAGACGTTTCTTGCAGTGAGTGAGAGTGACAGGAAAAAGATGCTCGGTTATTACAGTCTTGCTCCGGCTTCCGTTTCATACAGGAATGCTCCTGATGTGGTAAAGCGTGGATTGGGCCGTTATGAAGTTCCGGTGTACAGACTTGGTCGTCTGGCGGTTGATCGTTCAGTTCAAGGAAAAGGACTGGGCGGGCAGCTATTGCTTGTCGCTGGACGAAGGTGCATTCATGTGGCTACGCAGGTTGGTGGCGTCGCTCTTTTGATCGATGCCAAAAATGACCGTGTGGCGTCATGGTATGCGGGTTACGGAGCTGTCCCGCTGTTGGATGTACCTCTATCACTTCTTTTACCGCTCAAAACTATCCATGCCGCACTCGAACATGCAGGGAAGCTTTGACAAGGCTGGATAACCGGCATAGATGGGGAACGATATACATTTTCACCCTCGCAGAATGTGGGAGGGGTTTCGAGTGTTTGTTTTATATGAAAAAGTATATATTTTCCTTATGAAAAGGATAATTGGTGTCAAGGTTGTCCCCTATGAAAGGATATTTTCGATCCATAATCCGCCAAAAGATTGCCGATGGCCAGAGTGTTCCTGTTCCTGATTTTACCCGTAGGGATATAACCCTGCCGCGTATACCTCACAAGGCCCTTGCGATTGTTGGTATGCGGCGTTCCGGAAAAACGACGTTTCTGTGGCAAATTCTTGCCGATTACCTGAAAGAGGGTGTGGACAGGAACAGCGTGCTCTATTTCAACTTCGAGGACGATCGTCTTGCCGGAATGGAACTCGATGACCTTGATGTGTTGGTCGAGGAGTTTTACCGGATTTATCCCGAGGGGAGGTCTGGAATACGGTCGGTGTTTTTTCTGGATGAGGTTCAGGTTGTCTCGGGATGGGAGCGTTTTGTCCGGCGACTCCTCGATACGGAAACGCTGGATATTTTTCTTTCGGGGTCTTCGGCACGCCTGCTTTCGCGTGAGGTCGCCACGAGCATGCGGGGACGGGCAATGGAAGTCCGTGTGTTTCCGTTCAGTTTCCGGGAATATCTTCGGCACCAGGACCAAGAACCTGCTGCATTGCCTGAGCGGTGGAACAAAGCTGACCGCACGATGGTCGAGCGTAGCTTGCGGGAGTATCTTTTGCAGGGAGGGTTTCCCGAAACAGTCGGCGCGGCCAGACCTGAAAGAATGGAATTGTTGCGGAGTTATGTGGATGTTGCATTATTGCGGGATGTTATCGAGCGTTATGCAGTATCTCATCCCGTCGCTTTACGCTGGATGGTGCGACAATTGCTCGGAAATGCCGCCGGGTCGTTCAGTGTCAACAAGTTTTACGGCGATTTGAAATCGCAGGGTTTTTCTGTAGGCAAGGATACGCTGCACGAGTACCTTGGTTACCTTGAGGATGCGTTTCTGCTGAAAACGGTGTCTATTGCTACTGATTCGGAACGGAGGAGAATGGTCAATCCCCGAAAAGTATATCCGATAGATCCCGGGCTTATAGCGCTGTATGACCGGTCAGGAAAATCGAATACGGGCCATGCGCTTGAAACGGCGGTTTTTCTGGAGCTTGAAAGAAGAGGGGCTGATATTCGATATGTGCGCACTTCGGAAGGGTACGAGGTAGATTTTTTCGTGTCGGATGTTGCTGGTTCCAAAGAGTTGGTTCAGGTTTGTGCCGACCTTGACGATCCTGTGGTTAGAGATCGTGAAATTCGTGCTCTGCATAAGGCGGCAGCAGAATATCCGGGGGCGAAGCTGTGTGTGATTACCCTTGAATCCGTTCCGCGTATTACATTTCCAAAGGATATCGTTGTTGTTACCGCAAGTCATTGGTTCCTTAGCCGGAATGACGATACGTTTTCCCCGATGCGGTAACGGTGGAATGGTAATAGGTCGGGTATTATTGCGGGTTCGGCGGCCTGAACGCGCAGGGGTTCGGCATGGTTAAGGTTGCCTGAGCCATTCATAAGGATTTTCATTACATTTTAAAAAAC
>JANQGE010000030.1 GCA_028277485.1 Chlorobium sp.
TCCTTTCTCGGAACAAGTCCAAATGCTGTTTTGTGCCAGATCTGGGTGGCGATGTGCTATTATCTGCTCCTTGCATATATCAAGTTCCAGACCAGATACTCTGGAACCCTTCAGGTCTTGACACAAATGATCGCTGCTGTGGTTATGGAGCAGCGGCTTCTCATAGATATTTTATCGTTTAACGAGCGTTCGATTAAAAAAGCGAGAGAACCTGTTCCTCAATTCGCTCTATTTTAACCGGACACTACAGTCCGAAATTCAAGAGTGAAGCAGAAGAACAGGAGTTCTGGGCAGCGCATGACTCAATGGAGTATGTGAATTGGGATACGGTCAGCAAGGCGTTGTTTCCAAATCTGAAACCGACAATGAAAACCATTTCACTTCGCTTACCTGAACCGATGCTCAACAACCTAAAGGCTCTTGCAAATGAACGTGATGTGCCATACCAGTCACTGCTCAAGATGTTCCTGAAAGAACGCCTTGACAAGGAATTGCAGAAGACTTGAGGAAACAGGCTTTACGTTTCGGGATGGTTGAGGGCGTTTTGCTTTTTTACGGTCAGTCTCGATATGTCGGGAGGTCTCTATGGTAAGGGTTGCGGATCAAGTGAGCCTGTGAGGTGAAAATAGATTTTTACCAGTAAGAGAATTTTGCCGTCGGTTTAGTTGTTGTGTTTACGGAACAACGTCCCCTTTTCCTTTTCTTCATTGTTTTGTCTCCTTGATTTCTCTGGCTAGTTTTTTCACAATCACCGAAGTTTCCATGCATCGCACTCCGAAGTCTTGCCAGGATTCTTGCTTTTGCTTTCTGGTCACCTCGAAAGATCGCTCAACAGTTTTTCCTGAATGACGCCTTGGAAGAATGAGGCATTTTGTTCAAGATCAAGAAGTGTTCAGAAGCCGAAGCGGAGCGTATGTTTGAATACGTGAGCATCGGAAGTGTGAACACGACGCAGAGATTGGGCAAAAGGGCCATTTTTCGAGGCGTCAGTTAATAATTCCAGAAATCCCTGTCCAGACTTCTATACTGTATCGCCTGGATGAGATGCGGCATTCCGATGTGTTCCGATCCGTCGAGGTCGGCGATGGTTCGGCTGACCTTGAGGATCCGGTCATGCGCCCGGGCCGAGAGGTTGAGCCGTTCCATGGCTTCCATGAGTTTTGTAGCGCAGGGCTTGTCGAGCACACAGAACTTCTTGATGAGTTTGGATGCCATTTGTGCATTTGCATGAATGCCGGATACGTTGCCTTCGGCAAAGCGTTTCGCCTGTATCTTCCGTGCCCGGGTAACCCGGTTGCGGATTTCTTCCGAGCTTTCTCCTTTTGCGGTGGAAAACAGTTCCTGGTGATCGACCTTTGGGACGTCGATGTGGATGTCTATTCTGTCGAGCAATGGCCCGGAAATTTTCGACAGGTAACGCTGAATCTGCTGCGGCGTGGCGGTCAGGTTGCCGTCCTGGTCTTTTAGGGCACCTGCCGGGCTGGGGTTCATTGCGGCAACCAGCATGAAACAGGCCGGGTAGTTCGTTGTCAGGGAGATTCTCGATACGGTGACCTCATTGTCTTCAAGCGGCTGACGCAGTACCTCAAGAGCACTCCTCGTGAATTCAGGCAGCTCGTCGAGAAACAGCACGCCGTTGTGTGCGAGGCTGACCTCGCCGGGTCTGGCCATGGTGCCCCCGCCGATCAGGGCGACGTTGCTGGTTGTATGGTGCGGGTTCCTGAACGGCCTGCGTGTCATGAGCGGTCGTCCGGTGTGCAGCTTGTCAGCAACCGAGTAAATTTTTGTTGTTTCGAGCGATTCCTCGAAATTCAGCGGAGGGAGAATGCTGGGAAGGGCTTTTGCAAGCAGGGTCTTGCCGCTTCCGGGCGGGCCGATCATGATCAGGTTATGGCCGCCTGCGGCAGCGATCTCCATGGCTTTTTTGGCTGTAGCCTGACCTTTGATGTCCGCGAAATCGACCGGGTATTCGGGTTGTTCATGAAAGAGATTTTTCACGTCTGCTTCTACAGGACTGGAACGTCGGGGATCTCTCAGCAGATGTACCGTTTCAGAAAGAGTTTTCACACCAAATACCTTTATGCCGGACCGCGAGGCAGCAACGGCAACCGCCGCCTCTTCCGCGTTTACCGAGGGGAGAATAATTCGTGTAATATGTTCCCTGACAGCCATCATGGCTATGGGGAGCGCGCCGTTTATTCTCCTTACCGATCCGTCAAGGGCCAGTTCGCCGAGAATAAGCGTTCCCTCGAGTTGGTGTCCAACTTCCTGCATCGAGCCGAGAAGGCCGATGGCTATGGAGAGGTCGAATGCGGTTCCTTCCTTCCGGACATCAGCGGGTGCCAGATTGACCGTAATTTTTTTCGGCGGGAGGTTGAACCCTGAATTTTTTATGGCGGTCAGTATTCTTTCCCGGCTTTCACGAATGGCGCTATCGGGAAGGCCGACAACGGTAAAGGAAGGCAAACCTCCAGACACATTGGTTTCGACCTGTACTTTCAGGGCATCTATTCCAACAAGGGCAGCGGCACTGAGTTGAGAGAGCATGACAGAAAAAATTTGTGGATTGCGGTGTTCTTTACCCCGTAGAACGCAGGCCGCTTGCTATGGCGTTGATTGTCAGCAGGAGCTCCGGAAGTATGGCATCGGCTGCTTCCTGCTGTCCGGATGTTTTGTGCTTTCTCCACTTTCTCAGCAGATCTATCTGCAGGCGGTGAAGAACGCTCAGCCCTTCCTGCCGCATGTTGATAAATCGTGACACGTTGAAGAATTTTTCCTCAAGAGAACCGCCGTAAAGTATATTAAGAAGCTGCATGGTTCTGCGGTATTCGGCGGTGATCATGTCGAAGATTTTTTGCCGTGTTTCAGGGCGTTCGACAAGCATGGCATACTCCTGCATGATTTCGGAGTCTACGGTTGCAATGCTTGTTGCGACGTTGCTGGAAATGTATTGGAGCGGAGCCCATGAGAAGTCTTTTTCCCTGATGATATCGAAAGCGTCCGGCTGAGTGTCACGGAGGCGCTCCAGCGCCGTACCGAACCCGTACCACCCCGAGATAGCGAAGCGGGCCTGGTTCCAGCTGAATACCCAGGGTATTGCACGCAGGTCGTCGAGGCTTTGTTTGCCGCTCCGGCGGGAGGGTCTGGAGCCGATCCGGCTTGATTCTATTATGTCGATCGGAGTGGCCTGACGGAAAAAATCAAGCAAGCCTTCCGAATTGATCAGTTTCCGATATGCCCTGTTGCTTTCTTCGGCGAGAAAGTCCATGATATGTTCGATCGGCGGTGTTTTTTTGCGCTTTTCCCGGTGGGCGAGCCGGGCTTCGGTTACACCGGCCATGAACAGTTCCAGGTTATAGGTTGCGCTGATCCTGTTTGCATATTTCTGGGCGATGGTTTCGCCTTGTTCGGTTACCCGCAGCCCTGCTTCGAGGGAACAGTGCGGCTGTGCCCTGATGAAGCGGTGAGTCGGTCCCGCACCGCGGCTGATGCTGCCTCCGCGTCCATGGAAGAAAAGAATGTCTACTCCTCGTTCACTGCCGACTTCAAGCAATTTTGTTTCCGCTCTGTGAAGGTTCCAGAGGCTTGCGATGATGCCGCCGTCCTTGTTGCTGTCGCTGTATCCTACCATGACCTGCTGAACCGGCTTTTTTCGGCCCTGTTTCTGCTGCTGATAAGCGATGCTCCTCATAGTGAGGGGATTGTCGAGAAACTCGCGGAGAGTCTCCGGGCTTTTTTTCAGATCGTCAATGGTTTCAAAAAGTGGAACTACGGGAATCATGCATGCGTCCCCTCCGTCGTATGTTGTCATCAGACCGATTTCTCTGGCGAAAAGATAGACGACAAACAGGTCGGAAACGTTTCTGGTCATACTGACTATCAGCGAGCCTATGCCGTCGGGGCCGTAACGTTTCAAATGATCGCCGAGCGTCCGGTAGCAGCGCAGCAGCGTTTCGGCTTCCGGGCCTACCTTCATGTCGGGATGGGTGAAAGGACGGGGAGAGAGGAGTTCTCTCGTGAGGAATCCGATACGTTTTTCTTCGCTCCAGTCGGGAAAATCACCGCCGTTCAGCCCGGCTGCGGTCATGAGCTGCGAGAGCGCGAGGTCGTGAAAACGGCTGTTTTGCCGAATATCGAGCTTCCCGAGATAGAATCCGAACGTCTGGACAATTCGGTACACGGGAGACACGTCGTTTTTCGCAATGTTACCGGCTCCGATGGCAAGAAGAGAATCTCTCAGAAGGTCAAGATCCGAAAGCAGTTCACCATGGTGCCTGTAGGTTCCCGGAGGCAGGTCTTCGTCATATGATTCATGAAGACCAGGCTCCGGGGGGAGAGCAGATATCATGAGATTAAGGTATTGCCGCCAAGGTTCTTTCGGGTTTCTTGATGCTGCGCCATACCCGCTTTCACCAGTCAACTCTTTGAGATGGGTGATTCGTTCCATCATGGCAGGGGTTGGAGACTGAAACCGCTCGGAAAGACTGAGCTTGGAAGCAAGCTCGTGCAGATGGTGACAGACCAGCCTGAGGGCATATTGCCGCATTTCAGTCAGTGTTTCCCAGGTTACTTCGGAGGTAACGAACGGGTGCCCGTCACGGTCGCCACCTACCCAGCTGCCGAAGCAGAGCCGTGGGAAACTTCGCGGATCGTCCAGAACTGCGGTATCGAACCCGGCGCTTGTCCATGCCTGGATCAGCCGCTTGTCGAGCATGGGAAGCACAGATGGAAAGATGTTGTACAGGTAATGAATGACGTTTTGACGTTCTGCGCCGACGGTTGGTTTTTCAAACAAAATCTCGCCGGTCCTCCAGAGTCTTTCCAGGACAATTTTGATTTCTTCGCGGATATCTTCCCGTTCGGCGGGGGTCCACATCTGGTTTTCAAGTTTAACGAGGAGCAGGTACAGTTCCCTGTGCTGTTCAAGCACCGTTCTGCGTTTTGCTTCGGTAGGATGTGCGGTCAGCACCGGCTCTACGGAAATGTGCGAAAGTTCCTCGGCTATTCGGGATTCTGTGATACCGAGTTTGCGGAGATGGTGAAACGCATCTCCCCAGAGACCGGAAAGAGAGGCGGCACCCTCTTTGGCTTCAAGGTTTCTCCGGAGCTGGACGGCAGAGTTTTCCTCGGCCATGTTGAGAAGCTGGAAGACGATTGAATAAGCCTGAACCGCTCTTCCGACATTGGGGAGGCGGTTCATGGGCAGGGATTCTTCTTCCCAGGGAAGGTGTTCTGCAAGCTGATTTTCGCCGAGGTTATGCAGCACTTCCCGGAAACATTCCAGTAGCAGCTGAAAATCGAGTTTTGCCTTTTCGTAATCTATAACGCTTGTCGTTGAGGTAATCATCAGAGATCGTTCAATAGGTTAAATAAGGGCACCTCTATTAATTTGCTGCGCACCATGATTACTTCGTTGAACGGTGCTCGAAATCCTCATGTACTCTATGTACACTCCGGTATCTCTGGCTCCGTTCACCTCGCAGCGCTCGCGAAATTTGTAGGGGTGTTTATAATAGGGACATCTTCAAGGTGAAACATAACCATCGTTGACTTGTACACAAAATCTGCCGATGCTTTAGAGCACCTCTATTAATTTGTTGCGCGTCCTGATTACTTCGTTGGGCAGTGCTCGAAATCCTCATGTACTCTATGTACATTCCGGTTTCTGGGCTCCGTCCGCCTCGTACTCATGTCGCTCACGACAATTTATAGAGGTGCTCCTTATTTTCAAGCCGACGATATGCTTATGGAATAACACAGAGAGGGGGGGTAATTGGTTATTTTGTTTGCCGCTTGTCGAATATTGATTATCTTAATCGTTAAAGTTGTTTGTAAGCCCGCTAACACCAAATTTTCAGTTGTCATGGATAACAAATCAAATGGCAAGCTTATTGCCCTGGCGATTGTTAGTGCTGTCCTGATGGGGGGATTGTTTTTCATATCCTCTTTTCTCACTGGTTATCAGACCCCTGCGGAGAACATTTCGCCGGTTCTTACCCCTCTGAAATCGTTTATGGGTTGGTTCCTGTTGATCTTTTTGTCTTCTCTCATTATCTGGGGACTTGGCAAGATGTCTGCCAGAATAAGCGAAAGGTGGGTTGTAAGTCTGCCAGTTAGCATTTTTGTTATTGTAGCGGTTATGTTTATCAGTCTTGAAGTTGTCTGGGAGAAAGGCCGCACAACCACGGTAGATGGCAAGTACATCCGTACTGTCCGGCAGCTTGATGCGTTCAATGATGGTGAGGATTTCGAGAATATCGAGGACCAGCCTGTCGAACAAGAGGCTATGGTTGAAGAAGCGGTTGTTGAGGAGGTTGCTGTAGCTGAGGAGGAGGTTGCTGGAGAAGAGGCTGTCGTTGCGGAAAGTGAAGAGGCTGTTGCCGTGGTTGAGGAAGAAACCGCTGCTCCTGAGCAGGTAGCCCTGGCTGGCGAAGAACTTGCAGCAACTGCAAAACTTTTCCAGAGAAAGTGTGCAAAGTGTCATGCCGTCAAGGCGATTGAAGTGAAACTTGTCGAGTACAGAAAGAAAGGCCAGTCAGAGAAGATTGTGCTGGACATGAAAGCCGTACCGAACTCGGGTATCAGAAAGAAAGACATTGAGCCTCTCGTTCGTTATATCGACATGATGTTTTGAGGCATGGATGTTTGGATTAGCTGTAGTTGATATGAAAAAAGCCCCGGAGCAGTACTTCGGGGCTTTTTTATGGTATCGGGTGCGCAGCAAATTAATAGAGGTATCCTTTAGAAAAATCCTTCAGATTTTTTCGGCTCTATAGGACGCCGTCACGGTTTCTGTAATTCCTCCCCTGGCTTTCCATTCTGTTATGACGGTCAATTCTCTCGGATTGAGCATGTCGATCAGGTGATCCAGAATCGTGTTCGTGATGTTCTCATAAAAAATACCGGCATTGCGGAATTCGAGGAAATAATATTTCAGGGATTTGAGTTCCACGCACACCTTGTCGGGAATGTAGCGGATAGTGATCGTTCCGAAATCAGGCAGTCCGGTTTTCGGGCAGACCGAAGTAAATTCGGGGTTGACTATTTCAATCGTATAATCCCTGTCAGGGAACTGGTTATCGAATACTTCAAGGATATCTTTTTTCATGACAGGTTTGCTTCATGTTTTTCGAGGCGCCCTGGTGTTTCGCTGGTAAAATATAAATCTCTACCTGATTTTCCGTACATTTCATACCATTCGTTTTGTTTACATAACAATGCAGTCTTTTCTTGGCCTGTTGTTGAAACTTGTCACGTACACTAACCATGATCGACGCTGATCAGACCATAGCGGGTATGATCGAGGAGCTGTCGGAGGAATACGACCTTGAGACAAGTCCCTATACCATAGCAGGTAATACGTTCAGCTTCGTGAGCGTTCGGGACAGTTACGCCCTGCTTGACAGGATATCCCCGGAAGATTTTGTAAAAGACGAGCAGATGCCCTACTGGGCGGAGATATGGCCGGCTGCAGTGACATTGTCGGAATTTATTGTAGAGGGACTCGATGTTGCCGGTAAGAAGGTTATTGAGATCGGTGCCGGAATTGGTTTGGCAAGCGTGACCGCGGCTAAAATGGGTGCAGATGTCATGGCTACGGATTATTCCGGAGAAGCCCTGCGTTTTATTCGTCTCAACGCGCTGAAAAACCGTGTTGGTTTGGGCACGGAACGGCTTGACTGGCGCTGTATTCAGCGTGATGACCGATTCGACGTTTTCCTGGCGGCTGATGTTCTTTACGAAAGGGTTAATCTGCTGCCTATCGTGAACGCAGTTGATAAACTGATGAGACCGGAGGGATGCGCTTATATTGCCGATCCGAGAAGAAGGCTCGCTCAGCAGTTTCTCGATCTTGCATTCGAGAATGGTTTTTCCGTGACGAGCTATGCAAAAAGCTTCAGCAGAGGGAGACAGACGATACCGGTTAATATCTACAGGCTTTCAAAAACCCGGGAGGACGATGCCTGAGAAGTCTCCCCGGCTGTGTTGTTATTCCCCGTCCGGCGGTGCGCTGATCTGGAAGATCATGTTTCTCGAACCGGATCTTGTTGTTTGCGAGAACCGGCTGCCGGAAGTGAATAAAACCTTTTTCTCCTGCCTTTCGTTACCGTCGGGCAGCGAAATCCTCAAGAGTTTTTCTCTAAACGACAGCGGTCACGAAGTGGCGGGAGAGGGCTGGATGACCGGCCTTGAAACAACGAGGAACAATCTGTTCTATATTCACGGTTATCAAGCCGGCAGTCCGGAACATGCGGGTATCTGGGCGATCGATCCCGTTAAAGCCGCCGTGGTATGGACGAGGCCTGACGCGGCTTTTGTGGCGAACCTTGAAGAGGGGATGCTGGTTTATGCAGCAGGCTCTTTCGCGGGTTTCCCGGAAAGAAACTATATGCTTCTTGCCTGTATGACCGGCAAGGTTCTGGAAGTTATCGGTGAAAATACGCAAAGGGTCAACGCCCTGCGCAGCAGATCGTTGAGTGATGAAAAACTGCAGAATGTTGTGCTTCCCCTGCTGCCCGGTACGCACATGCCGGATGTAAAAAATAGGGATACAGCAGCTCCCGAACGTTCAGGCGCAGGTTTTTACGAATATATTGCGCATGCCGGTTTGGTCGTAACCGTGACTCACAAGGCCGGTGAAGGAGGCAAAGGTTTTGACGCGGTTATCAGGGTGTTGCGCAACGGTATCACGGTGTACGAAGACATGCTTGCGCGGTCAACCGGCGTTCCCTGTATGAATTATTTTCTTCTCCGCGGCGTTACCTTGTATTATATCAGAAATATGAACGAACTGATCTCCGTCAGTCTGTGATGCAGAAACAAAGGGAGAATACGGCAGCTGCTGAGAAAGTTTCAAAATACCCCGGCCTGAACAGCTTTCTCGACTACATGAGAGGCCAGAGAAAGTATTCGGAACATACCTGCAAGGCATACCGTAAGGATATTATCCAGTTTTACGAGTTCCTTTTTCGTCAGTATGGCTCAGAAGCCAATTCGGATATAGACCCGGGGTCGGTTACGGTACTTGATATGCGCCTGTTTCTGGGTTTTCTGCTGGGGGAAGGGTTACAGCCAAAATCTATTGCGCGGAAGCTGGCTGCGGTAAAAAGCTTTTACAGTTATCTTCTTGAAACCGGCAGTATACAGGTTTCCGTCCCGGCCCAGGTTGTTACACCCCGCTTCAGCAAACATGTCCCCGGTTTTCTCAACGAAGAGCAGACCGAAAGTCTGTTTGACCGGATTCTTGTTTCCCCTCCGCGTCGTGCGGGTTCTCGCCAAAAGGATCCTCTTGAAGAACAGTTTACTTTTACACGCGACAAGGCGATCCTTGAGGTGCTTTACGGATGCGGACTGCGGATATCGGAGGTCGTCGGCCTTGAACATGAACAGGTCGGTCTTGAACAGGGTTTCATGAGGATTACCGGTAAGGGTAACAAGCAGCGTATTGTACCGCTGGGGACACATGCTGCGGAGGCGCTGAGAAATTATTTTGAAGTCAAACGAAACTTCTTTAGAATAAAAAAAGGAGGGGAGCCCGGTACTGCATATGTATTTGTAACAAAAAAAGGTACGGGTATCTATCCGGTTCTTGTTCAAAGAGTTACGAAAAAGTACCTGTCAGCGGTCACGGAGCTCAAGTATAAAAATCCGCATGTTCTGCGTCACAGTTTTGCAACACATATGCTGAACAACGGCGCCGATCTCAAAAGTGTAAGCGAGATGCTGGGGCACACCAGCCTGACCACTACGGAGATATATACACATGTAACCTTTGGCAGGATCAAGGAAGTTTATGAGAAAGCCCACCCGAAGGCCTGAAGATCGTTTCCGGGGGGCTTTGGCGGGTGTTGTTTTCTGTTTTTCATTACATATTAACAAGGAGGTTGCCTATGACAAAAACAGAGGTTAATGGAGCGGTAAACGTACAGGTTACCTTGAGACATACAAATAATCATCGTGACATAGAACAGTATGCCCGTGATGCCGTCCAGGCTTTTGGCAAGATTTTCAACGGGATTGTCAACTCTCATGTGATACTGGATCATCAGAAAAACGATTTTGAGAAAAACAAGCTTGCTGAAATAACAGTTCATGTTCCACAAAACGTTCTCGTTGCCAGGGAAGCTGCGTCAACTTATGAACAAGCAATCGACAGTTGTGTGAATGCAATGGGGAGACAATTGAGGAAGTACAAGGATAAACTGCTGGATCACAGGTAAAAATTCGCATACGACAGGGCCGGAAATCCGGCCCTGTTCCACTTTGAACGCACCTCTTAGCTCTACTACCATGAACTTTGATCAGAAAGGCCTGAAGAAGCGATCGATGACGGTTGCATATTTTTTCGATAACATCAACAAAACCATCGATATAAAACTTCGGCGGCTGAACAAGGTCGATGAACAGAAAAGGCGTATTTATGACAGGGATCTTCACCGCCCCGGCCTTGCTCTTGCGGGTTTCACCAATCTTTTTACGTATAAGAGGGTGCAGATCCTTGGAAATACCGAGACTCGGTTCCTCAATCAGCTTGATAAAAAGGCAAAGAAAACAGCTTTTGAAAATATCGTAAAGTATAAAGTTCCGTGCATCATCCTTACCAGCAACAACAAGCTTGATCCCTTTCTGCTCAATATGGCGACCGAAGCCGGTATTCCGGTTTTTGCAACCCGTAACTCTTCTACAAGAACCATATTTCTGATTACGGATTTTCTCGTTGACCGGTTTTCGGTGTACCAACAGTATCATGGTTCAATGGTTGATGTTTACGGAGTAGGTGTTTTCCTTGTTGGAAAAAGCGGCCTCGGCAAGTCCGAAGTTGCTCTTGACCTGGTGGAGAGGGGGCACCGGCTGGTTGCGGATGATGTCGTTGTGATCAACCGCAAGGGAGAGAAGGTGCTGATCGCATCCGGGAATCACATTATCGGTCACTTTATGGAAATCCGCGGGCTCGGTGTGGTGGATGTGAAGGCGACATTCGGCATAAGGGCGGTAAGGGAAAAAAAGGTTGTGCAGGTAGTTGTTGAGCTGCTGGAGTGGAAGGAAGCCATGGATTATGAGCGTCTTGGGCTTGATACAAAAACGACAAAGATTCTCGGTGTTGAGGTGCCTCTTGTTCAGTTGCCGATCAATCCGGGAAAAAATATTACCGTTATCATAGAGGTTGTTGCCCTCAACTATCTGTTAAAACAATACTCGGGGTATGTGGCGGCAGAGGCGCTTGAAAAAAGAATCAAAACCTGCATCGATGATGAGTCGATGCTGAAAACAAGGTTCGGAAGTAACTATTTCTCCAAAGATTATGAGTAGAGAGGCAGTTCGCAGCAGTTTTTCGAGATGTCGTAAAGCGGTGGAAGCGTTGTTTCCTGTCTTGACGGCGTTTTTCATCGTTGTCCTGGCAGGCTGTTCGGGACAGAAGCCTGCGGCGGGAGGATCGGCCGGTGATTCCACGCTGGTGATCGCCATGCTCGGTGACGCCAACTATCTCAATCCTGTAATCGGCGCGTCGGTAACATCGAGAAATGTGTACGGGCTCCTTTATCCGGGGCTGCTGCAAAGTGAGTTCGATACAACGTCGGGCCTCCTGAATTTTGTTGCCCTGGAGAGGAAGCTGAGAGAAGAGGCACCCCAATCACAGCAGGATAAGCCGCGGGGGGCATTGGCCAGGACCTGGAAAATGAGTGATGATAACCGTTCCATAACCTATACGCTCAGAAACGATGCGCGATGGAATGACGGCGCACCGGTAACGTCGCATGATTTTAAGTTTACTTATACGCTTTATGGTAACCCTGTTATTGCCAGTCCCCGGCAGCAATTCCTTGCCGAGCTTGTAGGTGCCGACAAGGGTGAAATTGATTTCGACAGGGCGATCCAGACGCCGGACGACACGACCCTGGTGTTCAACTTCTACAAGCGGATTCCCGAGTCTCTGGCCCTTTTTCATACGTCACTCACGCCTCTCCCGAAACACAAATGGGAAAATGTGCCGCCTAGAGAGTTCCGGCATTCTCCTCTTAACCAGAAGCCGTTGGGCGCCGGACCCTATGTTCTTCAAGACTGGCTGAAACAGCAGCAGATCGTGCTGGCTTCAAATCCGCTGTGCAACCTTCCCAAACCTGGCAACATACCGCGCATCATGTTCCGGGTTGTTCCCGACTACACGGTACGCCTTGCCCAGCTCCAAACGGGAGCCGTTGATGTTGTTGAGAACATAAGACCGGAAGATTTTGATGGGTTGGAACGCTCAAAGACCGGAGTAGAAATCAAGGCGGTTGGTTTGCGTGTTTATGACTATGTCGGATGGTCGAATATCGACCAGGAAGCCTATCACGGGGACGGGACGATACAGCCCCATCCTCTTTTCGGTTCCGCGAAGGTACGGCGTGCGCTGACTCTGGCCGTCGATCGACAGTCAATTCTCGACGGTTATCTTGGAGAGTATGGTGTTATAGCCAGTACCGATATTTCTCCGTCGCTGAAATGGGCGTATAACGATAAAGTGATTCCCTATCCCTATGATCCGGCCGAAGCTGTCAGGCTTCTGGAAGAAGAGGGCTGGATGCCGGGGCCGGACGGTATACGTGAGAAAAACGGCAGAAAGTTCAGCTTTGTGCTCTACACCAATGCCGGGAACGCGAGAAGAAATTTCGCAAGTGTTATTATTCAGCAGAATCTCAGGGAGATTGGTATTGATTGCCAGCTGGATGTCCAGGAGTCAAATGTCTTTTTTGAGAACCTTCGTCTGCGTAGAATCGACGCGTGGATGGCCGGATGGTCGATAGGGCTTGAAATAGATCCGCTCGACAGCTGGGGGTCCGACCTGGAAAAGAGCAGGTTCAATTTTACCGGTTACCGCAACCCGAGAATCGATGAGCTTTGTGAGCTTGCTAAAAGCGAGCTGAACCTGCAGGACGCCAGGCCCTACTGGATGGAGTACCAGGAAATTCTGCACCGTGATCAGCCAACAACTTTTCT
Source organism: Chlorobium sp. (assembly GCA_028277485.1). Taxonomy (GTDB): domain Bacteria; phylum Bacteroidota; class Chlorobiia; order Chlorobiales; family Chlorobiaceae; genus Prosthecochloris. The sequence continues at coordinate 12,979 of JANQGE010000030.1, forward strand.
TTACTGGATAAAGGAAGCACAGGGTTTTAGCCGGAGGATCAAAGGCGAGGAATTGAACATACTCAGTACATTTTATAACATCGATGACTGGACGCTTTCTCCGTCGGCAAGCGTGGCGGAGTAGGGAAGAAAAGTCAAAGGGTAAAAGTCAAAAATGCTCATCTATATAGCACGCCGTTTACTGGTTGCAATCCCTTTGGTATTCGGTGTCCTGACATTGACCTTTTTCATTATCCGGCTTGCTCCGGGTGATCCGGCAGCCCTGTTCATCCAGCCAGGGATAAGCCCGAAAGTGGCCGATCAGATTCGTGAGCAGTACGGATTAAATGATCCGTTGCTGATCCAGTACGTCAAATGGCTCGGCAGCGTACTTCAGGGGGATTTCGGCCGCAGCTTCAGCCGTGCCCAGCAACCTGTTTTCGACGTTATAGCACAGGCGCTGCCGGTTACCATAACCATCGCCCTGCTTACTCTTGCAGCCAACTTTATCCTGGGCATTTTCATAGGGGTGATCTCGGCGGTGAAGCAAAACAGTTATCTCGACAGGTTCCTGACAGTTGGCGCGCTTTTTTTCTACTCGATGCCGGAGTTCTGGTTCGCCCTGATGATGATCATTGTTTTTGCGCTGAAACTGCAGATTTTCCCGGCATCGGGGCTGAACGAGGTGGGCGCTGAATCTTACGGCCCTTTCAGGTTTCTGCTGGACAGGTTGTGGCATCTTGTGCTGCCCGTAACGGTACTGAGCATCAATGGGGCGGCCGGCATAGCGCGTTATGTGCGGGGAAGCATGCTCGAAGTGATACGTCAGGACTATATCCGGACTGCCCGTGCGAAAGGCCTTCCTGAAAAAGTGGTGATTACCCGCCATGCCCTGCGCAACGCTCTTTTACCGGTTATTACCCTGATGGGCGGGTCATTGCCGTTTATATTCAGCGGAGCGTTGTTTATCGAAGTTATTTTTGCGTTTCCCGGGATGGGGCGTGTGACTGTTGAGGCCATTTTTGCCCGTGATTACCCGTTGATTATCGCGAATACTTTTGTATCCGGTACCTTGATCATTATCGGCAACCTCGTGGCAGATGTTCTGTATGCTGTCGTTGATCCGAGAATCAAACTGTAGACCGGATATGCAAACCCTTTTTCTGTCGTTGCCGTGCGTGAAGAACTGTTGAATACCCCTGCCGGTCCTGCCGAAGAGAAATTCGAGGAACAGATTCGTCCTCTTTCGCTCGGCGATTTTGCCGGGCAACCCCGGCTGACCGATAACCTGCGGGTGTTTATCGCAGCGGCAAGGAAGAGAGGAGAAGCCTTGGACCATGTGCTGTTTTCCGGCCCGCCGGGGCTGGGAAAGACAACGCTTGCGCATATTATCGCGGCGGAACTGGGGGGTGGAATAAGGGTGTCGTCCGGTCCGCTGCTCGATAAACCCGGAAACCTTGCAGGTATTCTTACGAGCCTCAACAAAGGCGATGTGTTGTTTATTGATGAGATTCACAGGCTCACGCCGGCGGTCGAGGAGTATCTTTATTCCGCCATGGAGGATTTTCGTATCGATATTCTTCTGGAAAGCGGCCCTTCGGCGCGTGCCGTGCAGCTGAAACTCGAGCCCTTTACGCTGGTCGGGGCAACAACCAGAGCGGGTATGCTGACATCGCCGCTACGCGCACGTTTCGGCATATCGAACCGTCTGGATTACTACTCTTCTGATGTTCTGGAGCGTATTGTCGTCAGGACGGCAACGATACTCGGGGTTGTTATTGAGGGAAACGCCGCCGCTGAAATCGCCCGGCGTTCGCGGGGTACCCCCCGTATCGCGAATCGTCTTCTGAAGCGTGCCCGCGACTTTGCACAAGTCGATGATTCCTCGACCGTTACGACAGAACTTGCGAAGAAAACTCTTGCCGCACTTGAAATTGATGATGACGGTCTTGATGACATGGATAAAAAAATCATGCAGACCCTCATCGAAAAGTTCAACGGCGGACCGGTGGGTATATCTTCTCTTGCCGTCTCGGTAGGGGAAGAGCAGGATACGATAGCGGAGGTCTATGAACCATATCTTATCCAGGCTGGTTTTATTGCGCGGACTCCCAGAGGGAGGGTGGCGACAAAAAACGCTTATGTGAAATTTACCGGTTCTTGTCCTGATTCGCGGGGTGACGGTCCGTTGTTTAAGGGGGAATAGGGAATAATCATGACACAGGTCAACAGTTTTTTAGGCGAGATATTATGAGCGCGCACACCCGTTATCTTTATTTTCTGTTGTTTCTTGCCGGTTTTATTCTCACCGGATGCACGGGTAGTGCATCTGTCGGGAAAACAAGTCAGGTTCCAGCCGATTCTCTTGCCAATGCATCAAAAGACCTCTTTGTCAAAGGAGTCTTTTCTGCAGCCGGTGGAAATTATGCCGATGCTATAACACGGTACCGGGAAGTTCTGGCCGCGGAACCGGAAAACGCAGCTGTGCATTTTTCTCTTTCAAAAGCTTTCATTGCGATGTCGGAACCTGATTCCGCAAGATATCACGGAGAAAAAGCTGTTCTGTATAATCCGGTAAACAAATTTTACCGGCAACTGCTTGCCGGGATCTATTTCGATATGAAATCTTTCCGTGAAGCGGCCGTCCAGTTTGAACGGCTTGCTGAAACGGACCCTTCGGACACCCGAGCCCTTTTTTATCTTGCGCATGCATACCTTGGGGACGAAATGCATGAACAAGCCCTGAAAACTTTTGCGCGTATTCTATTGCTTGATCCGACGAACGAAAAAGCTCTGGTTCAGTCGCTATGGCTGGAGCTCAAGTTGAAGCAATACGGTGGGGCAATTCACAGCCTGAAAAACCTGATAGAGCAGAGTGGCGGGAACGACAAACTGCAGCTCACACTCGGTGAACTGTATTCCCGGTCAGGCAAGCCCGACAAGGCCCAGGAGGTATTCAGGAAGATGGTTGGCGAAAAACCCTCATTTATTCCTGCCTGGATAGCGCTTTTTGAAACGCATATCGAGCAGGGTGAACAGGAGCTTTTTCTGAAAGAACTGCGGCGCTTTTATGCTATTGACGACATCAGCTTTTCCCGGAAAATTGAGCTGATAAAGCTTTTCATGTTTCGAGCGGAAAATGATGAGGGTTATAATGAGCCCGTCAACATCATGACGGAGGAACTGGCCGTGCGTTATCCGCAGAATGCTTCGGTCTATGTTCTCAGGGGCATGTTGCTGCTCGCTCGGAAAGATTTCCGTCAGGCAGGAGAGGATTTTCAGAAAGCTCTGGATCTTGATCCGCATGATATCTTTACATGGGAGGAGCTTGCCTCGGCCTATATGTCACAGGATCAGTACCATCATGTTTTTTATACCGTTTCGCAGGCCCAAAAAGCCACCGGCCGTTCATCGTTGCGGCTTGAAGTGTTTAAGGGATATGCGCTGTTTCGTTCAGGGGTTTACCTGAAATCGGCGGAAATCCTTGAGAACGCCCTTGCCTATGAGAAACAAGAAGGCTCGCCGTGGCTGCTTGTTCAGGCGCATATTACGCGTGCAATGGTCTATGACAAGCTGCATGAGCCAATGAAAAGCATAGACGCCTACCGGAAGGTTCTGGGGATTGATCCGGAAAATGCATTGGCTCTGAATAACCTGGCATATCTCTATGCTGAAAGAGGGGAAAATCTCGATGAGGCAATGGAATATGCTTTACAGGCAGTCGCAGCCGAACCTGAAAATCCGGTTTTTCTCGATACACTCGGATGGCTTTACTACAAGACAGGTGACTACCGGAAAGCCCGTGAGATTATAGAAAAGGCGCTGTCCAAAGAGCCCGGTGAACCTGAGATCTACGAACATCTGGCGGAGATCTACCGTTCGCTCGGCGAGGAAGCCAAAGCAAAGGAATACATCGATAAGGCACAGGAACTCAGAAACGGAGAGTGAGAGTATAGAGGTGCCCATAAAGTATAGGCCCTATAACCTGAATAATTCACCAAAGGAAGAAAAAAACTTAATCGGGAATCGGGGTCGGGATCGGGTTTCGGGGTCGAAAGGGAATCAGTTGGCAGTCGGCAGTATTCAGTAGGCAATATGCAGTAAAAAAAAGGAGTTAGGGAAAAGAAAAGATCGATTCCCGATCCCGATAGCGACGGCGAACCCCGAAAGAAGAACAGTCGGGAGTCGGGTGTTTGAACTCTCATGAATTATTCAGAGCATAAAAAAAGGTGCATCGATATGTTCGACGCACCTTTGTGCAGTTTCAGGCTGCTTGTAAAATCCTGAGCTTAATCGTTCCCGAATTTTCTTGCCAGATCAGGATGACTTTTCTTGGGCATACGGAAACGGTTTTCCATGTTCAGGAACTGTTTGATGGGAATTTTCGCCTGTCCCGTTCCCGAATTTTCTTGCTGCAAGATATTCGTATGTCGCATAGCGCGCATCAACTTCCTGCTGGATTTCAACAAAGAACTTCTTTGCCAGATCAGGATGACTTTTCTTGAGCATACGGAAACGGTTTTCCATGTTCAGGAACTGTTCGACAGGAATTTTCGGCTTTCTTGAGTCCAGAATCAAGGGGTTTTTACCCTCTTTTCTCCTGTCGGGGTTGTAACGGTACAGCAGCCAGTGGCCGGAATCTACCGCGGCTTTTTGATGGTCCATGCCGACCGCCATGTCTATGCCGTGGGCGATGCAGTGCGAGTATGCAATGATGATGGACGGCCCGTCATATGCTTCGGCTTCAAGGAAAGCTTTCAACGACTGTTCATCCCTCGCTCCCATTGCAATACTTGCAACATAGGCTGTGCCGTAAGTCATGGAAATCATGCCGAGATCCTTTTTCTGCAGAGGACGTCCTGCGGCTGCGAACTTGGCGACAGCGGCTTTCGGTGTGGCTTTGGATGACTGACCGCCGGTGTTTGAATATACTTCGGTATCGAGTACCAGAAGGTTGACGTTTTTGTCACTTGCGGTCACATGGTCTACCCCTCCGTATCCTATGTCGTATGCCCAGCCGTCTCCGCCGATACCCCAGACGCTTTTCTGGACAAGCATATCGGCTACTGCAAGCAGGTTTTTCGCTTCGGGGCGATGTATATTGACCAGCTTGTCTTTCAGGGTACGTACTCTTTTACGCTGCTCGAAAATTTCAGGTTCCGTCCGCTGGGAAGCTTCGAGGATTTCGGTGACAAGGGTGTCACCGATTTCGGCAGAAAGGGTTTTTACCAGTTCTTCTGCATACTCTTTCTGCTTGTCGATCGAAACCCGGAAGCCCATCGCGAATTCTGCCGTATCTTCGAACAGCGAGTTCGACCATGTCGGGCCGAGTCCTTCCGGATTCGTACAGAATGGTGTTGTCGGCATGTTGCCTCCATAGATAGAGCCGCAGCCTGTCGCGTTACCAAGTACGAGTCTGTCTCCGTAAAGCTGGGTCAGGAGCTTCACATAAGGTGTTTCGCCACAGCCCATGCATGCTCCGTTGAATTCGAACAGAGGCTGCTGCAGCTGCTGTTCCCTGATGAGACGTGTATTGATCTCTGAACGGTCGAATTCCGGAATATTGATAAAGTGGTTCCAGTTATCAATCTCATTTTCACGGAGAGGTTCCTGGAGGCTCATGTTCAGAGCACGGCGTTCAGGATTTTTCCTGTCGCTTCCCGGACAGATGTGGGCGCAGATTTCACAGCCCGTGCAGTCTTCGACCGCTACCTGGATGGTATACTTCAAACCTTTCCAACTCTTGCCTTTCGCATCGACATACTTGAACGTTTTCGGAGCATTTTCAAGATGTTCCGGGGCATAAGCCTTGCATCGGATAACGCCGTGCGGACACATCAAGGCACATTTTCCACACTGGGTACAAATATCCGATTCCCAGACCGGCACTTTTTCGGCAAGGTTTCGTTTTTCGAATTTTGTCGTGCCTACCGGAAAAGTACCGTCAACAGGCATCTGGCTTACGGGGATATCGTCTCCTTCGCCCGAGATGATTTTAGCCAGGGTGTTGCAGACAAATTCCGGTGCTTCACCGAAAATCGGCGGACGCATGGCTTTTTCGCTGCTGACGACTGATCCGATTTTCACCTCGTGAAGGTTCGAAACGGAGTTTTCAACAGCCTGAATGTTCTGAGCGACGATATCACTCCCTTTACGGCCGTAAGTGTCCCTGATCGATTGCTTGATCTTGTCAAGGGCCTCCTCGCGGGGCAGGATGCCGGAAATAGCAAAGAAACAGGCCTGCATGATCGTGTTGATGCGCTGGCCCATGTGGCTTTCCTCGGCAACCTTGTAGGCATCGATAGTATAAAGCTTTGCTTTTTTGTTTATCAGATGTTCCTGAACAAGTTTAGGCAAGTGGTCCCAAAGCTCGTCGGGTGAGTAATGAGAGTTCACCAGAAGCGTACCGCCTTCCTTGAGGTTTTTGACAAGGTCGATGGACTCGAGGAATATCCAGTGATGGCAGCCGATAAAACGGGCCGTCGATATCTTGTATGTTGACCGGATTGGCTTTGCGCCGAATCTAAGGTGCGATACGGTAATTGACCCGGCTTTCTTCGAGTCGAAGACAAAATAGCCCTGCGCGTAGTTATCGGTGTTTTCACCGATGATCTTGATCGTGTTCTGGTTCGCGCCCACCGTACCGTCTGCCCCAAGACCATAGAACATCGCCCGAAAAACATCGTCTCCCTCGATGCATATGTTCTTGTCATAATCCAGGCTGCTGTGTGTCACATCGTCGGTAATGCCGACCGTGAAGTGATTTTTCGGCTCATCCTGTGCAAGGTTGTCGAAGACAGCCATGACCATGGCAGGGGTGAACTCTTTGGACGAAAGGCCGTACCTGCCCCCGATGATCCTGGGGTGGCCCTCTTCCATAACTTCCTGAATGGCGTTGACCACGTCGAGGTAAAGCGGTTCACCGGCGCTTCCGGGTTCTTTCATGCGGTCGAGTGCCGCTATGGATTTCACGGTCGGAGGAAGTGCCTGAACGAATCGTTTAACATCGAATGGCCGGAAAAGTCTTACTTTGATAAGCCCGACTTTGTCTCCCTGCTTGTTCAGATACTCAACCGTTTCAAGCGCGGCTTCAGCGCCCGACCCCATCATGACTATGACGCGCTCAGCGTCAGGAGCCCCGTAGTACTGGTAAAGCCTGTATTCGCGTCCGGTCATCTTTGCGAATTTGTCCATCTGTTTTTCAACGACATCAGGGCAGGCCAGATAATAGGGATTGACGGTTTCGCGTCCCTGGAAGTAGACGTCAGGATTCTGCGAAGTGCCGCGGATGATAGGCACATCGGGCGACATGCGGCGGTTTCTGTGAGCGGTGACAAACTCGTCATCGATCATACTTTTGATCTGATCGTCTGAAAGTACCTCGATCTTGGTGATTTCATGCGATGTTCTGAATCCGTCGAAAAAGTGCAGAAACGGAACACGTGACTCAAGTGTCGATGCTTCGGCAATCAGCCCCAGATCCATTACTTCTTGTCCGGAGCATGAGGAAAGCAGCGCAAAACCGGTTCCACGCACCGACATCACATCTCCATGATCGCCGAAGATCGAAAGTGCCTGGCAAGCAAGGGAGCGTGCCGAGACGTGAATGGTACAGGGAGTCAGCTCGCCTGCAATTTTATACATCGTTGGAATCATGAGAAGCAGGCCCTGTGCCGCGGTAAAGGTAGTCGTCAAAGCGCCCGTCTGAACTGCGCCGTGAAGCGCAGCGGCGGCACCGGCCTCACTCTGCATTTCATCCACAACAGGAACACTGCCCCACACATTCGGAAGCCCTTCGGATGCCCATGCATCAGAATACTCACCCATGTTTGAGGATGGTGTGATAGGATATATTGAAATAACCTCGTTTGTTCTGTAGGCAACATGAGCCAATGCTTCATTGCCTTCCATTGTTTTATAAATCCGACTCATTGTATTAAATAGTAAAAAAACAAGTTAACGTTTACTGGAATAAATAAAGTTGCTGCATGTGATATGTCGGGTCAGGAAGAAAGAGTAAAGAGCAGTAGCGGGATGTGTTGTGTCTTTCTTCAAAACAAACAAGATATTAAAAAAACCGATATACGCCAATTTATTTACATTTGGGTATGGCAGGTTTCCGTGCATGAAACCGCCGGAGAAGAGAGGTGCAAAATCGGGATCGGGTGAATTGCTTTTTGATGTTGTCATGGATAAAGTTGTTTACGGGAGAAATGCGGTTCTTGAGCTTCTTGCATCAGACCCGGAAAAGATCGAAAAGATCTACATGCAGTTCAACACCGGGCATAACAAGCTCAAGGAGATTCTCATTACGGCCAAACGGTCCAGGATTCCGGTAGGGAAAGCGCGTCTTGAAAAGCTGGGTGAGATGGCGGGAACCACCAAGCATCAGGGGGTTTGTGCGCTCATAAGCTCGGTACGGTACTACCGGCTTGAAGATATTCTTCAGAAGCCTCGGAATACAAATCCCCTGATTGTCATCCTGCCCGGTTTAAACGACCCGCACAATGTCGGGGCTATTATCCGTACTGCCGAAGCGGTTGCCGCCGATGCTGTCGTACTGACAGGAAGCAAGGGAGCACCCGTCAGCGCGGCTGTTCATAAAGCTTCGGCAGGGGCTGTCTCACATATCCGGCTTTGCAAGGTGAGAAATCTTGCAGCATGTCTCAGGATGCTCCGGGAAAAAAGCTTTCAGGTCGTTGCCGCAGATATGCACGCGGAGAAAAATTATACCGATATTGATTTCAGGCTCCCGTCAGCGCTGGTTATGGGCAGTGAAGGGAAGGGCATCGAACCTCAAAGCCGCGAACAATGTGATTTCCTTGTCCGTATTCCTATGGCTGGTTGTGTGGAGTCTCTTAATGTGAGTGTTTCGGCGGGGGTGTTGTTGTACGAGGCGATGCGCCAACGGTTGGGGTAAGGTGTCTCGAAAAACCTGCTGCGACTTCCAATAGCTTCGCTGAACGGTGCTCGGAATCCTCATGTACTCTGTGTACACTCCGGTTCCTGCGCTCCGTTCGTCTCGCTCTCGAAACTCTCGCGACGGTTTTTCAAGACACCAATCCGGTTTCTCTGCTGGTTAAAAATGTCGATCTTTTCAGGTTGTGAACACTCCTTGACCTTGAACAAGGATCCTCATTTCTTTCAGCAGTTCAACAGGTTGCCGGCCGCCGCTCCATCTTTTCCCGGATGCAAAAAAATATTACCTTGATTTTTTATTGATCCATTGTACACGGAACATTTTAACCGCTTACTACCATGAACTTTCCTGATGACCTTCGTTACACCAATGACCATGAATGGGTTAAAGTGCTCGAAGACGGTACGGTGCGCATAGGAATCACCGACTTTGCGCAGTCAGAGCTTGGTGATATTGTTTTTGTTGAAACAAAGCCGGTCGGCACCTCCCTGAAACAACATGAGGTTTTCGGTACCGTTGAAGCGGTGAAAACCGTCGCGGACCTTTTTGCGCCGGTTGACGGAAAGATTGCCGAAGTCAATGAAGCCCTCGATGCTGCCGAAATTGTTAACAGCAGTCCTTACGAAAAGGGGTGGATGGTTGTAATCAGCATGGACGATCCGGAGCAGTTAAATGCACTGATGACCGCCGGGGAGTACAAACAGAATATAGGGGAGTAACACCTGCCATGCCATTCATTGCCAATACGGACCGTGATTGCGACGAGATGCTGCGGGGGGTCGGGGCAACGTCCTTTGACGATCTTATTGCGGATATTCCTCAGGAACTGCGTTTGAAAGAACCGCTCACTCTTCCTGCAGCCCTGGCTGAACCGCAAGTTCAGCAACTTATGGAGGAACTTGCCTCGGCAAACTCCTCCACGGCAACCCATGTCAGCTATCTCGGCGGCGGTGCCTATGATCACTATGTGCCGGCGGCGATCAACACCATTGTATCCCGCAGCGAGTTTTATACCGCATATACACCCTACCAGGCCGAGGTGTCCCAGGGAACGCTTCAGGCTATTTATGAATACCAGAGCATGATCTGCCGGCTTTACGGTATGGATACCGCGAATGCATCGCTCTATGACGGTGCAACGTCGCTTGCCGAGGCCGTCTCGATGGCCATGGCGGTGACGGGCAAGACAAAAGTCGTCATTGCGGGCAAGCTGCATCCGAATTCGCTGCATGTTCTGAAAACGTTTATTGAAGCGGGCGGTGACTGTAAGGTGGTACAAAGTGTGCTGCAGGACGGGACGTGTGATACGGAAAGCCTTGAAGGAATCGTCAACGACAGCGTGGCGGCTGTTATTGTGCAGCAGCCTAACTTCTACGGGTGCCTTGAAGAGGTTGGAGCCATCGGTGATGTTGCCCGCAGTAACGGAGCACTGTTTATCGTCTCCGCGGACCCGATTTCTCTCGGGATTCTCGAGGCTCCGGGTAATTACGGGGCGGATATAGCTGTCGGGGAAGGTCAATCCTTGGGCAGCGCATTGAATTTCGGAGGACCGTACCTGGGTATTTTTGCGGTTAAACGCGATTATGTGCGCAAGGTTCCCGGGAGGCTTGTGGGTATGACGAAAGACAGGGATGGGGAAGATGGTTTCATACTCACCCTGCAGACCAGGGAGCAGCACATCCGCCGGGAAAAAGCAACGTCGAACATCTGTACGAACCAGGCTTTGAATGCTCTTCAGGCTGTGATATACCTTTCTCTTCTCGGGAAGCACGGGCTCGTGGAAGCTGCCGAACTTTCCTTGCAGAAGTCACATTATCTCTCGGAAAAAATCGCGGACTTGCCGGGCTATTCACTGAAGTATGGCCGGCCGTTTTTCAGGGAATTTGTTGTGCAAACGCCGGTGCCGGCAGGTAAAGTTATTGAAGCAATGCTCGAACAGGGGATTTTGGCTGGCTACGACCTTTCGCATGTCGGTGATGAAGGGCTGCTGGTTGCCGTGACCGAGAAACGCACGAAAGAACAACTTGACAATTTTGTGCGGAAGCTTGGGACCGTTAGCTGATTTTAGGGTCTCAGGTATTCCTGATTGGCAAGGGTTATAATACATAATCAGAATCCGAGCAAACCTTTGCCATGACCAAACTCATAGCTTTTTACCAGAATCATAAATGTTACATACGGCCCAATACCCAATGTCCATTCAGCCGCTACCCAGGCAAGAAAAGCGGTGTTCGAAATCCCCGTATACTTTTATGTGCATCCCGGTTCCTGCACTTTTTCGGCCTCTTGTTCAAGTCACCCACGATAATTATAGAGGTCCCTTTTAGTTTGTTATCCAATTAATCGTGCCACGAGTTTCGAATGTAACCGAGAGCGAATACCAACACAACCCCAAAAAGCAAGAGGACAAGACTGCGGATCGAGACATGCCACAACATTGTGAGAGTCAATGATGGTGAATACGCTGTCAATTCAGCACCTGTTAGCAGGCGATTTGCTAGATCCTCACCTGCCCTCGAATGAGGAAACTGGTACTCAAGAAACAGCGCAATAGAGGTAAGCATAATGATGCTCAACATAATCGGTAGATGAGCGTTGGGATCAATCTGATTCATTTGCGGGATGAGGCATATGAGTACTAAAATACAGAATAAACAAAAGGCGTCCTTCAGGGGCCCGATGTCATTCGTGGCATCCATTGAGTAGAGGATGTTTTCTTTGATGTAGAATCTAATGACAATGAGAACTGAGAAGAACCAAAAAGACGCGAAAATGACGCCAGCCATGGGTATGCGGATATTCAAAGGTGGACGAGGCAACAGCCACCGAGCAGCGAAAAACAGCAGAGCAACAATTACGGCAACCAAAATATCTTTCATAAGTGCCCGGTCTGCAGGATCATCAGGATTAGGGGAACGAGACAGCACGAAGACGTTGATAAATGCAACTAAAATCGCAGCACTGACTCCTTCGAAAACTGAGGATGCTAGACTTGGTGGTGAAGCGGATGTGATGCGCATTGCCGTGACGGCACTTAGAGACACCACAAATGCATGAAGGACTAGAATGGCAGCTTCTCCTGTTCTCTCCTTTGGAAAGCGAGAAAGCAGTTTTATTATTCCGATGTTTCCCTTCGAGTCGATTCTTGAGACTCCGTAGAAATACGCCACGGTTTCGAACAACGCAGCGTTCAGGCTGATTAGCATGACGAGGTCATAAATGTTCAGGGAATTTAAAATACTTTGTAGGTCAAGCATGTTCGCTTTTCTTTTTTATTGCCCCCAAATAATTATCCATAAAGACTCTTATTTGCATTTTGCCCTGATAATTGTTTGACCTCTGTTGATGCGATTCATAATGCTATCATTCAACAGGCAGATAGCTGATTCAATCATCCGACAGTTTTCGTCATATTTTCGAGTCAGGGATGATGCGATTATAAGTGGCGTGTTATACTTGGCTATCTGAAAATAGGAAATACTTCAATATTATCAGTAATTCCTTCCTAAAAAACTGTGCCAATCTAAAATAGAGTTTTTTGGGAAAGGGGGCAGGAGCATAGCTTGGGAAGGATCGAGAAAACGATACAGATGATCAGTAATGCGTGCAACAAAACGAACTCATTTCTCCTGGACAAAAGGAGTGATTTCAGTTATTTTGTTATATGTTCTTGAAGTCGATCTGTGTTCGAAGGAGTATAAGTGCAGATAGAAATTCTTTTGAGGCTTGTCAACTGACAAGCCCCAGGTTTCTGAGTTCGGCTTCGACTTTTGCTTTATTATCCTGCTGCAAGGGAACCAGCGGCAGTCTGTATGCCTCTTCGATCATACCCATCAGCGAAAGGCTGTATTTCACCGGCCCAGGATTGCTTTCAATGAAGTTAAGACTGAAGAGCCTGCGAAGCCGGTTGTGTGTTGCTCTGGCCTCTTCGAGGTTTCCCTCCCGCATTTGCGTAACAAGTTTCTTGATTTCCGCCGGAACCTGGTTGGCTGCAACCGATATGACCCCATCTCCGCCCAGGGCCATGAAGGGCAGTATGAGGGGGTCTTCCCCGGTCATGACCGAGAAGCTGTCCGGTCGTGATGCAAGCAGTTCCGTGATCTGGCTCATGTTGTCCGAGGCTTCCTTGACGGCGGCAATGTTTTCGCAGTCGTATGCGAGCCGGAGAATGGTTTCCGCATGCATGTTGCTGCCGGTTCTTCCCGGGACATTGTAAATGATCACCGGGATGGCAACAGCTTCCGCGATATGCCGGTAATGCTGATAAAACCCCTCCTGTGAAGGTTTGTTGTAGTACGGGGCAACTGAGAGTATGGCTTCCGCCCCGGCCTTTTCGGCATTTTTTGCCAGTGTTATCGTTTTGTCCGTAACGTTGGTTCCGGCTCCGGCAGCAACAAGGAGCCGATTTCCCGCTTCTTCCCTGACGATTTCAATAATCTCGGTGTGTTCGTCAGCAGTCAGGGCCGGAGATTCGCCGGTTGTCCCGCATGGAATAACGATATCCGTACCTGCGGTAATATGAAGCTGCACCAGACGCCGCAATGCATCCCTGTCCAGGGACATATCCTGCCTGAAAGGGGTTACCAGGGCAACAGCGGAGCCGGCGATTAATCTTTTTGACATAAACAGCAATTTCTTTTGGAGCACCTCGAAAACCCGTTGTTTCCGATTCTATCAGGATGCGTTCGGCGGTGCCCGGAATCTTTATGTGCCTCGACGTGTCGGAACTTGCGACGGTTTGTCGGATTGCCCGATAAGTTTGTATCCAGGCTGGACATCACGGGTAGAAGGCCAGACCCGGGAATGGAAGGTAGTATAAGGAAACTTAAAGAAGGGAGCAAAAATGCGTTTACTCTAACCTTTTTGCATGTTTGACAAGTTCTGCCGCGACACGCAGAGAGGATTCGGAGTGCTGCCTGCCGCTGATAAGGTTTGCAACGGCTGCAATGTGTTCTTCATCATTGAGTCGCCTGACATTGCTGATGGTACGGTCATCCCGCACTGTTTTTTCAACCGAGAGGTGCCGGTCGGCCATCGCGGCTATCTGTGGAAGGTGTGTGATCGATATAATCTGGTGCGTGCATGAAAGGCTTTTGAGGTTTCTGCCGACAGCATCGGCTATCGATCCGCTTATGCCGGTGTCGATTTCATCGAAAATAAGTATCGGCAGTTGAGTGTTTTTTGCCAGAACGCTTTTCATGGCAAGCATAACTCTTGAAATTTCTCCTCCCGACGCCGTTTTGGCAAGCGGTTTTGGTGATTCACCGATGTTGGTGGAAATAAGAAACTCGACACGGTCATAGCCGTTCTCGAAGGCGCTGTATTGTTTACCGTTAATGCTGATGTCGCCCTCCTCCGAACTTTCATGACTTATCCTGACGGTGAAAACGCAGTGGGGAATACCAAGATTGCCGAGCCCGTGTGCAATGGCTTCTTCGAGTTTCCTGGCGGTTTTTTTCCGTTCGCCGGATATCCTGGCTGCAACGTCAGAGAGTTTTTCCCTGAGTGAGTTTATTTCCCTGCTGATGTGCTCGGTCCGCTCGGAAAGGTTGTCTTCCATGGAGAGCTCATCTGCAATTTCTTGTTTGAGATCGATCAGCTCCTCGATGGTTTTGCCGTATTTTTTTCCGGTTCTTTGCAGCAGCATCTGACGTTCTCTCAACGTTTCGAGATGTTCCGGGTTGAACTCAATGGCCCCGGAGTAATCGCGAACGGTTCGGCTCAGTTCTTCTACCAGGCTTTTTGCGCTTTCAGCGTCCTCAAGGTGCGGGGAGAAACTCTTGTCAATACCGGCAAGCTGGCCGAGCTGTCGTACGGCTTCGGCAAGCTGGACAAATGCCGACCGGTCAGCGTCATAGAGCAGTTCGTTGAGGCTGGAACACAAGCCGAATAGTGTTTCGGCATTTTCGAGCAGTGTGGTTTCTTCTTCGATCTCCAGGTCCTCACCTTTTTTCAGATCAAGTGACTTGAGTTCCTTGAGTTGGTACTCCAGCATGCCACGTTTTTCTTTTAACCGGTTTGCGGCAGCAGTAAGCCGTTCAAGTTCTTTTCTGCCGTTTTTCAGGTTTTCGTGGACCGTCCGGTAGGATTCAACCGGACCGGTAAGCCTTCCGAATTCGTCAAGCAGTGAGAGGTGTGTTTCAGGATGCAGGAGCAACTGGTGCTCGTGCTGGCCGTGAAGATCTATAAGAAGGTCTCCTACCTGTTTGAGCACCTGGAGGGTGCAAGGGGAATCGTTGACAAAACATCTTGACTGTCCTCTTGCGGAAATCTCTCTCCGCAGTATGATCTCTTCATCGGAATCGATACCGGCCTCTTCAAGAATGGCTCTGAGCCTTTCAGGTTTTTCAGGGACAAGCACGGCTTCAACAATGGCTTTGCTGCTGCCGGAGCGGACAAGGTCGGTGCTGGCCCTGATGCCGAGTATCTGGTTCAGGGCGCCTATCAGGATGGATTTCCCTGCCCCGGTTTCGCCGGTGATAATGGTCAGTCCCCCGGAAAACTCGACGGAAAGCTCTTCGATCAGGGCAAAGTTTTTGATGTAAAGGTTGGTCAGCATAGGGAAAAGATACAGTTTCGCCCCGATCAATAAAAAGCCTCATCGTACAAGCGCCACGTTTTCTTCAAACCTGACCGTTCCGCTGAGTGTGTTGCCCGACAGGTTGATCCTCACCAGATAGATGCCGGAAAGAGCAGGGTTGCCGTCATCAGTTAAACCGTTCCAGCCGAGGCTTCCCTCGGGGCCCGCCGGAACTCCTTCGGCAAGCTTTCTGACAACTTTTCCGCTGCTGTCATATATGGTTGCCGCTATCTGGTAAGCCCCGGCAGGAAAGTTGTAGTGTATAACCGTGTTTTCCCCGCTGCCGTCAAGGCCTGGAGAAAACGTCTTCGGATCTACTCTCAAAGAGGGTGGCTGTTCGAGACGGTTTTCAGGCAGGTATATGCTGTTTTTTCTGCCTGGTGTGCCCCCATATGCGGTATTCATAGAGGAAGACCAGCTTGAAGGGGGATTGGATGCCAGTTGATCGTTAAACTTTTCCAGCGAACGTCCCTTGGTTTTTTTCACGTAGGGATTATGCCATGAGCTGCTGTATGACACGGAATCGATAACCGTTCCGGCCATATCTTTCAGTGTAACGCAATCAACGTCGTTGTTCAGTGAAAACGTTTTGCGTTGAACGATAAAAATTTTCACGGCGGTATCACCGGAAAGATAGTTGTAATAGTTCACAAGCCTTGAAGAAGCGCGGTCGGGAGTCTTCTCCGGCACAATGACTCCGTACTGGCCGGGAGCGAGCAGGTTGTCTGCTGACGGATCTTCGGCAAAATAGTAGGAATACCTTCTGCCGGCCGGGGTAGGGCAATCCTGGATATACCATCCGCGGAGATCGACTGCTTCAGTTCCCGGATTATAGATTTCCACGAAATCCGGCTGGTCCGGAATCCCGTCGTCTTTTTTCTGTAAAGGATCAAACAGAATCTCGTTGATGACCGGCAGATGTCTCCGTTCGATGTTTAGCGATATACCGGTAAATGATGTTTCATCGGTAGCTGCCCAACATGATGACAAAAAAAACGTAATTGAGAAAACAGCAAAAAAAAGCCGCATGACTTTACATGTTTAGAAGTTCTGTATATGCATTGATAAACAGGTCGCCGTGGACCTCCCCCGATGCATCGGGAGAGACACCGACCCGGAGGTATGTTTCAGGATTGTAACGGCTTACAATGGGAACCCCCGATTGTAGACAAATCGGAGATCGGCGTCGCTGTCGGAATCGAAGAGTATTGCTATGGTAGCCCGTTAACTCAGTGGCAGCGCCAGTTAAAGGGTATCTCTAATTGGAGGAAGATTCCTTGTCTTTCTTTAAGGGGGTATCTTCCGCAGCTTTATTGAATTCGTCTTCGATCTCTGATTGGGCTTTTTTGAACTCTTTCATGCCTTTACCGAGACCTTTTGCGAGTTCCGGTAGTTTTTTTGCACCGAACAAAAGCAGTACGATAAGCAGTATTAGTATAAGCTCCTGGCCGCCAATCCCAAACATTGCAGGTCCTCCGGAAGGTTGAATCTCGTAATGATGTACAATCTTGATAGTTTATATAATCAATACACGGGCTTTAAACAAGGTTTTTTGTTTTTTCGACCATATGCTCATGTAGTTATGTCATAAGTTGCAATGACAGTCTCGCCCGCCGAGGTTTTCTGTCCTTCTGAAACGGTAAGCCGGGTGCCGGCAGGAATAACGATATCCAGACGCGACCCGAATGTAATCATACCAAACCTGCTTCCTGCCTGTACCGTATCGCCGGTCTGGAGGCTGCAAACTATCCGGCGCGCGATGAATCCTGCTACCTGAGTAAAAAATATACGGATGTCGCTGTTTTCCATACCGATTTCCATTCTCTCGTTATCGGTCATGCTGTTATGATCGAATGCCATGAGGAATTTTCCCGGATGGTAGGACAGGTGTATTACCGTGCCGCTTAGAGGTACCCTGTTGACATGGACATTAAAAAGTGACATGAAAATGCTGACGAGCGTTGAGTCAGGGCCGGTAAAGGGATGGATGATCTTTTTGATCAATATTATCCTGCCGTCTGCGGGAGCAAGAATGGCACCTCGCTCCTGAGGTGTTATGCGTGCAGGATTCCGAAAAAAAAAGAGGGTGAACAGAAAAAAAACGGCAGCGGCTGCGGGCAGCAGAATTTTGAAAACTCCGGAAGTCAGCAATCCTGCAGCGGCAAGAAGCGCGCAGAGAAGAAAGGTTTTGGCTAATGTGCTGCGACCGTATGGGGATAGCATGGTTGGGTTGAAGGTTGTTGAATTGTTGAACGGTATGAGTATTCCGACATGTCAGGAATTCCCGGTTTTCGATACCGATACCGTATCCCGGAAGAGAGGAGATCGGGTTTCGGGATCGAAAAACAGCGGGATACCCGTCAGCCGCGTTTTAGATATATCGCCTGATAAGATACATTAAACTGACGAACCAACAATTTCAAACGCGGCTCACATGCCCCGGGAACTCAACAGCATTGAACGGAAATTTCTTGAACAGCTTACGGTTCGCAGGCTTGTTGTATCCGGAGAGCATGTTCTGGCTGCCGTTTCAGGAGGTCCTGACTCCATGGCACTGCTTCACCTGCTTTGTGCGGTCAGGCCGGTGCTGCATTTCAGAGTCAGTGTTGCACACTGCAATTTTCAGTTGAGGGGGGAAGAAAGTCAGTGCGATGAACGTCATGTTCGCCGTGAAGCGGAAAAACTCGGACTGGAATGTTATGTACGGCAATTTGATACCCGAACAGATTCCAGGGAATGGAAACGCTCGATTGAGGAAACGGCGCGTATGGAGCGTTACGGTTATTTCCATGAACTCATCGAGAACCACGGTTTTGACAAGATTGCCACGGGGCATCATGTCAGTGATAACGCGGAAACAATACTTTTCAATCTTTTCAGAGGCACTTCGATTCCGGGTTTGAAAGGAATTCGTGCATTTCATGGTCATGTTATACGCCCGCTGTTGTTAATGCGCAAACAGGATATCCTTGGCTACATCGAGGAGAAAGGGATCGGTTACCGTATAGATGCAAGCAACACGGGTGTGGAGCCGGATCGTAATTTTATACGGCACAAGGTTATACCCCTCATAGAGGAGCGTTTTGAAAACAAGCTTCTGCCTTCGCTGCAAAGGCTTTCGGAGCATGCCGCAGAACTGGAAGGGTTTCTTGAACTGCATTTCGAACAGTTAACGCATGATGATGAAGGACTGGTTTTACAGGACAGCAAGCTTTGTGTGAGCTCATTGCTGCGATTAACGGTTTTCGAACAGAAGGAGCTTTTGAAACGGGCGCTTCAGGATAGCGGCTGCGAGCCCTCTTCAAAGGTGCTGCGGCAGCTTGTTGATCTTCTGCAGACACAGCCGGGGCGTAAGGTGCATCTTGCCGGCGGGCTTGAGGTGGTATGGAAAGGGAGGTATCTGTTCTTCAGGGGAAAGTCAAAAGCAGAAAGAGAAAAAAGTGACGAGTGACAAGAGACGAGAATACAAGAAGGAAGAATCCAGCAAGAGAGGCATGATCGCTGGATAGCGAGATCGCATCCAGGATCATTCCCTGGAACTCAGAACTGACATTTTGCTGACTGAGGGCTGGAGACTGCTTACTGATTTTCCTGGCTTTGCGTTTCAGGCTTGAAAAATTCGAGGGGCAGATCGGTTTTCACGATAACGGATTCAAGATTCTGCATCACATCGAGTTCTTTCAGCAATGCTTTTGCAGGCTCCGTTGTTCTTGTTCCCGAACTGCTTGAAAGCTTGATAGTCGCCCAAAGGAATGTCGATGCAAAGTAGGCCGATGTCCGGTTTTGATAGATCCATTCTGTTTGTCCTGTAACGCCGTCATCAAATTTAAGCGACAGTGCAAGCTGTTTGATGCGGTTCAGGTTGCCGAGAGTTTTCACGTCCTTGTTGCCGGAGGTCAAGCTTTGCAGTGCGCCGAGCGTCCAGTATGTGGAAGAAAGGGTAAACCAGAAGTGCGACTTGTGAATCGCCTTGTCGATAAGCGCCGCAGTTACCGAGTCCCGTACAAGGAAATTTTTTTCGGGCTCAAGGAACTTCCGCAGCAGCTGCGGGCTGTTGGCCAGAATAACCTGACGGTCAGCAGGGTGGCACATCCATAGCGTGTCGGAAAGAGAGTAGCATGTTTGATTGCCGACCTCTTCAATTGCCTTGCTTTTCCGCCGGAGATAGTCCGGTGTCAGTTTGCCGGAAAACGAGCCCCAAAGGACGCCGAGGTATTTCTGCTTTTTTGTATTCTGATGTTGAAAAGCAACGAAGAGGGTATCCACGTCGCGAGCGGGGACGATTCCGGTTTCCCGAATTACTTCCTGCAGTTCCTGACCCGACTGCAGCCAGTTCATCTCTTTCAGGGAGTCGGGAATCACTTCCTGCCAGAAAAGACTTTCCCTGATATCCTTTAATCCGGCATAGATCAGCGCATCGGACGTTCCGGGCAAACGGTCTATCACCGATGCCAGTTCAGGGTTCAGCGGTTCGGGTTCGGCTACCGGTTTTGGCCAGTTGACCCATATGAGCTGAGCGACAAGGCCGATGGTGCCTAAAACGACCGTGATAAGAAGAAGGTTCGGTTTTTTCTTGGCTTTCTTGTCTCCGGTCTGCTGGCTGGGCTGTTCTGGTCGGGTTTCCATTCAGGCTTTAACTGTTGTTCTGAATCGCTTTCCGGGCAAGATAGTCACAGCGATTGTTGTACTCATTATCGCTGTGTCCTTTAACCTTATGAAAGGCTATGCTGTGCAATCTAATCAACTCGAGGATTTTTTTCCAGAGGTCAATGTTCTCAACCGGTTTTTTTGCCGATGTCTTCCAATTGTTTGCTGTCCAACGTTTCAGCCATTGTTGGTTGATCGCATTTACAAGGTAGCTCGAATCGCTGTAAAGATCTACATCACAAGGCTCCTTTAAAGCTTCCAGGGCTTTAATAGCCGCCATGAGCTCCATTCTGTTGTTTGTCGTGAAAGGGGAGAACCCGGATATTTCACGCCGGGCATTGCCGGACATGAGCAGCGCCCCCCATCCGCCCTTTCCCGGATTACCGCTGCATGCACCGTCGGTATATATGGTTACTTTCTTGAGCATCAGGGTTGTTCTCTTTCAACGACTCTACTTTTCCGCAGACAAAAAAGGCTCAACGATGAACAAGTTGAGCCTTTAAAACAGTATGAAGCACTTTAGGGCACCTCTATTTATTTATTCCACGCTTCAATTGCTTCGTTGATCGGATAAAAAAGGGTTTCTGCGCTCCGTTCGCCTTGCACTTGAACCGCTCATGACAATAAATAGACGTGCCCTTTATTGTCCTGGGAGGCTACTTGATCAGTTTCGCAAGTTCGCCGGTACCGGTTTTTGACATGATTTTCATTGCTTTGGCGGAAACGCGCACCTTTACCCAGCGTTTTTCCTCTTCAACCCAGATTCTTTTCGTATGAAGATTCGGTTCGAAACGTTTGCGGCGATGGTTGTTCGCGTGTGATACGCTGTTTCCGTATTTGGGCCGCTTTCCAGTCAGTATGCAGACTTTTGACATGATTGCTTTTTTCTCGTTGTGAAAATGAAGGCGAATATAGCAATTCTTTTGGAAAGTAAAAAAGTCTGGCAAGGAATCACGGCCTGATGCCCACAGCACAAACCATCATGGAAAGCACATAGAGCAGGGTACCGAAAGCATTGTACCAGACAGCTTTCTCTTTTGGATTATTGATCAGTGTTTTCTGCATTGGAATCTGGAAGGCAAACAGCAGAATTGCTATGCCCGACATCATGTATGCTGATCTTGCGAGCAGGATTCCTATGGCGGCCAGCTGTGCAACATCCATGATCACGGAAGCCAGTATGGCGGCTTTTTTCTCTCCGAGCTGCACGGGTATCGATGCAACCTTGCTGATGTTGTCGCCTACAACCGATTTGAAGTCGTTAAGCGTCATGATGCCGTGGGCGCCGATGGAAAATATGATAGCCAGTGCAATCGATTCTGATGATGGAATTCCCTGTGTTATGGCAAAGCTTCCCGTAAGCCACGCTACGCCTTCGTAAGCAAACCCTACAATCAGGTTCCCGAACCAGCCGTTTCTCTTGGCGCGTATGGGCGGCCCTGAATATGCATGAGACATGAGCACGCCGACAAAGGCGATTGCCATGACATAGGGATGGATCGACCAGGCAACAAGGAATCCTATTATGATAAGACTGAAAGTAATGATCCAGCTTGCCTGCTTTGATATTTTCCCGGATGGAATTGGACGGTCAGGTTCATTGATTGCATCCACTTCACGGTCAAAGTAGTCGTTCATTGTCTGTGACATGGCGCACATCAGGGGGCCTGCAAGGATGATACCCAGCAGCAGGACCGACCAGTTAGACACGATGTCCTCGCCGGTCGAGACAACACCGCAGGCAAAAGCCCACATGGGGGGAAACCATGTGACCGGCTTCATCAGCGGCAGTATTGCCGCCGGTTGCAGTTTGAAACCCGGTTTATTGACGTTTTCAAGAGCCCGCTGTATTGCCTTTTCCCTTGCGGTACCTACTCCGGATGAAAGCAGTTGGGATTGCAAGCTCTGCATCAGGTCGGTATTGCCCACGTTACGTCCGTTCATGGTTTACTGATTCAGGAAACAAAGCAACAATTATACGAGTTTTTCTGCAGAAATGTAAGCCTTTAGTTGACCGATGTCCGGTGTTTGTCCGCAATTTCACCATGCAAAGACAGTATACGCGAGAACTGTGATGCAGCCTTTCCGCTCTCCAGGCAGTCTTTAGCCTTGCTCAGGCCGTCGTCGATGCAGGTTGCGCTACCGGACACGTAACATGCTATCGCGGCACTGTACAGCGCTGCTTCTGTCTGGGCCTTCGTGGCGCTTCCGTCGAGGATACTCAGGATTATTTCTGCATTACGTTTACTGTCGCCCCCTTTCAGATCAGCAATTTTCCATCGGGAAAGGCCGAAATTTTCAGGCAGGGCTTCATGGTGTGTTATTTCCCCGTCGCAGAGTTCAGCGATGCGGGTCGGGCCGCATACGCTCGGTTCGTCAAGGCCGTTTCCTGTTTCGGTTTCTCCATGAACAACCATTGCATGACGGCACCCTGTTTCTTTCAGTGTGTGTATATAGATGTCCATGATTTGCATATCGAAAACACCGACAATCTGCTTGGTTACCTTTGCGGGATTAGCCAAAGGGCCGAGCAGGTTGAAAATGGTTTTTATACCCAGTTCCCTGCGTACATGTGCAACGGCTTTCATGGAAGGGTGATAGAGGGGGGCATAAAGAAAGGCGAAGCCGGTTTCACGGAAAAGCTCTTCAGTTACTTCGGGCGGTAAATCTATTTGGTAGCCGAGAGCTTCAAGCACGTCGGCGCTGCCGCAGTGGCTTGTGACGGACCTGTTGCCGTGTTTTGCAATACGTACGCCAGCGCCGTTTGCAATGATGGCAGCAGCTGTAGAGAGGTTGAAGGTTCCGGCCTGATCTCCCCCGGTGCCGCAGGTATCGACAGCGTCTTTGTCGAGATGAACGGGGAGTACCCTGGAAATAAGCGAATAATATGCTCCCGTAACTTCCTCGACCGTTACGCCCTTTTTCTGGAGTAAGGCAAGGGTAGCTGCAATAACACTGTCCGGATACTCGCTCCGCATGATTCCGGACATGCAATCTTCCATCTCGTTGCGCGAAAGATCACTGCCTGCCAGTAGCTTGTGAAGTAACTCCTTGTGCTGCATATAAAAAGCGTTGACAAATAGAAGAAAAACCCTGCAAAACTATAGATTAATTAAAATAAGCATGGCAATGCATACAAACTAAGGGTATCTCGAAAAATTTGCTGTAGGTTCTGATGGCCCCGCGTGAGATGCTGCTGGGACCGGCGCAAAATTTGAATCACTCAAATGAGGTGAAAAAATGTACGGAAGAATTGAATCGTTACTGAAAAAAATGTCTCGACAGGGCATTGATACCGTTATTGTTTCAGATCCCCATGTTATCAGATGGCTGACAGGGTTCAGCGGTTCGAGTGCAAGGGTACTGCTCGGTCCGGAACGTTGTCTGCTGTTTACGGATTTTCGTTACGGCGAACAGGTCAAGCAGGAAGTTGACAGCATGGAATCCGTAATTATACAAGACGGTTATGCGGACGCCTTTGTCAAAGGCGGGTATCTGCAGGGAAAACGCATAGCCGTTCAGGAGGAACAGGTTACGGTCCATGAAGCCAGGCAGCTCGGTGAAAAACTAAAGGGCATGGAGATAGTGCCGGTTCATGGTTTTTTTTACGAGTTCCGAATGATCAAGAATGAAATTGAAATAGCATACATGAAACATGCTGCTGCAATCAGCGAACAGGTGCTGGAAAAGATATTGCCGTTGATTTCCCCCGATGTGACGGAAGCCGATATCGCAGCGGAGATATCTTACTGGCACAAGCGTCTTGGGGCCGAAAAGGACTCTTTTGATCCGGTGGTTGCATCCGGTCCCCGCTCAGCTCTTCCGCATGCAAGGCCCGGAACGGACAGGTTCAGGCCGGGAACTCTGATTGTCATCGATATGGGATGTGTCTACAATGGCTATGCTTCCGACCAGACGAGGACTGTTGCTCTCGGCAAGGTGACGGATGAAGCCCGGAAGATCTATAACATTACGAGGGCAGCGCAGCAACTGGGCATTGATGCCGCCCTGCCCGGGATGTCCGGCAAGGAACTTGATGCTCTGGTGCGCGGTTATATCGACAAGCATGGTTACGGTGAGCACTTCGGGCACGGTCTTGGTCACGGTGTCGGCATTGAAGTTCATGAAAAACCTCGTCTGGGCAAATCATCCGACGACATTTTGCCGTTGCGCTCGGTGTTTACCGTTGAGCCCGGGATTTATCTCCCCGGCAAGTACGGTGTCCGTATCGAGGATACTGTAGTTATGGAGGAAGGGGGGGCGGTTCCTTTCCAGCATTTCACCAAGGAACTTATCGAGCTGTGAAGGGCAAGAGATAAGGATTCAAGGGCCAAAAGCCAGAAATAAGGGCACCTCTATAAATTGTCGTGAGCGCTACAAGGCGGACGAAGCGCAGAAACCCTTTCTTATCCGACCAATGACGTAATCATGGTGCGCAACAAATTAATAGAGGTGCCAATAAGTAAAGAGCTGTTTTTAATAGCTGGAGGATAGTGCTCAATGGAAAGAATACCATACTGTCTTGTAATTACGACAGCGCCGGATGCGGCTGTTGCCGAAACCCTTGCGGAAGGCTTGCTGCATGAACGTCTTGCGGCCTGTATTCATATGCAGGATATCCGCAGCAGATATTTGTGGGAAAACAAGCTTTGCAGGGAACAGGAAACCGCTTTGTGGATCAAGACACTGGAGGAACGTTATGACAGCGTTGAGAAGTACATTCAGGAACATCATCCTTACGACCTCCCTGAAATTATCCGAGTTCCCATTACCAAAGGCTTGCCCGCATACCTTAAGTGGCTTGCTGATACTGCCGGAGGGTCAGGATCGTCCCAGAAGACTCTTTAAGCGTATGGAATAAGCGGCGAGGGTCAGTAGCGGGTTGACGTTACGTTGAATGGCGCGGATAGCCTCTTCGGTAACCGTAGAGAGCGCGAAAAAGTCAGGATCGGTGAAGTTCTGGACGAAACGGTCGATTGTCTCACCGAGAT
This sequence comes from Chlorobium sp., assembly GCA_028277485.1. Classification (GTDB taxonomy): domain Bacteria; phylum Bacteroidota; class Chlorobiia; order Chlorobiales; family Chlorobiaceae; genus Prosthecochloris. The sequence continues at coordinate 38,096 of JANQGE010000030.1, forward strand.
CAGGGTTGTTGAACGATGTCCAGTCAGGGTCGATCTTTCTGTGGTTGATATCCTGGAAAAAAAGCAGAATCGAAGCAAGAAGGGAGATGATCTCCTGTTTGCCCAGGTTTTTTGAAAGTTCTTCCGTTCCTGCAATGGCTTCCCTGAGTCTGTTCGGAGAGAGGACGTTTCGCAGGAAATCAATAGCTTTGTCACGGGCAGAGATGCCCTCGAAGGTTTCCAGGCTGTCCTCCTTAAAGCTGTTGACGGTATCTATTGCGACACGGAGGTTACCCCTTGAAAAATTTGTGATAAAGTGCTTCATCTCATCCTGAAGTTCGGGATAGGCAGTTTTCAGCCAGCGGTCCAGGTCGGCCGGTTTTATCCTCGAGAACTTCAGTGCCTGACACCGTGAACGGATAGTGGGCAGGACGCTTTCAGGCCGGGAAGATACCAGAATGAACAGTACGTGTTCGGGTGGCTCTTCGAGCAGCTTCAGCAATTTGTTTGCAGCGGAAGGGTGAAGCTTCTCCGGCCGGGATAAAATGAATACTTTTTTTCCGTCTTCGACGGGCATAAACGATGCTTTCTGCTGCAGAGCCGTTACCTGTTCGGTAAGGATACCCATGGAGCGGTCCATCGAAGGCGTAAAATACGGGTTCCGTTTTTTCTGCTCGATCAGAGAGTCGTAGCGTTCTCTTGCTTCAGTGATGCGCTTGTTTTCTGCTTTTGCAGGGTCGCTTTTTTCAAGAAGGGCCGATTCGACAGGGAACACGTATTCAATATCCGGATGCATGAAGGTCTCGATCTTCCGGCAGCTCCTGCAGGTTCCACATGACCCGCTGTCATAAACGGCCGTGCGGTTTTTGCAATTGAGGGACTTGGCGAGTTCAAATGCCACAGACTCTTTTCCGATTCCCTCGGGTCCTGTGAAGAGGTATGCATGAGCAAGCCGCCCGGATAGTACGGCTTTTTGCAGAATACTTACTTGCAGGTTTTGGCCGATAATACTCTGCCAGCTCATGTTGCAGCGTGGATCTAGTTATTATGGGTATTATGGGTGCCCTTATACCTGTCCGGCACAATGTGAAACGCTCGACAGATCAGCAACTCTTAGATAAACGTCAGCCAGTTATACGGATCTTCACCTGTTTGAATGATCTTCAGATAGTGAGACTGAAGAGTTTCCGTTACCGGGCCTCTTTTCTCATTGCCGATCGGGTACTTGTCAATACTTCTGACCGGAGTTATTTCAGCGGCGGTACCGGTAAGGAAAACCTCATCGGCAATATAAAGCGCCTCTCTCGGGATCATGGTTTCATGGACTTCATAACCAAGTTCCTTTGCAATGTGGATAACAGCCTGACGTGTCAGGCCGGCAAGGATCGACTGGGCCGACATCGGGGTGTAAATGATCCCGTCGCGGATAACAAAAACGTTCTCGCCGCTGCCTTCAGAGACATAGCCGTTAATATCCAGCCCGATACCTTCGGCGTAGCTGTCCATAATGGCTTCCATTTTAATCAACTGCGAGTTGAGATAGTTGCCGCCGGCCTTCGCCCATGTAGGGAGGGTATTCGGCGCCAGCCTGTTCCATGAGGAGATACGAACGTCAACCCCGGTCTCAAGGACATCTTCACCGAGATAGGCACCCCATTCCCATGCAGCGATTGCAACTTCGATCGCCGCCAGGTGAGGGTTGACACCAAGTGCCCCCTGCCCCCGGTATACCAGCGGCCTTATGTAGCATGATTTATGGCCGTTTGCCTCAATGGTGGCAAGGATGGCATCTTTCAGCTCCTGCATGGAGTAGGGTATCTCGATCCTGTATATTTTTGAGGAGTCGTAAAGGCGTCTAATATGTTCATCCAGAAAAAGAACCGCGGTGCCCTTCGTCGTTTCATAGCATCGTATTCCTTCAAAAGTTGATGAACCGTAATGAATAACGTGCGACAGGACGTGTATTTTTGCATCATTCCAGTCGATAAGCTCGCCGTTCATCCAGATTTTTTCGGACTTGTTCATTGCTCGGACATTGGTTTGTGAAAATACCGTAGCTTAAACCTACAAAATATATTGTTTTGTCTTTTCATTCAGGGCACCTCTATACATTTGTTACGCGCCCTGATTGCTTCGATGGGCCGATAGGGGAGGATCAAGGTACCCTTCAAGCTTCCTGCACGTATTTAGACGCGCTTTCTTTCGGGGTTCGGCGTCAAGAGTGCTTTTTAATAAATCCTTTCGTACACGCCTTCCACTTCTCGCAGAATCGGCTCGTACGTCTCGACTTTCCGGCCGAAACAGATGCCCAGAGATTCGTAAAGCGCTACTTGATCAAGGTCGACATAACGCTGCTCGATGGCCTTGCTTGATTCAATATATTCGATTTTGCGCCCTTTTACTTTGGAAATGGTTACACCGGTCTTGCCTTCGGTGAGAAGGATCACTGCCGCAGCACCGGCTTCATACCCGAAATTTACATCATAAGCCGACGAATTGCCTGCGCGCACGAGATGACCCGGATGGATTTCCCGGACTTCGGGAATTTCATAGATGCCCTCCACAAACATTCCGGTTTCTTTCATGAACACCGGCATATCCGGATCAGCTTTCAGCCTTTTTTTCAGTTCCTGACAGACATATTTTCCCGCTCCGGCAAGCTTTTTGTGGCCGAAAGCATCAGCCCCGGCCGATTCATCGACGATGTCTGTGCCATCGGCGTTTTTCATGCCTTCCGCGACCACAATAGTATAGGTTCCGGCGTGAACGTCACTTTCCCTGATCCGGCGGGTGAAACGGCCGACGATATGTTCATACACAACATCCCAGTCGACCGGGATTTCAGGAACAAGTATGCAATCGGCTTCAGCAGCAATACCGCTTCTGAAAGCGGTATGTCCGGCGTAACGGCCAAACACTTCGGTTACAAGGATACGGTTGTGGGTTCTTCCGGTGGTCTTCAGATCCTGGACAAACTGCGCGATACGATTGATGGTTGAGTCGCCGCCAACCGAATAGGTTTGCAGGTCGAGATCCATGGTTTTCGGGGCATGGATGCAGTGTATGCCGTTATTGTTCAGGTCCACCATGACGCTGCCGCTGTCATCGCCGCCGCTGATAACCAGGCCGTCAAGTTCGAACTTTTTCATCCCTTCCTTGATGCGATTGTATTTTTCGGGATTGCTTATGGCTTTTATCTTTACCCTCGAATGTCCGGCTTCGGAACCAGCGAAGTTGCCTGAAAACTGGTCAAGGCGTGCACGGTTAAGGCGTACAAGCTTTTCCTGATCCACAAGGTTGTACAACCCGGCGTAACCATTCGGAATAACATACATTTCAATACCCTTTGACAGGGCCATGAATGCTGCGCCTTTAATGACGGCGTTGAGGCCGCCACAATCCCCTCCACTGGTTAAAATGCCGATTTTTTTCACGGTAGCGTTCTCCTATGAGTAGTTTGTTTAGTTGTTAACAGCTGAATTTTAGTACACCAAGATAGACTATGCAGTCAGATTTTTCAACTGAATTTGTTGCAGTTGGGCAGCGGGACTGTATTTTTTGTCGATTACCGGTCATGCGCAAATCAATCGGCAGTTTCATTACGTGCTCCCATCTCCATTTTTTATACCTTACTATTGGGTACCTCTATAAATTGTCGTGGGCGACATGAGTATGAGGCGAACGGAGCGCAGAAACTGGAGTGTACACGTAGTACATGAGGATTTCGAGCACCGATCAACGAAGTAATCATGGTGCGCAACAAATTAATAGAGGTGCCCTATTTATTGACTGAGTCATGACTTTTCTCGATCATCTGCACATAGCTTACGTACACCTCAGGGAGAGGAAGCGTCAGGCCACACTGACCGCGCTTGGCGTAGCGGTCGGGTCAGCAATGCTGATCACGACGATTGCTGTTGCCGGGGGTATGTCCAGGAATGTGGTGAACAAGATTATCGATATTGCCCCGCATGTTATTATCAGTGCCGACCGGGTTGAGCCGCTGGTGCCGGACAACCTTATCGGGATTGAGAAAGAAGTGCTGGGTTTCGTTGAGAAAAATGTCACCGTTGCCGACAAGGAAACGATCAAGAACTATTCCGACGTTGTCGAGCGCATTCGTCCTGTTCGGGAGGTGGAGATTGTTTCTCCATATGTGACGAGCAACCTTATTGCGCGTAACCGGTCCCGTTTTATTTCCTGTGCTGCCAAGGGTGTTATTCCTGAAAAGGAGGTGGATATTGCCAATCTTGGCAAGAAACTTGTCGAGCCTGATGCGCTTTCCGAGCTTTCCTATACTCCAAACGGTGTCCTGGTCGGGAATCTGCTTGCAGAAGAGCTCAACGCATCTTACCATTCCCGTCTGGTGCTTATCAACGAAACCGGTGAAGAATTTCCGGTTACCGTTGTCGGTCGATTCAGCACGGGCTTCAACGCGAAAGACAGGCAGGAAGCTTATATCAATCTTGCGCTTGCGCAGCGCATTGAAGGAGTTGCAGCCAACTCGGTTACAGCTATCGGTCTCAGAACAGCGGATGTCAGCCGGGCCGGGGAGGTTGCCGAAAAGGTCCAGCAGCTTACCGGCTACCAGGCTGAAAGCTGGGACGAAACCAACAAAAATGTCATTGACTTCTACAACCGTAACGGAGTGATTACGCTCGTGCTCGTAGGTTTTGTCTTTATAGTTGCGGGCCTTGGTGTTTCATCCGTCATGACCACCATTGTACTGCAGAAAACCAAAGATATTGCCATTATGCGTTCCATGGGAGTGCGGCGCAAGAACATAACAGGCATTTTCATGATGGAGGGATTTATCATTGGTGTTCTCGGTGTGAGTTTCGGAAGTCCGCTGGGGCATTTTATCTGCCGGCTTGTAAGGTCGATCCGTTTTGAGGCAAATACGGCGGGTGTTTTGCAGAGTGACAGGATCCATCTTTTCGAGACCCCGGAAGCTTACATCATTGTGATTGTTTTCGGTATCGTTATCTCGGTAGCTTCTTCGTTAGGCCCTGCGCGGAGGGCCGCCGGCTATGTTCCCGTAAAAATCCTCCGGGGTCAGACGGGGGGATAGGCTACTTGTCACTCAGCAAGCAGACGGCGTGGGCTGCGACCCCTTCTTCACGGCCGATGTAGCCAAGCTTTTCATTTGTGGTGGCTTTCACGGAGACCTTACTGACATCGATATCGAGGCACTGAGCTATATTTTCACGCATTGCCATGATATGAGGAGCAACTTTGGGACGCTCCATGAGCAGCATCGAGTCGATATTTTCTATTGAATAACCTTCGTTGGCGATAAGTTTGCCGACATGACGCAGCAGTATCTTGCTGTCGATATCCTTAAATTCCGAGCTGGTATCGGGAAAGTGTTTGCCGATGTCGCCGAGCGCGGCGGCCCCGAGCAGGGCATCGCTGATCGTGTGCAGCAAAACATCCGCGTCGCTGTGCCCTTTGAGCCCTTTGATATGGGATATCTCTACGCCACCGACAATAAGTTTTCTGCCTTCCACAAGCTGGTGTACGTCAATGCCGATTCCTATGCGCATAAAAGTGTAACTGCTTGAAACTTGATTAAAGGGTGCCTCTATGTGTTCCGCGCGCTTCAATTGCTTCGTTGAGCGGATGGAAAGGGGTTTCTGTGCTCCGTACGCCTTGCACGTGAACCGCTCATGACAACAAATAGCGGTGCCTTAAGTATTTCAGGGAAGCAAGATATCATTATATTTAAAAAAATAAGAATCTCGATATTGCAGGGTAAACAATATCTGCAGGCTGTTGAACAGGTACGCAAAAAACCTGCCATGAATGTGCAGAACATACGAAGGTTTTTCTGGATGTGTACCGGAACACCCATAGAGGTAATTGAAAAGTATCCTACGGAACACAATAAGTTTATCGGGATCGGGGCCACCATCTTTTTTACCGCTCTTTTTGCCGCTCTTTCCGGCGGCTACGCGCTTTACTATGTTTTCGCCGGGGCGCCGTTTGCTGTTGTTTTTGCGATAGTTTTCGGCGTTCTCTGGGGCCTGGCGATTTTCAACCTCGACCGTTATATCGTTTCGAGTATAAACAAAACCACGAAAGGCCTGCGCCAGTTCTACCAGGCGTCACCTCGTCTGATTTTTGCGGTACTCATAGCAATTGTAATCGCTCGTCCGCTGGAACTCAGGATTTTTGATAAAGAGATCAAGGAGGTTCTCAAGTCGCGCTATCTTGAAGAGCAGCAGGAGCGTATTTCAATGGTTGGTTTGGCGTTTACTGAAAAATACGCTCTCGAGCTGAGCCGGATTGAAAAGCTGCAGAAAGAATATGATGCGCTCAGCAAAGAGGTGAGCGTCCTGCGTGAAGAGCTGAAGAGAGAGGTGTTCGGGGATAAGACCGCCACGACCTCCGGTATGGTGGGGTTCGGGACTTACGCAAAAGAGAAGCAGGCGGTTATCAATAGCAAACAAAGCCGGGAGCAATACCTCGCTGAGCAGCTGGCGAAACTCGATGCCTATATCACTCGGCAGAAAGAGCTGGAAGGCATCAATAGGCAAATGATGCTTACCGACTCTCTGATGAATGTCAAGGTATCCCATGCCGGTTTTGCTGACCGCAACTGGGCTCTGGGTCAGCTTACCGGTTCACAGGGTGAGGTCAATCGTTCATCGGCAAACGCCGTATTGTTTATAACTCTTCTGTTCGTGGCGTTTGAATGTGCGCCCATACTGGTGAAGCTGCTTTCAGACCTGGGGCCTTCAGACGTTGATATTTATGAGTCGGAAACAAGAATCATCCGCTGGTTGACGGCAACAGCCCCTCTGTCGCAAAACCGTTTTGTGCGTGCGTACAGTGTTCTTGGTGGTAAGCCCGGCAGGCGGCTGTCACGAAAGCCGATTTACAACAAGCGGGTCAGGAGGAGTGAGCAAGTGAAGGGGAAAGGTAATCAGTAGGCAGTCTTCAGTAAGCGGCTGGCAAGGGGAAAAGATCGATTTCCGATTACTGAATCCCGATTCCCCCCATGAAATCAAACCGGATATTTCACCCCTGTGTAATATCCTTTCTTATTACACGGGGGCGACAGCGAACCCCGAAAAAAAACGTGTCTAATACGTGCAGGAAGCATGAAGGTGTTGCCTGAATGGTTGATGGGCGGGTTTCGTTGTATCATCACAGGGAATAGAACGTTTTTTTATTTTTTTGTTCTTGTACTTTTTTTATACTTTACACATATAAGCTGGGAAGCAGTTCCATGTGTTGACCAGTCACACCCCAGATGTTTAGGCGCCTCTCCCATACGTTCTTAGTGCCTGACTCCATTTCTATATGTTTGTAGTGCAGCTGTTCAGTCGTGCTTATGGGCACCTCGTTTCTTAGAGCTCAGCGGTATCGTTTTTTTGAGCAGTTTCATCATGCGTAATCTTATCGATAGCATTTTGCGATAAGGCTGAATCTGTATCCCATAGCATGGGAAGAATGTCCCGGTTCTTGGATTATAGCAAGCCGGATCAGGTTTACTCTGCAGTCATGTCAACTTACAATCACCTCTTTGTTGTCTGATAAGAGGTCTATTCAAACCACTAAAATGAGGAGGAAAATGCTATGTCAAAAACTATAAACATTGATGTCATGTTCGACACCGTGACTATCGAAAAAGAATATGGCGGCGGTGGCAGTGCCGATCATCCAATTGGTATTCGGCATGAAGACGTTTGGATGGTGGCTCAGAAAATAGTTGTGGATGGCGGACAGGCTACTGCCGATCTTACTGTCAAAGCACTGGTTAATGACACTATCCGGTGGCGTTCCGAGTCCCTGAGCGGGAACACGGATCAGGCAGCGATTATCTACAAAATCGCCAGATTCAGCGGAGATCAGGTCACGAGCGAGGCGGAAATGGTGGTATCTTATCCTCCGACCCCCATCCCCGATCCTCAAAACCCTACGAGCTACAATTCTGTAGACACCCAGGCAGATATCTTCTTGAATTGCGAGGTGATAAAGAAAGGTACCGAAGGTTACAAAGTGTTCTTCTATATCGTAAACAAGGATGAGTATACCGGAAAGCTGAGCACCTTTGGATATTATTATTGGGATCCGACTATCAAGGTTATTGGGTGAGAAACGGGTAAAACAGAGGGTGATCAACCACTTGCGCTTTTGGCGTGAGTGGTTGATTGTTATTCACTGGAGAACAATGATGAGTATATCCCAATGATTATTGATATTAAAATGGTATTAGACACAGCCTTACTTTGGCAACGTCACCCGAACCTTAGCCAAAATCTGCGCGCTCCGACAGAAATTGAACCGGAAGAGGCTTTTATAGTGGCAACTCCGAAACAGAATGTTTGTAGACACGCATCGGAAAAATTGGAATTGGTTGCCAGAAAGGGGGATGTACTTCGCTGGCACGTCAGTCACACAGCCAGAGACATGTGTTATGTGATTCTCTATGAGATTATAACCGACCCGATTGACTCTCAACTTACAACCATTCCAAAGATGGTAGTAACAAACCGTTCTTTCCCTGCCCTGAACCTGGCGGATCCGACGCAATATATCGAATCGCAACGTATTGATACCTACTTCCAATGCAAGGTAGACGGGTATGGCGAACAGTACTACACATTACTGTTCTACATTGTTGAGCGGGACGAGATCGATGGCAACCTCAATACTGCCGGATATTTTTCCTGGAAGTCAATGCTTGTTATTTTAGGGGACGTTGTTCCGTAAGCTAAATTACCGATATTTTCCTATATTGGAACAGGTATTGCAGCGATTGTATCCCCAAACAATAATGACCTATGCCTCGTGGTCCAAGACTTGACGCACCCGGAACCCTGCACCATGTAATGATCCGTGGAATCGAAAAGGGAAATATCGTTCGTGACGATGCGGACAGAAGGGATTTTCTGAGACGCATGGGCGAGTTGGCAAAAGAATCAAGAACAAGTCTCTATGCCTTTGCTCTGATGACCAACCACGCCCATATCTTGTTAAAGAGCGGAACAACGGGATTGTCCACCTACATGCGCCGGCTGTTGTCGGGGTACGCACAGTACTTTAACCGTCGCCATAAACGGGTCGGACATTTGTTCCAGAACCGCTATAAATCAATCATCTGTGAAGAAGAAGCATATTTCGATAAACTGGTGGCATATATCCATCTCAATCCCATACGGGCAGGACTTGTCGAAACGCTTCAACAACTGTCATCGTATACTTGGTGTGGTCATGCGGTAATAATGGGAAAGGTAAGGCATGACTGGATGGATAGGGATTATGTGTTGCAGTTTTTCGGGAGCAGGGAAGGTGAGGCAAGAAGATCATATATAGCCTTTGTAGAAGAGGAAATGAGCATCGACCGTGAAAAAGAACTCTCAGGGGGTGGGTTGATCCGGTCCCAAGGAGGTTGGTCCAAAGTCCAGTCCATGCGGAAAAAAGGTAAGAACGCCCTGAGTGATGAAAGGATTCTTGGAAGTGATGCATTTGTCGGGGATATGCTCAAAGAAGCAGAAGATCGAAAGGAGCTATCGTTATCGGCAGAAAAGCAATCGAAGTTGCTCTACGAGACAATCGATCAGGCATGCAGAGATGCCGGAATAACCACAACTTTTTTGCGATCTGGGAGCAGGGGCGGGTTACTGCCTTCACTGAGAAAACGGCTTGCCGAGAAGTTTGTCTACGAATACGGCGTATCACTGGCGGAGACGGCAAGGCAGCTTGGGGTAACGACCAATGCAGTCAGCTTTATGTTAAAGCGCAAATGATACAGGTCGCAATCCGATGATTTTTACGTTCATCAGGCTACTGTTTTTTCCAATAAGCAGTTTTACTTTATGCTACGATATTGTGTTTACGGAACAACGTCCCCTATCTCTATCTCGGGTCGCGCAACAGATTAATCGAGGTGTCACCTACCCCACAATCAAACTCCCCACGTACTCCTCGATCGTCGGATTCTCGGGATCGGCGAAAAAGGCTTCGATGGCGCCGGCGACGGTTTCGCCGATGTCGGGATCGACGAAGTTCATGGTACCGATCTGGATAGCTTGTGAACCGGTGACGAGGAATTCCATAGCGTCGGCAAAACAGGAAATCCCGCCCATGCCGACAACCGGAATCTTTACCGCATTGTAGACCTCCCAGACCTTGGCAAGAGCTACCGGTTTAATGGCGGGGCCGGAGAGGCCGCCGGTGACGTTGGCGAGAAGGGGCTTTCTTTTTTTATAATCGACTGCCATTCCCACTAACGTGTTGATCAGCGATACCGAATCGGCACCGGCTTCTTCGGCGGCCAGTGCTATGGCGCTGACGGAGGTGACGTTCGGGGTGAGCTTCACCATGAGGTGACGATCGGTGATCGTACGCAGCTTCGAGATAATCTCGAAAGTTGCGTCCCGGCTTACGCCCATAATCATGCACTCTCCCTTGACGTTGGGGCAGGAGAGGTTTATTTCATATGCGCTGATACACGCACAGGATTCAAGACGTTCGATAACCATGCAGTAATCGTCAATGGATTTGCCGGCGATGTTGACGATAACGGTAGTGTCGAGCTGCTGCAGAAAAGGGATTTTTTCCGTTACGAATTTGTCCACTCCGACGTTTGCAAGCCCGATGGCGTTGATCATGCCACAGGGGGTTTCGGCAATGCGCTGCGGCGGATTGCCGGTGCGCGGTTCGGGAGAAATGGCTTTGGTGACAATACCACCGATTTTCCCCAGATCTGTGAGTCTGTTTAGTTCCTCGCCGTACGAAACCGTTCCCGAAGCCAGAAGGACTGGGGAGCGCAGGTCAAGCCCCCGTCCGAGAGAAACGGCCGACGATCTTGTGAAGTTGTGTTCAGTGTGCCGGGTCATTCTTTCAATGGCTTGATGGCTTGACAGCTCAATAGCCGGATGGCTAATCCTTAAGATAATATTGTAAGGTATAGTCTTTAACCATGCGGTGTGTATTATAAACCGGTCCGATGGATGTTACGGCATTGCGAACCTTTTTCAGCCATTTGACCGGGATATTATCCGCGTTGCGGTCGTAAAATGTCGGGATAATCTGGTTTTCGAGAATATCGTAAAGCTGCTCGGCATCGTGGCGGTCCTGATCCTGATGATTTTCAAATTGCTCCCCTTTTCCTATTGACCATCCGTTTCCCCCGTTGTAGGCTTCGGGCCACCAGCCGTCGGGGATACTGAAATTGAGCCCGCCGTGAAGAGCGGTTTTCTGCCCGGATGTTCCGCTTGCCTCCATTGGTCTGATCGGATTGTTGAGCCAGACGTCGACACCGGATATCATGCGCTTTGCTACTCCGAGATCGTAATTCTCAAGAAAAATTATCTTTCCCTTGAACTGGGGAAGGCGGGCATGTTCTACGATTTGCTGTATGTAATGTTTGCCGGCATCGTCGTGAGGATGTGCTTTCCCGGCGAAAATGATCTGTACAGGCATCGTAGGATGGTTCATGATCCTTGTCAGACGTTCGATATCCGAAAAAATCAGCGGAGCCCTTTTGTATGTGGCAAAGCGTCTTGCAAAACCTATAGTAAGGACATCGGGTGACAACGGATTTTTTGTCGATTTCGAAGAGTCGGCTTCCATGTGTGCAGCATAGACATGCTGATGGAAAAGCTGGTTTGAAAGGTATCGATAGATAAAATCGACAAGGTTACGCTTGAGGCGATAGCGCAGGTACCAGAGTTCCTCGTCAGTTACCTTTGCAAGAACCTCTGCAGCCGTGTCAGGCGAAGCTGTAAACGTTTCGAGATTGTCCGTGTACTGACGCCAGAATCTATCAGTAAAGCCGCTACACCAGCTTGCTGTATGTACTCCGTTTGTGATATGTCCGATAGGCACCTTTTCCGGGGACTCAACTGCATAGATATGCTGCCACATCTCGCGTGAAACCCTGCCGTGCAGTTTCGATACTCCGTTTGCGCTGCGGGAGAGGTTGATAGCAAGTACCGTCATGGTAAACAGGCCGTGAAGATTCGACGGGTCCTCTGAGCCCAGCCTCATAAAATCGTCGAGCGCTATGCCGCTTTTTTGAAGATATTTGTCGAATGAGTAATGTATCATGTCTCGCGAGAAACGGTCATGACCTGCCGCAACGGGAGTATGTGTCGTGAAAACACACTGTTCCTTAACGTTTTCTTTGGCTTCTGCCAGCCCTTTTCCTTTTTCGAGTTCCGTTACCAAGAGTTCTGCGGTAAGGAATGCCGAGTGGCCTTCGTTCATGTGGTAGACGGCCGGGTTGATTCCAAGGGCCCTGAGCAGCTTGACACCACCGATACCCAGCACAATTTCCTGGTTAATGCGCATGTTTTGGTCGCCGCCGTATACCCTGGAGCAGATATTCCGGTAATGCGGTTCATTAACAGGGATGTTGGTATCAAGAAGGTAAAGTTTTGCCCTTCCTACATTCAGAGACCAAGCCTGGGCAAAAACTTCGCTTTGGGCGATATCGAGAGAGATAACCAGATCTTTGCCTTCGGAATCGGTTACTTTTTCCAACGGAAGGCTTTCCGGGTACTGTAAGGGATAATCTTCTGTCTGCCAGCCTTGCTGGTTCAAGCATTGACGGAAATAGCCTTCTTTGTAGAACAGGGTGATGCCCGCAAGATTCAGGCCGAGATCGCTGGCGGACTTGATGTGGTCGCCGGCAAGAACTCCCAGCCCGCCTGAATAGATCCTGACACTTTCATGGATGCCGAATTCGGCGCTGAAGTAGGCAACTGTTTTTTCTGCAAGGAGAGGCGCATGCTTTGCCGCCCATGTTTCCTTTTCAGTGAGGTAGTTTTCAAATCGTTCGATGACGCTGTTGAGCTTCTTTCCGAATTCACAGTCCAGACGTGCCTTGAGCTCGTCGTTCGAGATATGGTGGAGGAGCTCGACCGGATTATGATTAACCCGTTCCCAGAGAAGCGGAGAAAGCTCTTTGAAAAGTTCCTTGGCTTCGGTATCCCATGACCACCAGAGGTTACGGGACAATTTCTTCAATGCTGATATGTTATGGCGCATAAATGATAGAATGTGAATAATGGTATAAAAGCTGCTGTGTGTATAGTTTCTGTTGAATCGCTATTTTAAACGGCAGTAATTTACAGTTTCTATTTACTAAACGGCGCCTCAAATATGTGAATTTTTCGAGGAGTCCGGAAATCATCCAAAGGTTTTGTCCGAAACAAGCATAAAGCTGGCTCATTTCTCCGATCTGCACCTTGCCGGGAAGCGGGATAGCCGTGGGCTTGCCCGTCTTGAAACGTTATTGACCGCCATTATTGACGCTGGCTGCAGCCATATCGTTATTTCCGGCGACCTTTTCAATTCGACCGATCCGGGCGACTGGGCAGTGATCAGGGAGGTGTTGCAGAACAGAGGACTGTATTCCTGGGACAAGGCAACCATCATCCCAGGCAACCACGATCTTGTCAATCTCGAAGAGGAGATGCGGATCTACAACGCATTGAATCCCGGTGCCGGCGGAAGAGCGAAAAGACTCCGGGAAAAGAGGAATGAGTTTTCCAGCCTTTTCAGGGAATTGATAACCGGAGATGACACCGTTACCGGGTTTCCTTATATCAAGGTGCTGGATTATGGAGGGCTCAAGATTTCACTTGTCGTGGTCGACACTGTTTTTCCCTGGAACAATATCGATAATCCTTTGGGGGCGAGGGGAAATGTGAGCCGGGGCGAACTCGAGGCTCTTTTCGATCCTTCGGTCGACAAGGCCCTCCGAGACAGTTTCGTAATCGGGGTTATTCATCATGCCTGCCGGATCTACGAAACGAACGCATTGGTAGACCAAGCGTTTGACTGGACCATGGAGCTGAAAAACCGAGACGAACTCCTGCAGACCATGCAGCATCTGAAAGCTCGAGCCATCCTCCATGGTCATTTTCACCGTTTCCAAACCTATACGGCCGGTGGTATCAAAGTTGTTAATGGCGGGAGCTTCAGCTACAATCCCCGTCGGTATAGTGAGATCACCATACATGCGGACAGGACATTTACGCAGAGGTTTGTGGATATATGATCAAAAGCCCCGCTTTTCTTGCAGAAAATACGGGGCCTCCTGTCTTTCTTGCTATCCGGCTATCCAGTCGTACCGCGCCGGGCAAGCTGGCGGTCGAGCATGATCAGCGCCTGACCTTTTTCCCCGGCCATCTTTAGGGTTTCAAGGATTTCAGATGCTGCGGCTTCCTCTTCCACCTGTTCCTCGATGAACCACTGCAGCATAACCTGGGAGGCATAGTCGTTTTCCTTCAGAGCTTTTTCATAAAGCTTGTTGATGTGAGCCGTGATAGAACGCTCATGATTCAGTGCATCCTGAAACAATGCAGTGGGCGATTTGAAGTCAGCCGGCGGCTGCTGGATAGCGGCAAGCTCTACATGTCCACCCCTTTCATGGATATATTTGTAGATCTTCATGGCATGGTCAATCTCTTCCTGCTGCTGTAGTTTCATCCAGTGGGCGAACCCGGGAAGGTTCTGTGATTGGGCATAGGCCGCCATTGAGAGGTAGAGATACGAAGAATAAAATTCCCTGTTGATCTGCTCGTTAAGTGCTTTCTGAAGTGCTTTGCTTAGCATGAGTGGTAACCCCTTTTCTTGATTACGTTACGGAAATGCGAGGAATACGACGAATAACTTTCGACTAACAACATGGAAGGATCGTAAAATGTTTCCGGGCGGCTGCAGCACCTCTTGTCGCGTGCCCTGAATCGCTGAAACCTCTTGATAATATAGAGAAATCAGTTGGCAAAAGGACGTGGAAAAGATCGATCCCCGATTCCGATAGCGACCCCGAAAGAAACTTCCCATCAGCGCCTCAATTCCGTTCACAAGCTCAAATAGAGGTGCTCTGCAGTGCCCTGATGGGAGGCAGAACTCGTCTAAAGGAGCCAAAAACCAGCTATTTTGCCGTTAATCACAATCAATTTTGCCAGTGAATTCTCCTTGCTGTTCGCGTAACTGATTTTCCACAAATGAAAAGTGTTTCCTCCTTGGTAAAGATCTGATAGATATTCAGTTGTATATCCTCCCCGGATCAGCTTGCCAAGCTGACCTGTAACCGCATCAAAAACCTGTTGCGTGATATTATCTTTAAACTGACGGGTCCCATTGGATACAAAGGCCTCATAATCATTATCAGAAATAGCCTGCATGAGTTGTGACAGCGAGGCTTGTTCTGTCTTATGGTCATGTTCGGCAAAAGCTGGAGAAACAACAAAAAGGCTCAACAAACCAATAAGTGCGATAGAGTAAAACGGTTTCATGATATTTTTTTGTAGAAGGTTAAAGGCTATTTTTGCCGTCATCAGGCCACGCGACATTCATTGAAATGCCCTAATGTTAACGTTTTTTATGGTGTCTTTCAATAGCATAAACGGCCACCAAAGGGGGAGATGGCCGTTTATACCGGGTGCCCTTATTCCGCCGCGATTCAATTGCATCGTTGAACGGACAGAAGGAGGTTTCTGCGCTCCGTTCGCCTTGCACACTTGAACCACTCATCACAATAGAGGTACCCTGATGAAGAAGGACCGCAAGCAATTTCTGTTCACAATGAAAAAAAGCGGGTATCTTATTGAAGCTGACCCTGGATTTGCGCAACCCACTGGCTTATTCTGTCCGAGGTGAGGTCATCCTGATTGTCTGCGTCCAGTGCCAGTCCGACAAAACTACCGTTAATCACTGCCGTTGAACCCGTGAATTCATAGCTGTCGGTCGGCCAGGCACCGACAGTTTGTCCCCCTCTCTCTGTGACTTTCGAGTAAATCGTTCCCATGGCATCGAGGAAAACATCGGCGTAATTTTCCTGGTCACCAAGGCCGAACAGGGCAACGGTTTTTCCAGAAAGATCCAACTGGTCAAAGCCAGGCAAAAAGTTTTCCCAGTCGCTCTGCAATTCTCCGAATCCCCAGGTTGACGCACCGAGGATAATATTATCGTAAGATAAAAGCGACTGAGGATCGGCCTCGGCAATATTGTACAGATCAACATTACTTTCACCGAACTCGGCTGCAATCATGGATGCAGCATTTTCCGTGTTGCCAGTCTCCGAACCGTAAAACAAACCGATGGGTTTCATAAGGCTATTTGTTTGAAAGTTGACATTGTTTCTACCCTCTTAGCGGGAGGGTTTTTCTATCAATTCGACTAAATTCAGGGCTTCGGATGCACCCTGCTGGATTGCAGCATTGAATTCATCAAAATCCTCTCCGGAAATGGTAAGTTGTGCAACACCGACCATGAGTCTCAACGTCTTGTTATGAAATACTTCCGGATTGTTCGAGCGCATTCCTTCCCATTCATAGCATTCCTTCATGATGTGGAAGAGGGTTTGTTGCGGTATGGTAAGCATCACGTATTTGTAGTGAAGGTGATAATGCCCGCAATGACATTTTTTCAGCAGGGTGGTTTGTTGTCTGCACCCTTGGTTATTGTTCCGATGTTCTAGCATGGTGGTTCTCTTTTAGGTTTATTTTTTAATTTAGACAAATTAAAAATAAAAATCTGTTTGTGCCAAGTATTTTTTTCGAGATCGCATGAAATGTTCAGCGCATTTCTACATTGTCGCTCTTGCCAATTGCCCACTGAAGATTGCCTACTGATTCCCTTTCGATCCCGATTTCTAAAAGTAACAGTGACCAGTGACGAGTGACAAGTTAGTTGTAACCTGAATAATTCACGAGAGTTCGAAAACCCGGACTGTAGAAATAGACAGATTCAAGGTTCAAGATTGAAAATTCAAGGATAGATTTTCCGACCCCCGATTGTTCTTCTTTCGGGGTTCGCCGTCGCTATCGGTATCGGGAATCGAAGAGTATTGCTATGATATGATAGCCTGATAGCTCGTTGGCTCAACGGCAACGCCAGTTACAATTGCCAATTTCTTCCCAACTGGTCACTTGTCTCTCGTCACTGGTCACTACTTTTTCGATCCCGAAACCCGATCCCGACCCCGATTTCCGATTATCTTTTCCCGCCTAACACTTAGCACATAGCACCTAACACCTTCCCTCTCGTCACTGTCAGCGGATCATATACTGTACCGGGACATCCAGACTTAATTCACGAAGCCCGTAATCGGAAGGGGCGGGAAACGGCGACGATTGTCTGACGGCATCCAGAGCAGCCTTGTCAAGGGTGTTATAACCGGAGGAGGAAAGCAGGGCAGTCTTCACGATGCTTCCGTTTTTTGCAATATCGAGTTTGATGAGCACCGTACCTTGGTGATCCTGTTTCTTCGAAAAACGGGGGTAATATTTGTGCCGTTCGATTTGTGAGCGGACCAATGCCAGGTAACTGTTGATCTCCGAAACTGCAGGTGAGGAAGCGGTCAATTGAGGTTCGGTTCCTTTTGTGTCGGTTTCCTCCTGAAACCGGTTTTCGGCATTTATTGGATAGATGGTTTGCTCGTCTGCGGTATCCTTTTTGTATGGTTTCTGTTTTTTGGGAGAAACCGACGGTTTCTCCGGTTTTTTGGGTGGGCAAACCGGTTCTTCCTGTTGAGCGGCCGCATTGTTTGCCGGTATTGTTTCCAGGCTGAGGTTGATTGCTCTAAAAGAGCTTTGGGCATGGCTTTGAAAAGCAGGCGCCTTGAACAGCAGCAATGCGGAATGGATAACAAATGCAACCGCAAACGAGAAGATGTTGATCTGTTTATTGTTCATAAGACACCTTTTTCTCGGTTACTACGGCAATATTATCTGCGCCCGCCTGCTTTGCAATGTCCATGACGCTGATGACCAAACCAAACTCAATCCGCTTGTCGGCTATCAGTCGTATGTTTTTCTCGAGACGTCCAAGCAAAAGAGGTGAGAGTTGATCATACAACTGGTCGATGGCGATGTTCTGCCCGTTAAGTGACAGGGAGCCGTCGCTGCTGATACCCAGAGTGATTTCAGGCTCTTCCTGAATGATCGAAGTTTCTGATTCCGGGAGACTGACCGGCATCATCGGCTTTGCGTAGATCGAGGTGAGCATAAAAAAAATCAGCAGAAGAAAAACCACGTCAATCATTGGCGCAAGATCGAGCCATGTCTTTTTTGCAACTGGTTTTTCGAATTCCAGCATGACTATTTTTCAAGGTGTTTTATGGCTTCCGAGCCGTAGTACTTCATCAGGAAGGCAAACGACTGCACTTTCTCCTCGAGCAGATGATGCACGATCATTGACGGAATGGCGACTCCGAGGCCTGCCGCGGTCGTTATCAGCGCTTCCCAGATTCCTCCTGCCAGCATGGAAGGGTCGACTGAACTGTTTGCCTGAGCGACCTGCTGAAATGCATTGACCATGCCGAGAACTGTGCCGAGCAGTCCCATGAGAGGTGCGATTCTGCTTATCAGCTCAATCAGGTGCAAGTGTTTGCTGAGCCTTTTTATTTCTGTTGTTCCTTCAAGAGTGATCTCTTCCTCGATGAATTCCTTTTTCTCCCCGGCATGCATGAGCCCTTTGGCAAGTACTGCTGACACGGGTCCGGGGGACGTTTCGGCTAACCGTAGTGCTTGATCAAACTGCTCTTTTTCGATAAGATCATGAATGACTTGGGGAACATCGGCCGATCTTCCTGCCCTGAAAAAATGAAAGCTTCTTTCAATGGTGTATGCAACGGTCAGGATGGAACAGATAAGAAGCGGGTACATCATGGGTCCGCCGGCCTCAAAAAAATACCACATGCAGAGAAGCAGTTTGTTTATCGGAGCGATGAAAAAATTTTTAATAATTACAAATTTATCGTTATTTAGACAAATTAAAATTAGTTCAGATTTCAGAATGAGAAATTGAGATGCCATAATGAAGAAACTTTGCAGTTTTGTGGTCCTGGCGGTAGGCTGTTCTGCTTTGGTGCATGCCGGTGAAACGACTCAGCATCATCGCATGGATGAAGTGGTGGTAACCGCAACGCTTTCCGAGACACCGGTAAAAGAAATTCCGGCGGCTATAGAAGTCATAACCCGTGAAGAAATTTCAGAAATGGGAGTGGAGACACTGCACCAGGTGCTGACCGAAGCACAGAGCGTGAATCTTGAGCCGGTCAGCGGACGGATGAGCACTGCACGCTTGCGCGGTCTCAACAGCAGTAACACCCTTGTGATGATTGACGGTATGAGACTGCCTTCGGGCTTTCAGGATAAGGTTGACATGGGAGAAGTACCTGCCGGCCTGATTGAACGCATCGAAATCGTCAGGGGTCCGGGTTCGGCGCTTTACGGCAGCGACGCTATCGGCGGCGTGATCAACGTCATAACCAGAAAGCCGACTGATGAGGTAGAGGCCTGGGTGAGCGCCCAATATGGGGAGAGCCGACACGGCGAAGCCGAGAACACGGGATTCGACGCCGGAGTCAGCGGGAGTTCCGGGTCATTGGGTTATGTGATTGCCGGTTCCTTTGTCGATAAAGGCAGGTTTGATTTCGATACGGAAGACTGGAAAACCGATGGCGATGACAAGGAGATTGTAGCCGGAGCGGCAAACCTGATATGGCAGGCGGGAGACAATGCCGATGTAACTTTCGGCGTGACCTACGCTGATGCCGAGCGGGAAGGGATTCGTCCGAAAAGGAAAAAGGAAAATGACTGGCACAACGAATCCGAGAGGTTTACCGGCAGGGTAGAGTTCCGGAGCGGGCTTACCCCAAATTCCAGCCTTCTGTTGCGTGCCTATCGTTCAGAGTATGACTGGCGGGTCAGTTTGACGCCGACAGACGGATCCAAACCTGAGATCCATAATGTCGATCAAGCCACCGATCAGTTTGAGGGGCGCTGGACAGGTTTGATCCTTGACCGGCATAAGCTTACGGCCGGCATCGAATACCGCACCGAGGAGCGAAAAGAGGATGGCGTCAAGAGTGAAATCGACAACCTGGGGGTCTTTCTGCAGGATGAGTTGACCGTCACCGACAGGCTCAATGCAATTCTCGGGCTGCGGTTTGACGACCATTCGGATTTCGGATCGGTATACAGCCCCAGGGTAAGCGTGGCGTACCGATTCAACGATTATCTGCGTTTGAGGGGAGCATATGGAGAAGGTTTCCGTGCACCGTCGGCATTTGAGTTGTATTCGGGCTCTCCTTATACTATCAGAAGAATCCTTATTCCGAATCCGGACCTCGATCCCGAAACATCCCGAACATGGGAGGTCGGAGCTGATATTGATTATGGCGTCCTCACCGTGGGTCTGACCGCGTTCAGAAATGATGTCGATGACATGATCGCCGAAGTATTTACCGGCCGATACGAAGGAAAGAAGCCGAAGATTCCGGTCAATGAAGTACGAAATATCGCCGAGGCCATGACGCAGGGGGTCGAACTGAATGTCGGGTTAAAGCTTGGTTATGGGTTGTTCCTTGCCGATGAGCTGACACTGCTCGAAGGGGAAAACAAGACTACCGGTGAGGAGCTGCTTTATGTGCCTGATGTTTCCAACGTAGTGAAATTGTCATACAGCAACCCGTCGATCGGGTTTTCGGGCAATATCAGGCTCGTGACCACCGGCAGCCAGTACACGACTCCGGATGTCAAGACGGACACCTATTCCATTGTCAATGTGTACGCTTCAAAGTCCCTGACGGACAGAGTTCGTCTCTACACGGGTGTCGACAACCTTTTCGATGAAGAAGTGACCGATGGATACGGGAACGTATACGGTCCCGGAAGCAGCGGCACCTTTATCTACGGTGGTCTGAGTATGAATTTGTAATGAATCGGGGTAGTTGTCTATGAAAAACAGGCTGGTTGAGAGGCATGTGTTGTTTGCAGTATCGGTTATCTGCCTTGCAGTATTGGATGGATGCGGCTCACCGCAACAAGGTCCCGGTCATGAAGGTGTGCGGGAAACTGCAGCGGAAGTGATGGACGGAGAGCAGCTCTATAATCGGTACTGCAAAATGTGCCACTCTCTGGGGCCGCCTCCAAAGTTCGGCCCGCCGGTAAAGGGTATCGCAATGCATTACCGTGAAGCGTTTACCGATAAGGAAGAGGCTGTAGAGCATATGGTAACCTTCATGCAGAGTCCCGATCCGGCAATGTCGAAGTGCCGTCCGCAAGCGATTGAGCGTTTCGGGCTCATGCCGGCAATGGATTTGCCTGAAGGGACGTTGAGAGTGGTTTCCGACTGGTTTTGGGAACAGTTCGATCCTGAGCTGAGGCACCAGCATGGATCGGGGCATGATCATTGATGAAAACAGGAGGTGCCCGGTGTTCAATGCCATCAATACCATTCAAGGGAAGACAATGAGCAAGGACGATAGCAGCAGTCAGGATTCTTTCATCTTGGAAGAGGTGCTGCAATGCTTGAGGAACATAGCGTATGGGGAAATCATTATCACTATTCATGATTCCAGGGTTGTTCAGATTGAGAAGCGTGAGAAAAAACGCTTTCCCCAGACGAAACACGGCGACTGTGCAGGCAGAGCTCAACAGGAACAATAAAAAAGCTGACGACCGGATTACCGGAGGAAAGCTTGGCGCATTGGAGTAATCTATGAAGTTACATATCAAAATCAGGAACGGTGCTGTACTGCTGATGGCGGCGGTTCTTGCGGCAGGGCCTGTCCGGGATGTTCAGGCCGGACCGGACAAGGCGGCACTCGACAAGATTGTGGTGAGTGCGACAAAAACGCCGCACACCCTGGGAGATGTGCCGGTTGCCGCAGAGGTGATTACCCGTGAGGAACTGCTTGAAAGAAATGTCCGTACGGTTCAGGAGGCTCTTGAAAAGACAACCGGGCTTGTTGTCGAGGCGAACTCCGGTTCCTACGGGGACAAAGGTCATGTGAGCATCCAGGGACTTGAACTGCGGCATACCCTGGTGCTGATCGACGGGCAGCGGATTCTCGGGGGGCACCAGAATGCCATCGATCTCCAGCAGATATCCATCGAGATGATCGAGAGAATAGAAATCGTCAAAGGACCGGCATCTGCCCTTTACGGCAGTGACGCCATGGGCGGGGTGATCAACATTATTACCCGGGGTGCACCCGACAAACCCGAGTTTTCCGGTTCGCTGGCGATGGGTACCCGCAGCACCACCATCGGGACCATTTCAGCCGGAACCGGGTCTGAACATGTCGGTGCGCAGGTAAACTATACCTTCCGCGAATCTGAGGGTATCGATGAAGACTACGATCCTTACACCGAACATATTGTGCAGGGAACGGTTTCATTCAACCTGTCCGATAAAATGGATCTTGATGTCAAGCCCTATTACTCCTACCAGGAAATGACGGAGGATGAAAGATTCCAGGAAAGGTACGGTCTCAACGCCCTCTTCAAGTGGCAGCCGGATGAATACTCGACGGCCAGAGTCAGGGGTTCGTTTTTTGAATACCAGCATTGGACGGAGGACAGGAGCACCGATTATGTGCTGGATAATTATGAGCTGGAAGTCGGTTACTCCAGGCTGCTGTTCGAAAGACATTTGGTAAGCGCCGGGTATGAGCTTTGGCAGGAAGAGCGGGACGATGATGGCAAATCGCTTTATCTTGATCAAGTCCTGCACAGCTTCTACCTTCAGGACGAGATCGATCTTTCGCCGGTTGTCCTGGTTTTCGGAGCCAGGCTTGATTCACATGAGAAATGGGGCGAGGAGATCAATCCGAAAGCCAGTCTTATGTACAAGGCTTCCGATGATTTAACCTTCAGGGCATCGGTCGGCACAGCTTTCAAGGCGCCATCGCTTTTGAAGTTGTATGGAGACTTCAGGATGGGGCCTTATTTGCTGCATGCAAATCCAGACCTGGAACCCGAGAAATCCGTCGGTTACCAGGCCGGTGTTGACTATGCATTCAGCAAAGACGTAACCGCCAAGGTATCGTTTTTCAGAAATGAGCTTGAAGATCTCATTGCTACCCGGATTGTCCGCAGGGGACCTCCGCCATGGGGAATGTACTGGGAAAATGTCGAGGACGCCACTACCCAGGGAATCGAAGTCAATCTTGGCGCCCGCTTGACTGACGACCTTTCGGCAAAGCTCGGGTATACCCTGCTTGATACGGAAGATAACGACACCGGAAAAGAGTTGGCGCACAGGCCTGATCACAAGCTTTTTGCCGGTGTTGATTTCAGGATTCCGGCAACCGATATCCGTATGCATGTAGAATCGTCATATACCGGTAAGCGTTGGGATGACGATGATAACACGGAAAGACTCGATGATTTCTGGGTCTGGAGTGCGACCATCGCAAAAGAGTTCGGTGAGCATGCCGAAGTGTTCGTTAAGATCGACAATATTTTCGGCGAAGAGGACATTGAAGATGAATATGATATCGACGGAACAGAGTTTCTTGCAGGGGTAAGAGTGGATTTGTAACTGTTCTTCCCTTGTGTTGCTGCAACCCTGGTGAGCCGCGGGCAGTTCGCCAGGGTTTTTTTATGCCAAACCGCTTACTGATTTTCCCTTGCCGACTGCTCGGGTATGACACACGGCTTATCCTTGCACTCCTGAACTTCAATGGTAACATGAGATAGTCTATTGAAATCGCTCAAGAGGCTTTTGTAATGTTCTATGGTATTGGGGAAGTGGGTTACCAATGAAATTATTGCGGCATAGTGGTTTGCCCCCACCTTCCATACGTGGATATCAGAAATTCTATTATCGGAATCTTTTTCTATAGCAGCTTTGATTGCCTGCTGATATTCTTCTTCGATGCTGGCATCGAGCAATATCGGACCGGTTTCCTTGAGCAGCCCGTATGACCAGCGAGTGATGACCGCAGCGCCTACGATGCCCATGACCGGATCGAGCCAGTTCCAGCCAATATATTTTCCTGCCAGAAGAGCGAAAATGGCAAGCAAGGAGGTCATGGCATCGGCAAGAACGTGCATATAGGCCGCGCGGAGGTTGTGGTCGTGGTGATGGTGATCGTGGTCGTGATGGTGGGAGTGGCCGCGTTCATCCCGCAGCATGAAAGCACTTATTATGTTGACAAGTAAGCCAATTCCTGCTACTGCAATAGCCTGATTGAAATGGATGGTCTCGGGATTCATGATTCTTTCCAGGGATTCCACTACCATCACCAGGGCTACCACAGCCAGAGCGACAGCACTCGAAAAGCCGCCCAATACGGTTACTTTGCCGGTGCCAAACGTAAAAGCGGGGTTGTTTTCATATTTCTTGGCGTAGCGATATGCATAAATGGTTATGAAAAATGCGGCAACGTGGGTGCCCATGTGCCAGCCGTCGGCAAGAAGAGCCATCGAGCCGTAAACACTTCCGGCGATTATTTCTGCCACCATTGTTACGGCTGTAAGTATAAGGACATATTGTGTTCGCTGCTCTCCTTTCTCATTTTTTATAGAGAAATGGTGACTGTGCTGCCAATGTTTCAGTGTGTGTGTATGCACGTTTGTTTGCCTGTTGGGTACCTCTATTGGTTGTCGTGAAAAAGTAACAAGTGACCAGTGACGAGTGACAAGTCAAAATCTAAAAGGAAAAAGTCAAAAAATGTCCCTTTGCCTACTGCCCGATGACTCCTCTTTCGGGATTCGCCGTCGGAATCGGTATCGAAACATAGGACATTCGCTTAACCGCAGCCCTATAAAAAACTGCGCTGTTTTTTTCGTTCTTCACAAATCAACGATTCAACATTATTTGCCTTGCACTTGAACCGCTCACGACAATTAATAGAGGTGCCCTAATTTCAATCCGACCCCGATTTTTTTAAAGTAACAAGTGACGTAACAAATTAACAGAAGTTTCCATTTTTCAGGGTTCGGTTTCAGCTTGGATCCTTGCGGCATACTTTTTTGCTACACGGATCACCCACTGTTCGAGAGCGGGGTCGGGGAGGATGGCGTCGGGTTTGTAGCGAACCCTTGTGAGGTGATCTTTTATTGCTGCAATTCCGTTTCCAATGATGTCGATCTGGAATGTTTCGCTGCTCGATACCAGAAGCGGGACGACGATAGCCCTCTTTTTCTTCTCGAGAATACGGTTGACCGCGGCCGTGGTTGAGTCCGGGCTGTAATGGGCGATATGGCCGCACCATGCTGTGGTATGATCCGTGATGCCTGTTTCAAGGCTGACATGTGCGCCGACATCCTGAAAGAGATCTGTCCACTGCTCATCGAAAACCGACGAGCCGTAGCCGACAAGTACCAGGCCCTCTTCTTTTGGGTCGGAGGAAAGTGTCATGGTTCTTCTCAGAACATTTTTTTTCAGAAGGTCTGAAAAGTCCAGAGGCGGTGCAAGATATGTCCTTGCAGACGGACGGTACCTCTCGATGTTTTCGAGTTTCAGTTTTTCAAGAGAGGCCGGGTTTTCTTTTTTCCCGATAATCGTAGGGATGTCGTCAAACATGTGTATACCGATGGTCAGAAAGATAGGGATAACGACAATATCGCTGTACCCTTCACGGTCAAATGCCTTGAGTCCTTCGGCGATCGATGGCTCCGCGTGTTCCATGAAGACGGTCCTTATGCCGTTCACTCCTTCGATGCCGAGGATGGTTTCCGAAACATTCTCTTCCAGTTCAACCAGGTTTTGCCTCCACCGTTCCGAACGGGAGCCGTGATTGAGGAGAAGCACTCCGATTTTCTTTTCCTTTGTTTGCTTTTGCGGGGCAGGTTCCTGTACAGGGCTGCAGCCAAAGACAAGGACCAGGAGCGCCAGGATAACGGTCGGGTAAAAACGTGAAATTGTCCGGGAGGGATGTATCATGTTGTTTGACAAATTTTTCTGGGCACCTCTATTAATTTATTGCGCACCCTGATTACTTCGTTGGCCAGTGCTCGAAATCCTCATGTACTCTATGTACACTCCGGTTTTTCCGCTCCGTCCGCCTTACACTTTGCTCGCTCATGACACTTTTTAGAGGTGCCTTTAATAGAGGTGCCCTTCTTTAAGGTACCTCTATTTAACCTGATTCATGGGAGTCCGAACACCCGACCCCGATTTCCGACAGAGAGAAAATCGGAATTCGCCGTCGGTATCGGAATCGGGAATCGATTTTTCTTTCCCCTAACTCTTTTTCTTCCCTTACCCATCACTCCCTTTGCCTACTGGCTACTGCCAACTTTCCCCTTTTTGACCCGTCACTCGTCACTGTTCTTTCGACCCCGATTTCCGATTATTTTTTACCTAACACACAGCACTTTCCTTCGTTGGGCGCGGTGCCCTCCTACAACTGCTGGACGGCTATCGCAATCAGAGGAGGAGCGAGGCCTGCGCCGATAAGCCATTTACCTCTGCCTGAAAACCCCTTGCTGCCTCGCAGCATCATTATTCCGGTAATGGTTATGATGATCAGTGTAACAGCAAAAAGATCCGAAATCCACTTCCACCACTTCACGGTGTTGCGGTGAAGCACATTGACCTGGTAGAACAGCGGGCGCCTGGAGATTTTTTCGTACGTACCGCTGCCGTTTTCCAAGTTGATCATCAGGGTTGCATCCTTATAGTATATCTTGACTTGACGGGATGAAGGAAAGTCATAGAGCCTGTACGATGTTTCTCCGACCAGGGAACTGAACTTCTTGATCAGATCGTGGGTGATCTCGTGGCGCTGGTAGCGATTCTCGAGGGTTATTTCTTCTTTACTGATGATAAAATCAGGATTCCAATCATCGATATGGTTAAGAGCAATCCCTGACAGCGAATACGCAATGATCAGCGAAGCAAAAAAGTAGCCAAAGTCCCGATGCAGTATATTATTGATTTTTCTGAGGCTTTCTCCGGATGATTTACGCATACAACTTCAGTTGGCTTTTTCGTTAAGGATATTGTTCGAGTACTGTCCTGCGATATCGACAACCCATTGTTCGATGTCCGGGTCCGGAAGAATAGCGTCGGGTTTGTAACGAACTCTTGTTTTGTGATCCTTTATTTTTTCTATGCCGCCTCCGATGATCCTTATCTGGAAATTCTCGTCGAGCGCAACAAGAGCAGGAATAACAATCGCGGTGTTTTTCTTTTCAAGAATTCGCCTGATTGCGGTCGTTGTCGAATCAGGGGCGTAACGAACGATGTGACCACACCATCCGATCGAGTATTCATCGATACCTGTCTGTTTTTCAACGTGTTCAGCGACTTTGTTGAACAGTTCGGTCCACTCTCTTTCATACGGTTCTGAGCCATATCCGATCAGAACAAGACCTTCATCCTCGGGGTTTTTTGAAAGCTCACGTGCTCTTCGCAGCGTGTTTTTCTGCAGGACCTCGCTGAAGTCGAGCAGGGGAGCAATGTGCACGTTTGCCTGTGGGGTGTATCGCTCGATGTTTTCGAGTTTGAGCATTTCAATTGATTCCGGGTTTTCCTTGAGGCCGACGATGGTCGGAATGTCGTCGAAAGAATGGGAGCTGACCGTGAGCAGCAAAGGAACGATGATGACATCGGAATAGTTCTCCAGGTCGAATTCTTTAAGACGCGTGGCAATCGAAGGTTCGGTGTATTCCATGAAAGCGGATTTTGTTCCGGATATTTTTCCGTCTCCGAGTATTCTGTCCCTGACATTGTTCTCGAGCTTCACAAAGGTGTTGCGCCAGGTTTCCGAATGCGAGCCGTGGCTGATCAGCAGGACGCCGATTTTTTTTTCAGAACTTTTCTGCGGTTTCGCGGTTTCGGTGTTTTGGGTGTTGCAGGCTCCGAGCCAGATAAAGCACATGAGCAGTATGAGACTGTGCTTCGGGAAATCCACGTGATGCATGTTTGGTTGTGTTTTTGGTGTTACCGGGATTTTTCAATGATAATATAAATCAATTGTTTTTATCTTGTCTAAATAAGATGTAATTATTCGAAATGTTTTACTCTTGTTTCTGCTGTTCCTGCTCGTTGAAATTTGCCCAGCCTCAAAGCGGCCAGGCGAGAAGCTTTTCTTGAAACAGCAGGTTCATGAATTATTTTGAACAGAACCGGACCGGTGAAATGCCGAAGAGTTTTTTGATTCAGATTTTTTTTGTTTATTTGGACTTGGTTTAAATAGTTACCTATATAAAGACAAATTCAAACAAAACACACAAATGCCATGGTTAAAAGTAAGGGATTGAGCTTTGTATCCGCACTCTTGCTTATGCTTGTTTTTTGTGGGCAGGCAGCTTTTGCGGAGACCATTACGGGCAGGGTTACAAGCGATGGGGAACCGGTTCCCTATGCCAATGTCACGGTGAAAGGGACAACTATCGGCATAGCGGCTGATAGAGACGGAAACTACACGCTGACCGGCATTCCTTCCGGTTCCAGAATCATTCAAGTCCGTGCCTTGGGCTACGGGGCCACGCAGAAAAATGTGGCTGTCGAGTCCGGACAAACAGTATCGGTTGACTTCGTTCTTGCTTCCAGCGCACTGCGGGGCAGTGAGATCGTGGTTACCGGCACGAGAGACGAGGTGCCGCGCAAGGAGTCGCCAGTCATTGTATCGACGGTGTCAGCGAGAGAGCTGACCGAAGTGGTTCAAGCAGCAACAGTTAGCGAAGGTCTGAATTTCGCGACGGGACTGCGTATGGAAAATAATTGTCAGAACTGCAGTTTTAACCAGCTCCGCATGAATGGTCTGGAAGGACCGTATTCACAGATTCTTATCAACGGGCGTGCGGTGTTCAGCGCGGTTGCCGGGGTGTATGGTCTGGAACTCCTGCCGGTAAACATGATCGACCGTATCGAGGTTGTGCGCGGCGGTGGATCGGCTCTTTATGGGAGCAATGCTATCGGCGGAACAGTTAACCTGATCCTGAAAGACCCCGTCGTCAATAGCTGGGAATTTTCCGGTTCTTCCGGGTGGGTCGGGGTTGGCGATGATGATTTCAATGATTCCGCCATTGATTACACTGCGAACCTCAATGCATCGGTGGTTTCCTCGGACAAGAAAATGGGGATGACCGTGTTTGGCTTTTATAAGAGCCGGGACTGGTTCGATGCCAATAATGACGGTTTTTCCGAGTTGCCGGAAATTGACAATACTACCGTTGGGCTTCGTGCTTTCAGGAGAATCGGAGACCGGGGTGAGCTTACCGTTGACTTCTTTACCATCAATGAAGACCGCCGCGGCGGCAACAAGTTTGATACGATAGAGCACGAGGCTGACATTGCAGAGTCGATTCAGCAGCGGATCGTCAATGGTGCGGTTACCTATGATCAGTATTTCAGGGATTATGACAAGCTGTCGCTCTACGTTTCAACGCAGCATATCGATCGTGATGCATACTATGGTGCCGAGCGGCAGCTTGATGCATACGGCCATACGGATAACCTTGTTCTGCAGATGGGTGCTCAGTACAAGGCGGTTTTCGGTCCTTCTCAAATTATTGCGGGCGTAGAAAACAACCGTGAATGGCTCGATGATAAAAAACTCGGTTACTTTGATGTCGATGCAGGCACTCACTTGCCGAACACGCCTGTGGCTGATCAGGAGAGTGACATTCTCGGAATCTTTGGTGAGTACCAGTATACATGGAACAAGCTCAAGGCGACCTTAGGTCTTCGCTGGGATAACTATGATATCTCCAACGAGATTACCCCTGATGCTGATGTGTCGGATGACATTCTGCTTCCCAGGGCCACTGTGCTGTGGGCCTTCAGTGATGATCTGCAAGGCCGGCTGAGCTATGCAGAGGGTTACCGGGCACCACAGATCTTTGACGAGGATCTGCATATCGAATCTTCCGGTTCAAGGAGGATCATTCATATCAATGCCCCTGACCTTGTCGAAGAGACCAGCAGAAGCTATATGGTGTCGATGGACTTCGATACCATGGTTGATGGTGTGGATTTCGGTTTTCTTGCAGAAGGTTTTTACACCGAACTCAATGATCCTTTTGCGATTGACATCGGGACACCCGATGCAGCAGGCGATGTTGTCTATACGCGGTACAATGCCGACGGCGCTACCGTGCAGGGGGTCAACCTCGAGGCGTACGTTATTCCCTCGGATGTGTTTGGGGTAAAAGCCGGTTTTACGATACAGTCCAGTGAATATGACGAGCCGCAGGATTTCGATGAAAAAGAGTTTTTCAGGACACCGGATACCTATGGTTTTATTACCGTTGACTGGGAACCGGTTGACAAGCTTGGTATATCGCTTACCGGTAACTATACGGGAGAGATGCTGGTGCCCTATTACGGCCCTACCATTCCCGATCCGGATGCGGGGGAACTGCGCAAGAGCGATGCGTTTTTTGATGCAGGTCTGAGGGTTCGGTATACCATACCTTTTGACGATGCAGGTTTTCAGTTGTATGGTGGTGTGAAGAACATCTTCAATTCATACCAGGATGATTTTGATGAAACCATCGATCGTGATCCGGGGTATGTGTATGGTCCCATGACCCCGCGGACATTTTATGTCGGGGTGAAATTCGGGAATCTATTGTGATGCAGGATGATGTATGTGTGTCACCGGCGCCCATCTTTATGGGCGCCGTTTTTAAAGAGTGCCTCTGTACGTGAGTCCCGATTCTATCGGGATGCGAGGCGGACACGGGGCGCAAAAACCCTCTTCTATCCGACCAACGAGAAGTAATCAGGGTGCACAACAATTTAACATAGGGGTGTCTTTAAGGAAATTTTGTTAACAGTTGATTAGTTGTCTGTATGAAACAGGGAATATTCACAGCGATCCTGATCGTTGTCACCTTCGCCGTCTCGCTGGTATTTTACCTCTGGATGGGCACCACCCCCGAAGATTCAAAC
>JANQGE010000047.1 GCA_028277485.1 Chlorobium sp.
TACGTCGTTAGCCGGTGCTCGAAATCCTCATGTACTCGCGTGTACACTCCGGTTTCTGCGCTCCGTCTGCCTTGTACTCAAGGCGCTCACGACAATTAATAGAGGTGCCCTCATGAACAATTGATGCTGTAGGTTGCTTATAATGAGCTTTCGTTACCTTGATAAAGTCAAGGTTGCGGTCTTTTAAGCAGAAAGTGTACATAACTTTTATTGGTAATGACTTACCGGAATGCTATGAACAGGACAGTAGATTTTCGTGTAACAGTCGCGTAACAAAAATTTTATCAAAAACAATCAACAACAAGCACGTCCATTTCTCTGGCTATTCATGACTTTTCTGCCATGAATCAGGAGCCATCCAAATATCCACAAACCTCTTTTTTGCACTGATTGCCTCCATAACAGGAGCCAGGAATACCTGTAACTGTTGCACAACCTCGTCGAACTTGTCAGGAGCATATTCATTAGGAATCCGTTTCCTGAAGGCATTCCATTGCACTTGTTTTGCAGCAATGAAATCACTCGAAAAAGCAGCCACAGGCATAGCAAGTTCTGTTCCTCGCTGTTTTAACGTCTGTCTCATGGCTTCACAAAGGCTGTCTCCGTGAAAATCATACTGTCTGGAAAGCATCCAGATATCGTAAAAGTCCTTCATTCTGCTGTTCAGGATACCAAGTTTGATCATGGCCTCGAACTTTTCAGCTATTACACTTTCCCGACTGTAACAATACAGCTCTGCTTCAGGAAAATCCAGCAAAGAAGGTAATCTCTGTTTTGATGGATCAGGATAAACCCGGTCTCCAAAACCAAGATCAATCTGTATGATGATACGGGCTGCATCCAGCTCACCTCGAAACTTTACTCTTTGACCCTTGTATTCGGCACCTTCTGTTATCGGTTCAACAGAAATTGAGGCAGGGTCAAAAACAATGCCATCCTCACAATGCTCTACAGCGAGAATCTCCCTGATAATACCCGGAATGCTCTGTTCATCATTGCTGAGACGACCAAGCATATCAATGTCCATAGTTGGTCTTGCCAATGGCGCCTGCCATACCCTGAGCAGAAGAGCACCTTTGAGAACAAGCTGATCTGCGTAAGGAGAAACGGACAAGCGGTACAGAAACCGCTCCATGGCATAATATTGCATCAGTTCCTGAAGCCCTCTCCCTTCTTCACGGGCTTTGTTCAACAGACGCCGCCTCACGGAAGCCCCAATATTCTTGACCGGTTTTGCTGTCATAGCGTCGCTTCAAGGTAAGGCCTTATGACTGATGCTACACGACACGTCTTTGCATGATCCATAAGGGCATTTAGGTTTTTCTGCTTTCTTTGCTGATACAGTTTCAGCGCTTCAAGCACTACATCCATACCAATGTTATTGCGAAATTTGAAACAATCAGCAAGGGTCTTTTCGGGACTGTAGATTCTCACCGGAACGCCATCAAGCATATGAACTTCAACGCCTGCAGAAAAGCATTTAGAAGAAAAGCGAAAAACGGTAACCGGCGGGAAATCAACTCTTGGTTGTTCGGCGCCTTTTTCGAGCGCAATGGAAACAGCATGAGGAACCTGGGTGGTCATCTCATGAAATGAAAGAGCTGAAACAAGGCAGACGACCCCTTTTGGCACTCTTATGGCAACTGTTACAATATCAGGATGTTCAAGCGGCGTTCCTTCTCTAAGCTTGTAAACACCTCGGGAAAGCTGTTCAAGCTCTCCGCTATCCCGAAGCTGGTAAAGGGTTCTGGGATGGATTCCCTGCTTTATCGCTTCCTGAGTACGGATTATCCCGCCTTGCTTCAGGATGATCGTTATAGCTTTATCAGTTGCAGTGGCTTTCTGAGTCATAGAACAGCGGATATTTATACCATACAAATAAAATAAGTATAGGTATTTTTATCCATACTCACAAAAAAGCAGTTACTGCACACTCCAGAATAAGCTTAATCAGTTTTTCGGGCTCAAACCACAGAGAAAATACAAGCGCTTGGTTCTTCTTCATAAATGGAATCTTGTTCTGATTGACCAGCTTATACATCGTGGGAACGGCAAGACTCAGCATCTCCGCTGCTTCATCGACAGTCACTTGTCTTTTTGCTGAACATCCAAAGCCCGGGCAAGCTCCTGACGGACGATTGCCCGGATCGCAGTTATGATTCTGTCATCAGAAAGGATATGGGGAGAGTCAGAGACATCGATCGAGCTAAACATCAGAAATTGACGAGCAACAACGATGGAAATCTCGCAATAAAAGTTAACCCCGTTCAACCACCATGGGGGACGAACGGGGTACACTTTCTCACGAAATGGCTATATTATCGTAACATTACTGCATGAAAAGCATGGCGTCCTCAAAGAGTAAGGCCCTTTTACATGATAACGCCAACCACTTTGATAGAATGGAGTCTCTTTTTTATGAGAGTTTATGAATTTATGGTAAACGACTCGTTCGGGTAACGGAACAGAGAACGAAGCAAGACTGGGCATGGTTTGTCGAAGAAATAGCCAAGCACTATCAGCATGCCGGGCAGATAACCTTGGTGATGGACAATCTCAATACGCACGAAGCCGGTTCACTCTACGAAACGCTCAAGCCTGTAAAGGCCAAAACATTGCTTGATCGGTTTGTGTTTGTCTATACACCCAAGCATGGCAGAGATAGAATTGCGGGTCTTGTCCACACAATGCTTGAACCGACGTCTTGACAGCATGAGAGAAGTAAAACGTCAAGTAACAGCATGGGAGGCAGAACGAAATAACAAGGACGCAACGATAAACTGGCGCTTCACAACAGAAAAGGCACGCATCAAGCTGTTACACCTTTATCCGACGATTGATGATTGACTTGACACTAG
>JANQGE010000064.1 GCA_028277485.1 Chlorobium sp.
TTCAGAGATCTGGACATTACGTAATTTCATTTGTCGCATCTGGTACGACAAATTCCATCTTCATATTGGTGCCCGGGTAGACAAACTTCTGCTCGTTAATGATACTGCATAGTTCTTTCAACGCACGGTTGGAGCGAGGATTGGCCATTGTATGGAACCGAACAGATAACACTCCCCTTTCTTCGTCCGGGACAATGTCACCGGGCAACTTGAAAACTGCTTTCAAGAAGGCGCGCCCTTCATCCCGGCAGCGCTTGTAGTGGGGAGTCACCAGGTTCAACAGAGCTGTTTCGGCTCGGTAGCACACCATTTTGATGGCATCAGTCAACATTTTCCGTTCCGTTTCGAGCCGGACGATTTCATGTTTCGATAGTAACATTTTGAGGGGAACCTTTTCAGGTATCGGCTTCAGCTCTTTCTCAATCTGATCGATCTGCGTTTCAAGATCGAGGATCTTTTTTTTGCATCCTGGGTTTGCGATGTTAAATCCGCGCATGGTGGGCCGTTTGACCTGATCGTTTTTCAGCGCCTTTCCCGCATACTCGTCCCTGAGTTTTCTAAGCTTTCGCTTCAGTTGGTCGCGTTTTTTCCGGATTTCCTTTTTTTCCGGATTGGGCACCATACGCTCGACATCGGCAGGAGTGACATCATCGGTCACAAGGTGATCCAGGGCAAACTCGGCTCGCATATATCGGAAAAAGTTTTCCTGGTTCCACCGGGCGAACATCCGCCGGGCAACTTCCTCAGCGTCGAGGTTCTTGCGGGTTGTCAGAATCGCGGTTTGATGCCCGTTTTCACAGAACCGCCGTACTTCCTTCACCCAGAAATTATTCCGGATCATGACACCGCACTCGGCAAGGAGGTATTTAACCGGAACATCACGAACCTGGCTTTCCACCTCCGTGAACCATTCCTCGGGCCACGGCGCGTAGTTGCCCTTGCGATACGTGACCACATCAACTCCCTGACCGGCCCATTTTTTGAAGGAATCGGGACTCCAGCCTTCCCGGTCAAAGATCAGGGTCACCCGCGTCTCTTCGCCTGCAAGCTTTTTTAGCTCCGGAATCACTTCTCCATTGATCACCGATAGCAGGCTGTCGTTGGCTTCCGATGTGACAAAGAACAAAGGTTCGCTATTTGCGTCGTTCACCCAGAAATCCGTGGTGGAAGGCATGCAAAGACGCCTTCGGGCAACGTGGGTCTTCGGCAACTTGTGCTTCCGCCCGTGATAGGGCCGTACGTGCCCATCGATGTACGTGAAGCCGATGGCGCTCCTGTCCTGTTCAACCCAGCGTTTGGAAAAAAAGGATATGAAATCGCCGGCTTTGTTGCGAAGTCCCATATCTTTCAATTTTCTGCGCAGCGTCTTGGCCTCCGGAACCCGATCAAGCCCTAACAGGATGCCCATCTCGCCGGGACTGTGCTCTTTCAGTTGCTCGGGTGTTTTTATGCGCAAAAACCCCATGAAGGCCAGGGTAAGCAGAATAGACCGAAGCCCGAAAAAACCTTTCTGGAGTGCCCCATAGACGCTTTTACCGGCATCCATCAGGCCCAGGTTTGCCAAGATAGGCAGCGCAAGCAGCACACCTGTATACCGTACGCCTTCACTTGGAGAGAAGACCGGAGGAGCTTCGAAAAGTTCACCCTGCCTTGCGAGCGACCGGTCCAGATGGCGTTTAACGCCAATACCGGCAGAGCAACTGCTGTCTTCAGATGAACGTTCCGAAGTGGTTGGGAGTTTGGCTTCAGGCTTTCCATCATCAACGCCGGGCGTGGGCCGCTTAATCTTTCCCTTTTTGATAACCGCCCGGATGGTGCCTTCTGTTACACCGACGGCTCTGGCCGCTGCACAAACTGAGCCGCCAGAATCAAGAATTCTCTGTACGTTGCGACACTTTTCGGCATCCAGCTTATATGGGCCCCGATTGCTTCTGTTGGTAAGTAGCCCGGCGGCCCCATGCCGCTCATATATATCGGCATTTAGACCAACGGTTTTTGGGGTAACGCCAAGAACTCTGGCGAGTTCAGTTTTTGTTGCCAAACCCTGATTTATCAAGATCCCCTGTGCAAGGCGAATTCCATAGCGATCACTTTGCGTGCAAGAGTATATGGGGCCGGAGGCCGTGTAGAACTCAATCTGATTATCTTGACGGTGTATGGCGACTTTCTGGTTAATAGGTTCAGCGCCTTTCGGTAGAAAGGGAATATAGCTTTGAAGCATGTGAGCAACCTCCGTAAAATGGAAACTTCAAATTACGAAGTATTTTTGCTCGGGTCAAGCATTTTCAGTTGTTTATGAGGCCTATGTCAAGATTTCTGAA
>JANQGE010000020.1 GCA_028277485.1 Chlorobium sp.
TTGAGGATTTTCTTCCTTCACCCGAAGAGCTTGCACTGAAAGATGAGACCGTCAAGGTTACCATCGCTCTCAGCAAGTCGAGCATTGATTTTTTTAAAACCGAGGCAAAAAAACATAACACGCAATATCAGAAGATGATCCGCAGGTTATTGGACGAGTATGCATCTCATCAAAGCAAATGTTGAAATGATACTTGAACAGCGTCTTTTATTGCTCGATAGCCACTCATCTGTCTGATATAACGCCCTGCTCTTGCTGAACCGTCAGTATTCGTATCGTGCATAGTCATAAAGGCTGCATATATCCATCATCCCAGGCCCCGCCAAACCGAATTCCCTCTTGGATAGAAACAGTGTAACGTCCCTGCTTGCGTGATTCTGTTGACTCTTCGACGATCTCTCGGCTTAAGGCTTGCTGTGTTTGCCAGTGTTCAGGCATTCTGCTGAACAAACAGGCACGCAGAGGTCACGATCAAGCACACTTTTAAAGCTAATCAACGACGTCCCCCCTACCAAATCAAATGCTTTGCGACCTTTCATCGCATATTTTTCAATTTTGGAAACAGCTTCAAGGATATCTTGTACTTTTTCACGGTCACTTCTCATAAGCAAATAGCCTCCTTGTACACCCGCTGCCGAAAACGAGGTTTCAACCCATGGTCACTGATGACATCAACGTTACAATGCAACAGAGACTCAAGTTCATATAGCAACGCGGCATGATCAAACAAAGTACGCCCATGATCAAATGAAACAAGGAAATCCACATCGCTTGCCTTCCTCTGTTCACCTCTTGCAACAGAGCCGAAAACCCTCACATTTCGCGCTCCATGCTTTGCGGCAATGTCACGTATCACCTGTTTTTTTGCGTTTAATACATTGATATTCATAACGTAAAGCAGACAGTTTGATAAAATGTCCTAGTCATCATCCTTTACATTCAATGTAAAAAAACAACCTTAATATTGATTCCCGTTGCTTCTGCCAACACCTGTTCAGAACAAAGCATTTACTGACGTGAGTTCCATAACGAGCTTTTAAACGAAAATGCTTCTCCTCCCTGCCGCTGCCAGACCGCTTCGGCAGGCAACAGTGTCAGCGCCCAGTTCTGCATGCCGGAATCCGGCTCTTTCGAGACAAATGCCTTTGGTGTCAACACAGCACAACAGAAATGAGGTTCAGGATCACGAACGGACTGGTAGAAAATTGCTGAGACCGCCGCCTTACGAACAATCCTCCCTAACGCTTGTGTAGGTCTGTAATTCGAGGGATGCATCCATAATGCTGCATCTTTTGAGAAAGGAGATTGCCGTAAATCAATCATGGTTCCTGAGACAGCAACGGTGAATGCAGTAAACTGGGCGGGCGGCAATCTGTCGATCCCTGCCGAGTCCTGTAAAAAACGCCAGCGGTGGTAACCGGTTTCTGCGGCGGCTGTCTTGACGCGTTCCGCTCCGTAAAAAACTCCAGGATCTCCTATGGCACGAAAACGGGAGCCGTGGGGCGACAGTGTTTCGTACCGGAACGGAGTATAGAGCAGGTAGTGCAACCCTGCAGCTTCTTTTGGAACCGGAGGTTTTCTTTCCTCGAGAATCTCTTCGAGGACTTCCTGCTCGGCAGACGTATCGACAACCTTCATGGTCGATACGACATACTGGGCTTCAACCATACGCCATACCGTACAGCTTCTTTCTCTGGCTTCAGACGATACCTCTGCTGGCGTCCAGGTAAGCGACGACACGGACAAGTCCCTCTGCGGTTTCAATCAGTTCAACCGGTTTCCGCCCGGCAAAAGCATCATTCTGACTGTTCAGCCATGTTCTGGCGGTATCTTTCGAGCCCCCGGTTATCGAATCGAGTGATCGAAACAGCCGAATCAGCAGCACGGCTAATTCCCACTCTTTTCTTCCGGCAGACAACAGGTATTTCCCTCCATGAAGGCGGCTGATCGTTGCGGGACTCAGACCGAGAACACGACCAAGCTTTGCGTTTGTAATACCAAGATAAATGGCCGTCTTGAGCAATGCCTTGGCAAGCACTTCTTGCCTGTCCGGTTGATCATAGGTATGATTTACCTGCTGCATGTTTTTCCATATTTTTATTTCTGCCGATAGAAATATAGATAATTATTTCTCAAGAAACAAAAAACACCTTTAATCACGACGCAGGTTTCGCAAACCTGATGATAGCGGCGGTAAAGTCGGTAAAATCGACCAGACGATGCTCTATAACGGCAACCATAATACCTATATCGAGACTCTGGTACTGATGAACAAGGGTGTTTCTGAAGCCAACCATGGCCTGAAGCTTTTCGGTCAGTTCTTTGCTGATCACATGATTTTTGGCAAGGATATCGAAACTTTCCCTTGATTCTTTCGGGAGGCCAAATTTATGGGCTTTGATGATATGATTGGCAAGATCGATAGCCTGTTCACATGCTCTCTGGAGATTCAATGCAATTGCATCCTGACGAAGAAAATCCTCATTGAATGCTATATCGGAAGGCATCGCATAGTATTTTGCCACCTGCTTTATGCAGCGCTCGATGCTTTCTGATTTGTTCAGCACAACGTCGTCGATCATGAGAGAATTTTTCGGGTTTTCTGAATCTCTTCAAGAATTTCAGCTCTTTCTTCATTGAGCTTCTGGTAATAGGACAGGGTAAGCATTTCAAATTCATCTACTACATGCCGGGTTCGGCTATAGACCAAATGTCCATTCATAACGACCTCCTTCTGAAAAACCGTTGAAAGTTTTCGCACGTTGAGAAGGTCAACCTCCTTTTCAAACAGTTCCTCCAGCTCGAACCGGCAGTCGCTTTTGGCAAGCTGCAGATTGCCAATCCTGCTGTTGTGCGGCAGAAGCAATGCAATATCGACATCGCTTTCAGGTCTTTCATCAACGGTACCGTAAGTACCGAACAGATAAACCGCCTGCGTTTCGGGATAATATTTCAGAATGGTTTCGACAATCTTCGCCGTCATGCCGTTCTCCTTTCATCGGGTAGTCGAAAGCTATTGTTTGTAAAATATACGGATATCACCGTGACCGCGAAAATCCTGCTGATCTGTCGATCGGAAACTAAGGGACGTCCCTTATTACTACAACCGGCGGGCACAACACGTAAAGCAGCAAGCATGTAAGAGATGGACACCGGATCGGGTCCGGCATGACAAGAGAGAGATTTTATGCATCAAGCGCGGAATGACAGGGAAAGCATAGATGGAATTAGAGCAGCAAGCTGTGGGGTATGAAAGAAGGGGAACTCTAAAAACCCTATATTGAGTTGTAATCCAAGCAAATAAACATGTATTGGTTCCGAGAAGAAATTGCTGAAAAGGTACGCTTATGACAAACAGGTTGCTGCTTGCACTTGAGACCATTGTCAACTGGCTTGACAAGCAGCAGGTCCCCTACATGATTTTTGGCGGTATCGCCAACAGTATTTACGGCAACCCCAGACAAACGTTTGATATCGACATAAAAATCTCGGTTCCGGCAGGGGACACCCGGTCTGATTTTATTGAGCAGTTAGCTCCCGTTGCCGCGCTGCTCCCTGAAAATCCGATACAGTTCATAGCTGAAACCAGCGTTCTGCCGGTTACAATTGACTCTGTGCGTATCGATCTGGTTTTTGCACAACTGCCATTCGAAGAACAGGCAATCAAGAGAAGCCAGGTTAAACGATTTTTCTCTCTTTCAATGAAAGTCTGTACTGTGGAGGATTTTATTCTGCAGAAAGCGGGTTTCATCCCGTCAGAAAGACTGGGACGACATCGCAACCGTTATCGGCCTCCAGAAAGAAACTATCGACTGGCGGTATCTTCTTGAACACTGCCGTGAACTTTCCGATTTTCTGGGCGATTCGACCATAGTGACAAGAATTCAAAATATGCGATGAAAAGCAAGAGGCAGGACATCGACAGGCTACGGGAAAACATGAAACGTTTCAATGAGTGGAGGCTCTCCTATACTAAACAGCTTAGCGAGGAGGAACGGCTCAGACAATTTGTCGAGCTGTTTGATCTTGCGATGGAAAGCACTCCTGAAACCATTGAAAAAGCACACCGCGAACATCTTGAACAGCTTTCACGGATTGCCAAGGCCGCACGCGGGAAAGGAAGGGAAAAGTGGCAAGGGGGGAGGTGAGAAGATAATCGGAATCAGGTTTCGACCCCGAAACCCGATACCGACCCCGATCTCCGAAAGAGAGAAAATCGGGGTTCGCCGTCGGTATCGGAATCGGGAATCGAAGAGTATTAGCAAACTCCCACTCTTTCCTGCCGGGAAACAGCAGAAAACTTCCTCCGTGCAGACGGCTGATCGTGGCGGGGGTGAGGGTTTACATCTCGATATCCCGTTTCAGCATCTTTGTATACGTAATGGCAACGGTTCGGTAGACAAAGTGTGCAAGCTTTGAATACGGCAC
>JANQGE010000026.1 GCA_028277485.1 Chlorobium sp.
CGTTGAGCGGTGCTCGAAATCCTCATGTACTCGCGTGTACACTCCGGTTTCTGCGCTCCGTTCGCCTTGCACTTGAACCGCTTCATGACAATAAATAGAGGTACCCTTAAGAGGTGCCCTATATATTATCCAAAAATGTCACGTGCCTTTTCAAAAAAGCTTTTCTCATGGTCCACTTTTTCATCCGGCACCAGGTGATCCGATTTCTTCATCTCTCTGAGCAGTTCCTTGTCACGGTGTGAAAGATCTTTGGGAATGTAGACATTTACTTTCACCAGATGATCCCCCCGGCCCGGAGACTTGAGGTGTCCGATTCCCTTTCCACTGATCCTCAGCATGGTGTTTGGCTGCGTTCCCGGAGGAACAGTAAGCTTTACACGCCCTTCGAGCGTCGGCACTTCAACCTTGGTGCCGAGTATCATGTCAGGATAACTGAGCGGAAGATTATAGATCACATCGTCCCCCCTGCGAACGAACAGCTTATGATGGACCTCTTCAATAACAACGATCAGGTCACCGTTAGAACCTCCTCGGGGACCGGCATTTCCCTGCCTTCTCAGGGTAAGATAGTTGCCGTCTTCCACCCCGGCAGGAATATTTACCTTTACGGTAGTCTCTCCCTGCTTGATGCCTTCCCCGTGACATGAAGTACAACGGTCCTTGACGACCTTGCCCTCGCCACCGCAGGTAGGACATGTGGTTATATTCACAAACTGGCCGAACATGGTTTTCGAGGCCTGCCGGACTTCCCCTGCTCCCTGACAGGTTGGACACATCTCGAGGTCACCTGTTTTCGAACCCGTGCCGCCGCACATTTCACAAGGCACCTGTTTCTTGATTTTCAGCGTTTTTTCAACACCTTTGGCAATCTCTTCCAGCGTCAGCTTCAATCGAATTTTCAAATCACTGCCCCGGATACCGGTCGATCCCCTCGACCGTCTGGTTCCGCCTCCGAAAACATCTTCAAAACCAAATGGCGAACCCCCGCTCGGCCTTGCACCGCCTCCAAACATGTCATTGAAAGCACTGAAGATATCGCCGAAATCACCGGCCCCGCCGCCATAAGCCCCGCCTTGAGAGGAAGCGGACGAGCCTACGCCAGCATGTCCGAACTGGTCATAACGGCGCCGTTTATCATCATTGCTCAGCACCTCGTATGCCTCGTTCACTTCTTTAAAGTGCTCCTCGGCCTCTCTGTCACCCGGATTCTTATCCGGGTGGTACTTCATGGCGAGCTTCCGGTATGCTTTTTTTATCTCATCCTTCGAAGCCGATCGGGATATACCGAGAACCTCATAGTAATCTCTCTTCATCTCTTCTCAACTACTCCTTGTATTATCTGTTTTGTTGCGCGCCTCGATCTCAATAATCCAATATGCATCCTATTTCGCCACAACAACCTTGGTATGCCGAAGGATCTTGTCGCCCAGAACATAGCCGGCCTGATACTCTTCGATAACCGTTTCCGGGTCGGCATCCGGGTGATCGACCTGCGTAATGGCCTCATGGAAATTGACATCCATTGTCTTTCCAAGAGCTTCGATTCTGCTGACCCCTTTATCATCAAGCCACTTTAAAAGATTTTTCTTCAACAGTTCGACCCCGTCAACATAAGGACGCGCCTCTTCAACTTTCCCAAGAACTTCAGGAACGTGATCAGCGATACGGTTGATATCATCCACCAAAGGAAGCAGCTCCTTTATAATATTTTCGAGAGTGCGGGAACCCGCCATCTGAGCCTCGCGCTCTTTCTGTTTACGGAAATTCTCAAATTCGGCAGCCTTGCGCATAAGCTCCTCCCGCAGTTTGCCCGCCTGCTGTTTTGAATCAGTCAACCGGCCTTCAAGCTCCTCAACCTTTGCAGCAAGAACCTCGGACTGCTTCCCGGCTTCTTCTACCACCACATCCTCTTTTTGCTCTGTTTTATGCTTTGGCGCTTTTTTTGTCATATATCTACGCTTGTTTTAATTAACCTACGCCCGAGCTGCGCTCAAGCCGGCTTATGAGCCTCCCCACACGATATCTATTGCCCGGCACTCGTCACTGGTTTCTTGTCACTGCTGCTCAGGATAACGAGTGCGATACCCTGTCTGCCATATAATCGACAAGTCTAACAACACGCTCGTAATCCATTCTTTTCGGACCAAGCACACCCAGCCTGCCCATTGTATTCCCCACATAATAAGGTGTCGCGACTACCGTAAAATCCTCAGCAGTAGATGTTGTATGTTCCCTTCCTATGGTAATGCTCACATCCAACCCTGAAGACATGATGGGGGTTACCCCACTTGCTTTTTCAAGAAGTTCCGCCATACGGCTTTTATCTTCGATCATGTATATGAGGTCACGCACTTTCTGGGGCTGATCGAATTCAGGCTGATTGACGATATGTTCAGCTCCGGCTATATAGAGCCGTTCCAGAACTGGCGATTCATCGAAGAGGTTCCCGGCTGACCGGACGATCATGTTCAGCAGTGCCTTGTCCTCATCGCAATCGGCCAGACGCCGGCTGATGGTGTTCCGGATTTCCGAAAGAGTCAGCCCCGAAAGCCTCCGGTTAAGTAAATCGATAACATTTTCGATCTGCTGGCGGGATACCTCGAGGTTGAGTTCCATGATAATGGTCCTGACAAAAAGCGACTGGATGGATAGAATAACCATTATTCTCGATGAACTCAAAAGCACCATATCCAGGCGTTCGAATACAGCGTTTGACAGCCTTGGCGAGATGACAACACTCAATTGCCGAGAAATGCTTCCCAGCACTTTTGCGACCGCCTGGAGAACATCCGCTGAATCTTTCGGGTCGTAATCCAGCAGTTTAAAATTACGGTCTATCCGCCTTTTCTCCTCTTCATCAATACGCTGAACCCTCATAATGAGATCCACATAATAACGATACCCTTTGTCGGTAGGAACACGGCCGGCAGAGGTATGCGGTTGGCTGATATACCCCTCGTCCTCAAGATCGGCCATAACATTTCTTATGGTCGCATCGGAAAGACCGAGATTGTAATTTTTCGCTATATAACGCGAACCAACCGGAGCCGCGCTCATGACATAAGCCTGAATGATAATCGACAGCACCTGCCGTTCACGTTCCGAAAGATCATGGAACATCATCGTCAATACACGGAAACAGCTTTTTAAATGACCAAACGTAAAGGTAGAACCAATTCATCACCTAAATTGAGCGATTGTCGAACATGGCGGAGATGCAAGGCACAGGGAACGCCGCTGTAGTGAACTACCGCGAGTTCCCTGTAACGAAGCAGATTCGGCCCTGTGAAATATTCGGTCTGATTTCACGGGGTCGGCAATCCCGAAGGGTTTCAACAAATGCGGCTCTTTATCAGTTTTCACTTTCACCCAACAGGTGAGGGATAATCTCACTATAAAATTATAGCAGTTTGTTTTTAATAAACTTACTATTATTGAGCTTTTGTTGAAACGCTCAGTTTAGGTTATCGTAACTGATGCAGCATTCATCAAACCGAAAGGTCAAAAGATGGGATCTTGAAACCCAACCCTTGATTTCCGTTTGTTTCTTTCGGGGTTCGCCGTCGGAATCGGAATCGGGAATCGATCTTTATCTTTTCTCTAATGCCAACTGCGAACTGCCAACTTTCCCCTTTTTGACTTTTTCCTTTTGAATTTTGACTTGTCACTCGTCACTGCTGTTTTGCCTACTGCCTACTGAAGGCTGCCAACTGATTCAGGTTAGGTACCCTTAGGCAACTCGTCACCGGTTGTCACTACTCCTTAGAAAGGCCTCATCCTCAGCTTTAACCTGCATCCTTGTTCATCTTGCCTCTGATCCATGATCTCGGCAAAAGAACGCATGAGAAATACTCCCCTGCCGGAAGACTTCATGAGGAAGGGAGAGCTTGTCGGGTCACCGATATCATGAATGGCAAAACCGCTGCCGGAATCGGCAACCTCCACAAACAGGGCTCGCCCGCCGTTTTCGCTGACATGCTGAAAACGCAGATCGACGGTCATTGCC
Source organism: Chlorobium sp. (assembly GCA_028277485.1). Classification (GTDB taxonomy): domain Bacteria; phylum Bacteroidota; class Chlorobiia; order Chlorobiales; family Chlorobiaceae; genus Prosthecochloris. The sequence continues at coordinate 4,007 of JANQGE010000026.1, forward strand.
TCATTGCCGGAGTTGCCATGCTTGATGGCATTGACAAAAGCTTCCTTGACCACAAGCTCGAGCTCTTGTAGAAACGCTTCGCTGAACCCTTCACGATCAGCCATTACGGCAAGAAAGTCATGAAGTTTCTGACACTCGTCATAGCTGCTTGCAAGCAGCAGGTTGTAAGCGGCCATAAAAGGGAATAAAGATTCTCACTTTCGATCCGCAAAAAGGTATTCCACGACCTTTAAAGACACCGTAAAAGCTGAAAAGTTACAACGAAACAGGTTTGAACGCAAACCGTTAACTGACAGTTGCGCTTTAATTTTTAAAGAGACCCAACTATTTCGCATAAAAAAATCTTACACATTTGTGTTTTTTTATTAAAAAATTATATTAGTAGCAGAATTTCTTCTAAGAAATTTTCGAAAATCAATCAAACAGCCTGAATCTTTTAAGAACACTAAACCTAACACGCATGAAAACATTAGTTAAATCATTCGGCTTGCTCTCGTGCGGTCTGTTAGCAGCGGGAGTTATTCCTGGACCTCCGCTGCTTGCCGCCGAGAATGTTGATGTGGGAAGTATCAATGCTTATGCTATTGACAACTTCTTCCTTTTCATCGCCGCTGTCCTTGTCTTGTTTATGCAGGCAGGATTCGCCATGGTTGAATCTGGTCTGAACTCGGCCAAAAACACGGTCAACGTCCTGTTCAAAAACATGATGGACCTTTCGGTGGGCGCGTTGCTGTTCTTCATTATCGGCTACGGCCTGATGTATCCGGGCGACGCTTTTACCGGAGGGTGGTTTGGATTCGGGGGATTTGGCGTCAGCATGGAAGCTCCTGAAGCCGTTGGAGGCAACCTCCACCCTGCCGTTGACTTTCTCTTCCAGGTAGCCTTTGCAGCCACCGCCGCAACTATTGTTTCAGGTGCCGTTGCAGGAAGAATGAAGTTCGAGGCATACTTGATTTATTCCGCGGTAATCACCGCATTAATCTACCCAATAAGCGGTTTCTGGAAATGGGGCGGAGGCTGGCTGAACGAGCTTGGTTTCTATGATTTTGCGGGATCACTGGTAGTTCATGCACTCGGCGGTTTTGCAGGCCTTGCCGGGGCAATTGTTCTCGGACCTCGTATCGGACGCTTCAATCCGGATGGGTCGCCCAACGCACTTCCCGGCCACAACCTTGCCATGAGCACTCTTGGCGTCTTTATCCTGTTTATCGGATGGTTCGGCTTCAACCCGGGAAGCCAGCTTGCAGTTGCCGGTGCGGATAACACAAGCATTGTGATGATTATCGCCACAAACACGCTGCTTGCCGCTACTGCCGGCGCCGTGTTTGCAATGCTTGCAGCATGGAGCGTGTTTAAAAAGCCTGACCTCACCATGGCATTGAACGGTATGCTCGGAGGCCTCGTGGGCATCACGGCGAATTGCGACTCGGTAACTTTCAACGAAGCTATCATTATCGGTGCTGTTGCAGGCATCCTGGTTGTTGCCGGCGTCAAGCTGCTCGATATGCTGAAAATCGACGATCCGGTTGGTGCATGGCCGGTACACGGGCTCAATGGTATCTGGGGCGGCATCGCTACCGGCATTTTCGGCGGCCATCCGCTCATGGCTCAGATTATCGGCTCGATCGCCATTCCGGTCTGGGGATTTGCGACGATGCTGGTGCTCTTCCTGATTCTCAAGTCTGCCGGTATACTGAGAGTATCAAGAGACGAAGAGATGAAAGGCCTTGATATTTCCGAACACGAGGAAGAGGCCTATCACGGTTTCCAGATATTTTCAAACCAGTAATCATTAAACGGAGCGAAGACCATGAAATATATCATAGCCATGATCCAGCCTCACAAGCTGCCGGACGTAAAAGCCGCTCTTGCTGAAGCGGGGGTTTATAAAATGACGGTAACAAATGTTCTGGGCTGCGGCGCTCAGGGTGGTTACACGGAGGTTTACCGCGGGGTTCCCAGCGAGATTAACCTTCTGAAAAAAATAAAACTCGAAATCGGCGTCAATGACGAGTTCGAACAGAAAACCATAAACGCCGTCATCAAGGGAGCTAAAACAGGGGAAATCGGAGACGGGAAGATTTTCGTCTTCGATCTGCCGAAATGCATCAGGATACGCACTGAAGAGACGGGGAACGATGCTATCGGCTAAACACAAGGGTGCCTTGAAATACCTGCTTCGCAATGGTTTTTCGAGGCACCTGCAACAGCAACATATAACCATAACCATTACGAGTGTTGCAAAAGATGAGAATCTTGCAGCATCCCAAAAAAGGAGAAGCATCAGTATGAAAAAAACATCAAAACTCTTTGCCCTCATTGCCGGTATTGTGCTTTTGTTTACCGGAACTGCCAAAGCCGAAGGGTTCGACATCGGCGCAGATGTCGTCAGCCGGTATGTCTGGAGGGGCACCGATTTCGGGAACTCGGCTGCAGTGCAGCCATGGCTGTCCTACACCTTCCCCGGTATCGGGGTCGAAGTCGGGGCCTGGGGCTCCTGGGCAGTTGACGGCAACGATGACGGCAATGAAGCCGACCTCTACTTGACCATACCACTCGGGAATTTCAGTTTCACAGTAACCGACTACTTCTTCCCTGCCTATAACGGTATGGACGATTATCTCGACTGGAGTGAGGACGGCGGCCATGTCGTGGAGCTCAGTGCAGGATTTGAAGCTGAAAACATCAGTCTTCTTGCCGCGATCAATGTCTTCGGCAACGACACTGAAGATTCGAAATACTTTGAAGCCGGCTATAATTTCTATGACAAGGATGATTACAGTGCCTCGTTCTTTGTTGGCGGAGGCGATGAGTCCTATACAACTGACGGCGAATTCAATATCGTCAATGTCGGCCTCGCTGTTTCGAAAGATATCTTTTCGGCATCCTACATTGTCAACCCGGATCAGGAGACCTCTTTCTTCGTTGTTGGCATTACCTTGCAGCCTTAAACACCGGGCACTTCTGCCTGCCGAGAATGCTGTTTTCTCCGTTTGTGTTGCTTCAAATGACAGTTGACGCTCAAGGCAGGCAGTTTTTTTCCAACAAAAAACGGGCGGTTGCCCGTTTTTTACTTCCCTTTCTGCAACAATTGCAAAAAAGTGTTACCTTTCAGAAAAAAGTAACACCGATGAAACGATTCGGAGTCTCGCTCGAAGACGACCTGCTTGAAAAGCTGGACGAACTGGTCGAGAGTCATAAATTCCCTAATCGATCTCAGGCAATACGGTTCCTTGTCCGCAAGCATATGGCTGAGGAACAGTGGGAGACCGGACAGAAAGTCAGCGGCTGCCTTGTCCTGGTGTATGATCATCACAAATCCGATCTCCAAAACAAACTGACCGCCATCCAGCATGATGCCCATCATCTCGTGCTCTGCTGCCAGCATGTTCACCTTGACCATAACAACTGTATCGAAACCATAACGCTCAAGGGGAAAGCAACAGAGTTGCGCGAACTTGCGGACAGACTGATTGCCGTCAAGGGAATTATCCATGGGGAGCTCGTGATGAGTGTGTTAAAACAATGAGTCAAGGGCACCTCTATTAATTTGTTGCGCGCCCTGATTACTTCGTTGGGCGGATAGGAGAAGGTTTCTGCGCTCCGTCCGCCTTGTACTCAAGCCGCTCACGACAGTTAATAGAGGTGCCCTCCAAAAGACAGAGTAAGCATAAAACTATAAAGGCCATTTAGCAATCAGGCTATCCAGCTATCCAACCATCAAGCCGCCAAGCACAAACAGCATGCACATATCTGAAGGAATCCTTCCTCTAACCACTCTGGCAGGAGGTTATGCCGCAAGCACTGTAGGCGTAATAACCGGACTGAGAAAAATCCGGGATGAACAGGTTATCAGAACAGCAATGATGTCTTCTGCATTTTTCGTCGCCTCGCTCATTCACATTCCGCTTGGACCGACAAACATTCATCTGGTCCTGAACGGGTTCACGGGACTCCTTACCGGTTGGTCGTGTTTTATCGCCATTGGCATAGCCCTGTTCCTGCAAGCGCTGCTGTTCCAGTTCGGGGGCATAACGACCCTCGGCATCAACACGCTCAATATGGCGCTTCCCGCTATTGTTTGTTTTCTGGTCTTTTCACCGTTTCTCGTAAACAAAAAAATCCCTGTTGTTCTGACCGGATTTCTCAGCGGGTTTTTATCGGTCTTTCTAAGTTCTCTGTTTCTGAGCCTGTCATTGGTTACGGCAGGAAACCCCTTTATTCCAGCAGCAACGCTTGTTTTTGCGGCGAATATACCCTTGATGTTCATTGACGGACTGATTACCGCTTTTGCCCTTCAGTTTATTGACACTGTTAAACCGGAAATGCTCATCCCATGAAACGCACTTGCATGTTTGTTGTCCTGATGCTCCACATGTTCGCATCAAATGACGCTTTCGCCCATAAAACCAGCCTTTTGTGCCGATTCGAAGGTACCGCACTGCACGGGGAAGGGTACTTCTCCGGGGGCAGTCCGGTAAAAAACGGTGTGATAAACATCTATGACCTGAAAAGTGGGAAGAGACTTGTTTCAACCGTTACGTCCGACGAGGGAACGTTTGTAGTATCCCTTGAAAACAAGGTGCCCGTCAAGGTTGTCCTGGATGCAGGACAGGGGCACCGGGCAACCTGGACATGGGATGGGGCAGCCGAACAGGCTGAATCGGCGGAACACGGCCACACAGATGCCGAAAACCCTGTGATAGCCATCGGATCGGGGCTGGCGTTGATCGCGGTTCTCTTCGGACTGTTGTATCTTTGGAAACGGCGCCATGCGGCTTGAAGCTTTCTCCAACGGCAACAGCATTCTGCACAAGCTGGATCCGAGAGTAAAAATCCTGGCTTATCTTCCTCTGATAACGCTCACGGCTTTAAGTACAGAACTCCGTCAAGCATCCCTCTCTTTTGCAGCCGGCACTATCACGATCTACCTGGCAAAAGTTTACGGCTGCCTTCTGGTTCAAAGACTTGCCGTCGTCAACGTTTTCATGGTTTTTCTCTGGCTGACGCTTCCACTGAGCATTCCGGGAGAAACGGTCTGGACAGCCGGCTCCCTGCGGATTTCACGAGAAGGCCTGGCACTGTCTTTGCTCATCACGATCAAGACGAACGCCATAGCGCTGTATACCGTTTCCTTGTTAGGCACAACCACGATCACTGCCTTGTCGCACGCACTGCAGCACCTGCGCGTTCCGGGCAGGCTGGTCACGGTGTTCTATTTTTTTTACCGTTATATAGGCGTCATAACGGACGAATACGAGAAAATGCTGCGCATGCTCCAGGCGAGAGGATTTCGGTCAACAACCAGCATTCACACCGTACGGGTATACGCATACTTCATAGGAATGCTTTTCGTTAAAAGTTACGAACGATCGGAGAGAGCTTACAGCGCACTTCTGATGCGGGGTTTTACCGGAGGATTTCCTCTCCTGGCTCATTTCACTTTCCAAAGACGGGATTTGGTCTTTGCTTGTTTCATGACCAGCCTGTTTCTGACAATCATGCTGTTATGACGTGCATAAAGGCAGACAATCTGAATTTTTCCTATCCCGGCGATGTTGAGGTCTTTCATAACCTGAACCTGTCGGTCGGCAACGGAGAAAAGGCCGGCATAACCGGTCCGAACGGCACGGGGAAAAGCACCCTTTTGCTGCTTCTAATGGGCCTGCTTAAACAGGAATCGGGAAACATCAGTCTCTGGGGCGAGTCAGTTGAAACTTCAGACGATTTCAGAAAAGCCCGGTTGAGAACCGGTTTTTTATTCCAGGATCCGGACGACCAGCTCTTCTGCCCCACTGTCGAGGAGGATATTGCCTTCACGCTTCTGAACAGAGGAGTATCGAGAGCTAAAGCCCGTGAAAAAGTCGATAAGCTTTGTGAGACCTTCTGTATCGGACATCTGAAAAAGAGAGTCCCCTTTCACCTGTCATGGGGACAGAAACGCCTTGTTTCACTGGCAGGCGCTCTGGTTGCCGAACCTGAGTTGCTCCTGCTTGACGAGCCTACTGCCGGGGTGGATGACAGAGTGATCGAAACAATACTGGCCTATCTCGAAGGTTTCAGCGGCACCATGCTTATATCCTCTCACGACAAGGATTTTCTCGACCACATATGCACGAGCCGTTATGTATTGACAAATAAACGTCTTGAGGAATGCTGAAAAGAAAAATCGGCTTTTTGAAAAGAGGTGACAAATAATTACTGCGTTTTTTGACTTTTGAATTTTGACCTTACCTTTACAATTCCTTCTCGTACATCACATACTCTTTATAAGGCATTCCACCGATCACTTTTGCAAGTTTGCTCATAGCTTCATTGGATTTAAGTACCCAGCTCATTTCGCTTGAGTAAAGACCGTACTTCCCCCCATATTCGGAAATATGGGCATTGAGCATGCTGTCGATGCCCTTGTTGCGGTATTCCGGCAGTACCCCCATCGTTATGGTCCTGAACGCCGAAATGTTTCTGCCGTACCACCAGAACTTCAGAAATCCCCAGGGAGTAAAAGGGTTGCCGTTTACATGTTTGAGCGGGATATTCATGTCGGGCAGGGTCAGTGAAAAACCGATAGGCTTGCCGTTTTTGTCTTCCACAAAGTAAATGAAGTGTTCCTTGGCTATAGGCTTCATGCTTTTGGTAAGAAAATCAAATTCCCTGTCGGTCACCGGCACAAACCCCCAGTTCTTTTCCCACGCTTTGTTGTAAATATCTTTTATCTTTGCCACTTCATTTTTGAAATCTTTCATGTTGATCGTTCTGATCGAGAGCTGCTCGCGCTTCATGATATGCTGCGCGATCCTGCTGAGACGCTTGATATCGATAAGATCCTGATCGATATACCATGCAAGAAGCTCCTGACCCACCCTGTGCCCGGCGTTTGTAACAAGGTTATTGTAATACTGAGGATTGTAAAGCATCAGAAATACCGGCGAACTGTCAAAACCTTTTACCAGCATGCCGCATTGATCATTCATCGAAGGATTGGCCGGTCCCCTCATGGCATCGAGCCCTTTTGCCCTGAGCCAATGCGCAGCCGCCTCAAAAAGAGCATCGGCAACCTTCTGATCATTGATGCATTCAAAAAATCCCCAGAACCCCACCCGGTCATTGTGGAACTCGTTATGCCGGCGGTTCTCTACGGCAGCAATAGTCCCTGCCATCCGCCCGTCCTTCCATGCGGTAAACATGGCAAGGTCTGCATGGTCATACAGCGGATATACCTCCTTGTCGAGTGTTTTCATGTAGTCGGAGACAACAGGCGGCACCCAATACTTGTTCAGCTCGGGACTCCTGCGATAGACCTTCCAGGGAAACTTTACAAACTGTTTTCTTTCTTTCCTGCTTTGAACACGTCTGATCTCAACCGCCATAACAACGCTGGTCGGGGTTAAAAAAGCTGTTACATTAAAAACAAAACCCCCTGAAAAAGGGGGCTTTGCAAAAATCCTGTAGGGCCCGTCCTACTTGAATGCGTTTCCGGGCTCGACACCGGCAGCTTTCAGAATCTTGGCCAGAGGACAGAACCCGGTAAAGGCAGCCTGAAACATGTTCAAACCAACGAAACCGGTCAACCAATACCAGTAGGGGCTAACATAATAACCAAGCAGCAAACTCACCAGAATCATGGCCCCGGCAACCGCGAAAACCAGACGATCTATGTTCATGTTTGTACTCTCCGTTATAGTTATGGACACTTCTATTAATTTGTTGCGCACCCTGATTACTTCGTTGGCCGGTGCTCAAGGTGCTCACGACAATTTATAGAGGTGCCCCCTTATATGTTATGGGCTTTACGTTGCAACTAATCACGCTTCGGCCTTGGAAAACACGGCATGCAGCTTCATGGCTCCGTCACGAAGCAGTTCGGCCGTCTCCTCCCAGGAAATACAGGCATCGGTGACCGAAATCCCGTATTGCAATGTTGAAGGATCTTCAGGGAAAGGCTGATTGCCGCAGAAAAGATTGCTTTCAATCATCACACCGAGAATGCTCATGGTACCGCTGACCCGCTGCTCAATAATACTGTTCCATACCTTTGACTGCTGTTCATGTTTTTTGCCTGAATTGGCATGGCTGCAATCCACCAGAATATTCTTGGAAAGCCCGGCCTTTTCAAGGCGCCGCTCGGCATCTGTGATGTTTTCCGCATCATAGTTGGGGCGTCCCGAACCTCCGCGAAGCACCATATGACCAAACGGGTTGCCTGTTGTCGTAACGACACTGCTGTGACCATCTACGTCGATCCCCAGGAAACTGTGCGGATGCATTGCCGAACGTATGGCATCTATGGCAACCTGTACCCTGCCGTCAGTGGAGTTCTTGAAACCTACCGGCATCGATAAGCCGCTCGCCATCTGACGGTGCGTCTGCGACTCGATGGTCCTCGCACCGATCGCAGCCCAACTCACAAGGTCGGCAACATACTGAGGAGTAAACGGATCAAGAAACTCTATCGCTGCCGGTAACCCCAATGTATTGATATCGAGCAAGAGTTTCCGGGCATAATACAATCCGTGCTCTATATCAAATGACCCGTCAAGGTGAGGATCGTTGATGAAACCTTTCCAGCCGATTGTTGTTCTGGGTTTTTCAAAATATACCCGCATGATGATACAAAGATCATCCTGCAGTTCTTCACGCAATTCTTTTAAACGGCAGGCATATTCCAGCGCTGCATTGATGTCATGAATGGAACAAGGGCCGACGATAACCAGAAGCCTGGGGTCATCGCCGGTTAAAACAGCCTCTATTTCGCGGCGTCCTTTAGTGACAGTCCCGGCAACAGCCTCCGTTACCGGAAGCTTTTCTTTAAGCCACCGGGGAGTGGTCAACCGCTTGACACTTGAAACCCTTATATCCTGTAACCGCAGCATTCGCTTTTACAATAATCTTACGTTACTACCTACGCATCTCGACAGACCGGAAGTACAAATCTCACCGAAACGCCCATGATAGCAAGGAAGATAAAAAAAGTCAACAATAAATAATCATCAATCGGAGTAATAAATTCCGTCTTTCATTACAGGCAAACATCGATATAACCGAAACGGCATTATCAACAAAAAAACCTGCTCTCGAAAGCAGGCTTTTTTGTCGGCAAATTTGTCCTTAAGGGCACTTCTATTGGCTGGCGGCCTCGGCTTCCTCCTTTGTGAAGTCAATAGTGAGCCATCCTTCCTCAAAACTTGCACCGCTTGACTCAAGTCCGGCAATAAAAATCGGAAGCGCAACAATCTTCTGATAATCACCGATCCTGATAGTAAGATCGTCACCGAGCTTAAGGATTTTGGGCTCAACCCCCATATCCTCCATAAAAGGCAGTCTTACCCTGACCTTGTAATGCCCTTCGTGAACCTTTTGGATATTGATAGGATCTTCCTCGAAGAAAATATCCATCGGATTCTTGTCGACGTAAATCTTCTCGCCAACCTGTCTCAACATATCAAGGCCGACAACTTCCTGATCGAACAGCGGAACCTGCCCGATAGGAATAGGTGCGAAGGCATCTTCGATCTGACTGATGTAGTTCTGCTGAATTTCTCTCCACTTTTTGAAGTAGGCATCTTCCGTCTGGTCCGGCATAACTCTGTTGATGGTGATGCTGTCTACCGTAATGCCGTAGAGATTCAGATAGGTAAGGGCCCTCATGGACTCCTTGATAACCATTTTCTCAGGGTTCATCACCAATCGAACCGTTGATTTGGAGCCGTCGGCAAGAAGATCGATGATGCCTTCGGTGGAAGCAAACAGGTTATCGACTTTCTCGTAAACCTCCTCGGGAGCGACCATGGCGTCGATCTTTTTCACCTTTTTGGAAAGGGGTCTGATAACCGGTTTTACCATGTATTTTTCAACGTTGCGGATCAATTTGATAAACCACCCGAATGTTTCCGGCAAAGAAAGAAGGCGGAGTGTTTCACCTGTCGGCGCGCAGTCAACCACAAGGAGATCAAAATCCTTCTGCTCCTCGTTATAACGCTTGATATAGGAAAGTGAAAACAGCTCTTCCATGCCAGGGAGAACGCCCATTTCTTCGGCATAGATACCCTCGACGCCCCTTGATTCCATAAGCTGGGCGAAATGTTCCCGGACGACGTCCCAGTTCAGGTTAAGATCACCAAACACACTGACTTCCTGCCCCCAGAGGTTTTCGGCAACCTTGACGGGGGAAGGGCCGAGCTGTACGTCCAGTGAATCACCAAGACTGTGTGCAGGATCAGTTGACATAACCAGCGTTTTGTAACCCATATCAGCAGCCTTCAATGCCGTTGCGGCGGCAATAGAGGTTTTTCCGACTCCACCCTTACCCGTAAAAATGATGTTTCTCATGCGGCTATAATGATTCTCATTTGACACAAAAAATTTATCGTATACCAAGCGCGTTTATTGAAAGGCTAAGATAATAAAATTATCCTTTTTACATGCAAGAGCGCCCCTATAATAATTGTCGTGAGTCCCGATTTTTTAAAAGTAACAAGTGACCAGTTGCCTAAGGGCACCTAATCTGAATCAGTTGGCAGTCTTCAGTAGGCAAAACAGCAGTGACAAGTGACGAGTGACGGCGCTTCGGCTTCGCCGAGCTTAGTGACAAGCATGACCAGAAAAATACCT
>JANQGE010000025.1 GCA_028277485.1 Chlorobium sp.
AGTAATGGCACGGCAGCCTTTGAGGTATTTTTCTGGTCATGCTTGTCACTAAGCTCGGCGAAGCCGAAGCGCCGTCACTTGTCACTACTCTTTTGCCAACTGATTCCCTTTCGATCCCGAAACCCGATCCCGACCCCGATTTCCGATTAAGTTTTTTTCTTCCTCTGGTGAATTACCAGGGTAAGAAAGTGCGGTTGGTACGGCGGTGATTATTTTTTTAATGTAAATTTCCCTCAGATGGGCTCAAACGCTAATCACCAATCACGAGGACAAATCATGGGCGTTCAGAAACTTGACAGGAACTTTTTTCAGCGCTTGTTCGGCATCTGCGCAACACGCAAGCCGTCGCAGCAGGAAGGCTGGAAGGTGGCCGGAAGAAAAATCAGCATTGATCTCAATGCAATGCCTGAGCTGAAGGATAACGGTTCAGCGGTCCGTATTGAAGGCAAAGATATTGAAGAACCGGTACTGGTTGTACATGGCGACGACGGGGCGTACCATGCATTCAGGAACCGCTGCACTCACGGTAAGCGGGCGCTTGATCCCGTGCCGGGAACAAGCACGGTTCAATGTTGCAGTGTGGGAACTTCGACGTTCAACTATGACGGATCCCTGATCGAGGGGCCGGCGAAAGGCCCTTTGGCGGTTTACGAGGTTGACCGTGCAGGTGAGAGCCTGACTATTACACTGTAAGCCGGGTCATGTTCCGAAAGATTGTTTCCGGCGGGCAGACCGGGGTTGACCGGGCAGCTCTTGACTTTGCGCTTGCTAACGGGATTGCGCATGGAGGCTGGTGCCCGAAAGGAGGAAGAGCCGAGGATGGAAGATTGCCGGAAAAGTACAATCTGAAGGAAACACCCCGCAGGGATTACCGTCAGAGGACCGAATGGAATGTAAGGGATTCGGACGGTACGCTCATTATCATCAACCGCGAGCTGTCGGGAGGAACCCTTTATACTCTGGAAACGGCCCGGAGAATGGGAAAGCCCGTTATGGTTGCAGTCTTTGCGGATGAAACAGTGGAGGGACAGGTGGCGGAGTGGCTGGAAAACAACGGTATCAGGGTATTGAATATTGCAGGCCCGAGAACAAGTTCCGAGCCTGCAATCTATGATATGACACTGGAGTTTCTCCGGAAGATTTACCTGGAGCGGTAAGCAACGTATTCCTGCAGGCTTTTGACGCCGAACTCCTGACGGCGGATACAGGCTATGGCCTGTACCGATGCTTCGGCGGCCTCGATGGTGGTGACAAACGGAACGCCGTTCATGACGGATGCTGCGCCGATAGCTTCTTCATCGTGCAAGGCCCTTTCGCCCAGCGGAGTATTGATGACGAGATCAATTTTTCCGAGGCGGATCGTGTCGAACACGTTTGGACGGCCTTCTTCTCCTACCTTGAATACTTTTTTGCATTCGAGACCGTTATCGGTGAGAAATTGCTGCGTGCCGGCCGTTGCTACAAGGTCGAATCCTATCCGGTACAACTCTTTTGCGATCCTGATAATTCTTTCGTTCTTGTCGTGATCGTTGACGCTGATGAAAACCGATCCCGATGTCGGCAATTCCATGTTTGCAGCCTGATATGCCTTTGCAAAAGCTTCGGGGAAATCATAGGCAAGGCTCATAGCCTCACCGGTAGAGCGCATTTCCGGACCAAGGTAGACGCCGGATCTAAGGAATTTCGAGAAAGGAAATACCGGTTCCTTGATGGCAAGGTGGCTCATGCCCAGTTCGTCGCAGTCCGCCAAACTGTACTCCTTGCGCAGATCGGAAAGTTTTTCCCCAAGCATTATCCGTGTGGCGATTTTAACGAGCGGGATACCTGTTGCCTTTCCGACAAACGGAACCGTGCGGCTTGCGCGGGGATTTACCTCGATAACGTAGACCTTGTTGTTCTGAGCGGCGTACTGAACATTCATCAACCCGGCCACGTTCAGGCTTTCGGCAAGCCTGCGGGTGTACTCCTTCATGGTTGCGATGACTTTGGGGTTGATGTTGTGATAAGGCAATATGGAGGTTGAATCACCGCTGTGAATGCCCGCGGCTTCGACATGCTGCATAATGCCGCTCACGATGCAGTCTGTGCTGTCGGCCAGTGCGTCGATGTCGAATTCAACTGCGGTTTCAAGGAAACGGTCGATCAGCAGGGGATATTTCTCGGAAATAAAGAGGGCCTGGTCGACGTACTCTTTGAGGGAATCGTCGCTGTAGATGATTTTCATGGCACGTCCGCCAAGCACATAGCTGGGCCTTACCAAAACAGGATAGCCTATTCTGCCGGTGATTTCCTGCGCCTCTTCGAATGAAACCGCAGTATCGTAATCCGGATGGGGAATGTCGAGCTTGCGGAGAAGCGCGCCGAACTTTTTCCTGTCCTCGGCAAGGTCGATGCCTTTTGACGGGGTGCCGAGGATTGTAACACCGGCTTCTTCAAGTTTCGTGGAAAGTTTCAGGGGCGTCTGACCTCCGAAACTGACGATGACACCGAGAGGCTGTTCATGTTCCAGAATACGAATGGTGTCTTCGAAGGTAAGGGGTTCGAAGTAAAGCTTGTCGGCTATATCGTAATCGGTAGATACGGTTTCAGGGTTGCAGTTGACCATGATGGCTTCGTAACCGGCTGCCTTGAGTGCGAAGACCGCCTGAACGCAGCAGTAATCGAACTCGATACCTTGTCCGATGCGATTGGGGCCGCCGCCCAGGATAACCACTTTTTTGCGGCCGGAACGTACCGACTCGTTTTCCTCGTCATAAGTCGAGTAGTGATAAGGAGTTTTTGCGTCAAATTCGGCCGCGCAGGTGTCTACGGTTTTAAAAACGGAATTCAGTTCGTAGTGTTTTCTCAGATTTCGAATGGCCTGGTCGGAAACATTGAAAATATAGGCAAGCTGACAGTCGGAAAAACCGTGTTCCTTTGCCTTGGAAAGGTGTTCTCTGGATAGTTTGCGAGTCAAACTGAGGACTTCTTTGGGTAAATTCGGAACTGCTGTGGTCATACAATATCAATGTGTTTGAGGAGCTTACGGTAAAAGCTGTTGTTAACAAAAAGTATCTATCATGGTAGTCGAAAATCCGTGAAGTATACGAAAATGCAAAGGGTTATCAAAGAGGGGGTTGTATCCGAAGATTTTTTACATTACTGTACCTTAAGCAGGGTTTTGGATCGTCTGAAGGTGCCCTGAATTGAGCGATTTTCGTGGTTCTTGCAAATAGTGACAAAAGACGGGAGAAAAGTCAAAAAAAAATTCAAAAGTAAAAAGTCAAAAAAAGGGTACATGTCACCCTTTACTGTTAATGGGGTACCCGACCGCTTAATTCAAAGTTCATTAACATTTGGACAATACCGGTATGGAAGAGGCAAGGATTGATTCGATAGAGTCTGCAATAGAGGATATAAAAGCAGGAAAACTTGTCATTGTTATCGATGATGAGGATCGTGAGGATGAGGGCGACTTTATAGCTGCGGCCGAAAAGGTGACTCCGGAAATGGTGAACTTCATTACCAAGGAAGCAAGGGGGCTGCTTTGTGTCGCCATAACCATGGAACGGTCGAGGGAGTTACAACTTGACCCGATGGTTCAGCGGAACACATCACAGCATGAGACAAATTTTACCGTATCGGTTGACGCTCTTGCGGAAGGTGTGACCACCGGTATCTCGGCATATGACCGGTATATGGCAATAAAGATGCTTGGGGATCCCGCTTCTCGTGCCGATGACTTTTCAAGACCGGGACATATTTTCCCGTTGCGTGCAATGGAAGGAGGCGTTCTTAGAAGAGTGGGGCATACCGAAGCCGCCGCAGACCTGGCGGAGCTGGCGGGATATTCTCCGGCGGGACTGCTGTGTGAGATTCTGCATGATGACGGAAGCATGGCAAGACTGCCCGAGCTCCTGAAAATAAAGCAAAAATTCGGGCTGAAACTTATTACCATAAAGGACCTTGTTGCCTACCAGATGAAGCGCAAGAAGCTGGTTTCCCGGTCGGTTGAAGCGAGACTGCCGACAAAGTACGGGGAGTTCAAGCTGATTGCCTACGAAACATGCTGCGAAGACCATCAGCAGAACCATCTTGCATTTGTAAAAGGCGATGTTGATACGTATGAACCGGTCCTGGTACGTGTGCATTCGCAGTGTGCCACCGGGGATGTTTTTGCATCGCTTCGTTGCGATTGCGGCAACCAGCTCGCTGCCGCCATGCAGCAGATCGATAAAGAAGGCAGGGGCGTTCTTGTCTACCTCATGCAGGAAGGGCGCGGTATCGGTCTCATCAACAAGCTGAAAGCATACAATCTTCAGGACAAGGGGTTCGATACTGTTGAAGCCAACGAGAAGCTCGGGTTCAAGGCTGACCTTCGGGATTACGGTATCGGCGCGCAGATTCTGCAGGATCTCGGGGTAAAGAATATGCGTTTGATGACCAACAATCCGAAAAAGATCGTCGGACTTGAAGGATACGGTCTTGAAATAGTGGAACGGGTGCCGATCGAGATTGCACCAAATCCGCTGAACCAGGGGTACCTTGAAACCAAACGGGACAAGATGGGGCATATGATTTCGTGTTCCTGCATCTGTACGGAAGAACATGAGCGAAAAGGCAGGTGACAGGCTGTGGGATCAGGGGACGGTAGGCAATTTTGAAGAAGGGTCGATTCCCGATACCGATACCGACGCCGAACCCCGAAAGAAAAGGAACGAACAAAGACTCTGTTTTTCCAGCGGCATACGGTAACAATGCTGGCGAAATTGGGGAAAAGGGTGTTCGATTCAGGAGGATGCAGCCGAGTATGAGCCTGAAATTAAACGACAGCAGTTCTTGAGTCGGAAATCGGGGTCGGAAATCGGGGTCGGAAATCGGGGTCGGAAATCGGGGTCGGTATCGGGTTTCGGGGTCGGGAGAGTAGTGACGAGAAACAGTGACGAGTGACAAGAAACCCGTCTGGCGGTAGGCAATTGACAAACGGAGGGAGGAGCGGCGGCAGTCTCTTAACTTGAAAAACTATAACTACAAGGAGAATAAACAACACATGAACATGGATGTTCTTCAGAAGCAGGATAAGGATATCTTTGATGCGATAGCCGGAGAGGTTCGCCGTCAGACGGAAACCCTCGAGCTGATTGCGTCGGAGAACTTTGCAAGCAGGGCTGTTATGGAAGCTTGTGGCTCGGTCATGACAAACAAGTATGCTGAAGGATATCCCGGCAAGCGGTACTACGGCGGCTGTGAATTTGTCGATATTGCGGAAAACCTTGCGAGGGAACGGGCCAAAGAGCTTTTCAGATGTGAATATGTCAACGTTCAGCCTCATTCCGGTTCCAGTGCGAACATGGGGGTGCTTTTTGCTGTGCTGAAACCCGGTGACAGGATTATGGGGCTTGACCTGTCCCATGGCGGCCATCTCACCCACGGCAGCAAGGTGAACTTCTCCGGCCAGTTTTTCGAAGCACATACATACGGTGTGGATAAAGAAACCGGCCGCATCGATATGAACAAGGTCGAGGAAATGGCCCTCGAAGTTCGTCCGAAACTTATCATCTGCGGTGCAAGCGCTTATTCCCAGGGGTTCGACTTCAAGGCATTCAGGGAAGTGGCCGATAAGGTCGGTGCTTTCCTTATGGCTGATATCGCTCATCCTGCAGGTCTTATTGCTTCTGGCTTGCTGAACGATCCCATGCCGCATTGTCACTTTGTGACTACCACGACCCACAAGACACTGCGCGGACCCCGCGGCGGCATGATCATGATGGGACAGGATTTCGAAAATCCTCTCGGGATTGCCGTAAAAACCAAGAAAGGCATACGTACAAAAATGATGTCCGAGGTGATCGATGCCGAGATCATGCCGGGTATTCAGGGCGGTCCTCTCATGCATATCATCGCCGCAAAAGCCGTCGCGTTTGGCGAGGTGCTGCAGCCGGAGTTCAGGGAATATGCCCTTCAGGTTTGCAGGAACGCCGCGGTCATGGCAGACAGGTTCATGAGCCTCGGCTATCATATTGTAAGCGGCGGAACTAAAAATCATCTTATGCTGATCGATCTGCGCAACAAGAACGTTACCGGCAAGGTGGCTGAGAACCTTCTGCACGAAGCGGGCATCACCGTGAACAAGAACATGGTGCCTTTCGACGACCGATCGCCGTTTGTTACGAGCGGTATCCGTATCGGAACGCCCGCTATGACTACCAGAGGCATGACGGAGTCTCACGCCGAAAGCATCGTCGGACTCATTGACCGTGTTATCGGCTCGGCGAGCAGCGATGATATCGAAAAGGTTTGCGCAGAGGTAAGGGAGGACATCAACACGATGTGCGCAGGTTTGCCGCTTAATGACTTTGGCCCAACACCTTAAGGTGCCTCGGAAAACCTGCTAAGCGGTCCAATAGCTGCGTTGAACGGTGCTCGGAATCCTCATGTACTCGATGTACACTCCGGTTCCTGTGCTCCGTTCGCCTTGCTCTTGAACCGCTCGCTACGGTTTTTCAAGGCACCGGCTCACTTGTTGGGCTGTTTTCGGTCGGCAGTTGGCAAAAGAATTTTGACTCGTCGCCCGTCATTTTCTTATCTGAAAAATCATGTTTTACAAACTTGCGGCGGATGCCGTCGTGGTTATCCATTTTCTGTTTATCATATTCGCGGTTGCCGGCGGTCTGCTGCTTTTTTGGAGACGGTGGATTGTGTGGTTTCATGTGCCGGCGGTTATCTGGGCCGTGATGATCGGGTGGAAAGGGTGGATCTGTCCTCTGACTCCCCTGGAAAATCACCTGCGCCGGCAGGTGCAGCTATCGACTTACCAGGAAAGCTTTATCGAGCATTACCTGCTTCCGGTTATTTATCCTGCGGGTCTGACCCCGGAGATACGATATGTGCTCGGGGTTTTGGTGATTGTTGCGAACCTGCTTTCTTACGGCATGGTTCTGTATTCTTTCAAGCATAGAAGGTGATGCATAAGGGCACCTCTATTAATTTACTCCGCGTCATGATTACCTCGTTGGTCGGTGCTCGAAATCCTCATGTACTCTGTGTACACTCCGGTTTCTGCGCTCCGTTCGCCTCGTAGCACTCGCAACAATTTATAGAGGTGCCCTTTATTTGTGCTTGAGAATAAGCCACAAGATCCCTGTTACCAGGTACATTGAAACAAACATCATAAGCTCGAAAAAAATATCCGAGCGGATAAAATCGAAAGGCATATGAAAGGTAGTAGGGGATTAGTGATAATTTCACATACCAAGTATAGGAAAAAAAGTTGAGAAAAATACCGGATAGTTACAGCGTTTTGTTTTTTTTGTGATTATTCTTCGCCTTTTTTAACATTGCAGCTATCTGCTCTGCAGAATGGACTTGATCATGTTATGGACCTCGGTTTCGGCGTTCTGCTCTTCTTTAAGCAGCATGTTGAGCTCTCCGGCAAGCCTTTTTTCCATATCGAGATCGGTTGCCGTACGAAGTTTTTCGGTAATAACCCGTTTTTTCTTGTGAAAGTCATCCAGGATAAGACCTCTTACCGAGTCGAGAAATGCGGTTAAACATCGCTTGGCTTTCTGCTGATGCTCGTCGAATGATTCATGCCACCGGTCACTGACCGGCTGGTCTATCAGGAGTCCTGACGAAAGATCACGTGCCTCGGGAAGTGTCATCGAGCTTATTTCAGTTGTTATGTCAAGGTAGCCGTCGGGACTGTCTTTTTTTTCCCGGTAGCGTTTGACAAGGTGTTGCAGTATATGAGAGGCGACCGGGTTGGGTAATTGCAGGAGCGCTTCATGAGAAGCGCAGAATTCCAGTACCTCGTTCCCGTACCAGGTACTTTCAAGCAGTGCTTTCAAGAAGGTTCTTTCAAGTACTGAGAGCCTGACACTTGCGCCTGACGGATCTGCCTCGATTTCTTCATGGGGTGCGGTTCGCATCGGGGACCGCCTGGCGGATTTCATCTCGGCGATGATATCTTTAAGCACGGACACACTGATAGCGAGTTTTTGTTCAAGCTCCTGCAGGTAAAGTTCCTTCCGGATGGTATCGGGGACCATTGTTACGGTTTTCAATATCTCCCTGATGGCATGGGATTTTTTCTCCGGACGGTCGAACGCTTCCTTCTGGCGGTAAAACGAGAGCTGGAAGTCGGTGAACGATTCCCTGGAGTTGTCGATAAACTGCAGGAACCCTTCCCTGCCTTTGTTTTTCACCAGATCGTCCGGGTCTTTTCCCGGAGGAAGACAGGATATCCATGGGGTAAGTCCGCATCCCACAAGTACGTCAATGCCTGAAAGCATCGATTTCAATCCGGCTTCGTCTCCATCGTAGATGAAGAGAACTTCTTCAGTATATCTCCGGAGAGTTTTTGCCTGTTCACGGGTCAGGGCCGTGCCGCAGGATGCTACCGCATTGTTCAGGCCGGCTTGGTGAAGGGCCAGCACATCCATATAGCCTTCCACAAGAATGGCGAGACCCTGCTTTCTGATGGCTTCTTTTGCGGTGTGCAGACCGTAGAGCACCTTTGATTTTTCGAAGACCCTGCTTTCAGGTGAATTGAGGTATTTCGGGACGCTTTTGTCGTTGCTGAGAGTTCTTCCTCCGAAACCGACAACCTGGCCTCCTACGGAGAAAATCGGGAACATGACTCTGTTGCGAAAGTAGTCGTAATGGGAATTTTTCTTCAGGTTATGATATACGAGACCTGTTTTGACGAGGTGCTCCAGCGGTATGGCCGAACGCTTGGCGTGCGTCAGCAAGTATTCCCACTGGTCCGGAGTGTAGCCCAGGCCGAATGCTGTAATGGTTTTCTGTGTAAGTCCCCTCTTTGTTTCGAGATAATCAAATCCTTCCCGCCCGTTTGAGGAATTGAGCAGCCGGTTGAAAAGCCTTGCCGCCCACCTGAGTGTTTCATGTTCGCTGCGTTCGGCTGTGCCGGGTAAAGCTGAACTTTTCAGGTATTTGCCGATATCGACACCACAACGCTTGGCTGCGGTCTCTACCGCTTCGGGGAACGTGACTTTTTCCATCTCCATAATGAAGGTGAAGATGTTTCCTCCTTTGCCGCTGGAAAAGCATTTGTAGATCTGTTTGTCCGGCGAGACAACAAACGAGGGGGTTTTCTCCCTGGTGAACGGTGAAAGTGCCTTGAAGTTTTTCCCGGAAGGCTGAAGCTTGACATAGTCCGAGATGACATCAACAATGTCGCAGTTTTCGCGGATTTCGTCGATTTTATCTTGCGGAATCATTTCTGCTTCTGTTAGTCTTTTCCGGGTTGAAGGATTATCTCCGGCCGGTAAAAAAACCACTAAGAAAATATAAACGACGGAGCTTGGAGAAAAAACAGACCGATTAAAAAAGAGCTTTTGTGAAATCGGCCTTTTTTCTAAATTTCCTGCACCGCTGTAAAAGTGCCCTCCGGATAAGGGCGGGAAGCTGGTTTGCCCTGGTTGTTTTGTTTATTAGGGGGTACCTCTATACATTGTCATGAGTCCCGATTCTATCGGGATGCGAGGCGGGCGCGGGGTGCTAAAACCCTCTTCTATCCGCTCAGCGAAGTAATCAGGGTGCGGAGGTGCCCTAAATTTTGATAGACGGGAGACAGTTCCGCAGTTGACAGTATATCCACAATACAGTTAAAAATTAAATCATGAAACAGGGAATATTCACAGCGATCCTGATCGTTGTCACCTTCGCCGTCTCGCTGGTATTTTACCTCTGGATGGGCACCACCCCCGAAGATTCAAAC
>JANQGE010000077.1 GCA_028277485.1 Chlorobium sp.
CAAATCCTATCGGGATTGCGATTGCCGCAATTACCGGAATTGCTACCGCGGCGTTTCTGATCTATAAGAATTGGGGGCCGATTACTGCTTTTTTCAAAAGAATATGGACATCGGTCGTTTCCCTTGCTGGTAAGATGCGTGAGGCGGGCGCTAATCTGATAAAATCGCTTTGGGAAGGTATAAAAAGCCTGGCATGGAAACCCGTTGAAGCGATTATGGGCATTGCCCGCAAAATCAGAAATCATCTGCCTTTCAGTCCGGCGAAAGAAGGGCCTTTGCGCGACATCAACCGGATCAGGCTTGTCGAGACCATTGCCGAGACGATCAAGCCCGGCCCGATGGCTCGGGCAATGCGCACGGCAACTGCTGCGACAATGATGGCGGTTGCTTCTGTTCCCGGAGGGACAGCGATAGGCGGCGAGAACGGGGCGACAGTCACCTTCGCGCCCGTTATCAACTTGGCCGCAGGCACTCCGGCGGAAGTCCGACAGCAGATCGATCAGGCCCTTGCAAAATCACAGACGGAGTTTGAGCGGATGTTTGATCAGATGATGCAACAGAAGCAGCGGAGGGCTTACTGATGTATATAATGCTTGGCGCTGTCGGCTATGCGCGTCTCGAGAGTCCGACCGCTTACGAGCTCGGAAAAAAAGCCGACTATGCGGAAATGCAAGTTACGGAAGGGAAGCCGTTGCTACAGTATATGGGTCAGGGGCTTGATCAAATCGATTTAAGTTTTTCCTTCCATAGCGAGTTTACTGACCCGCAAGCGGCATGGACACGGCTTGTGGATATGATCAATGCTCACAAGGCATTTCCCGTGACTATGGGAAACGGTCAGGTGATGGGGGATTTTGTGTTGTCAGATTTAAAGCGAACTGCGGCGGTAACTGGGGAGGACGGGACTTTGCAGGTGATCTATTGTAAAGTGAAGTTAAAAGAATGGTCTGATCCGGAACAACTCGATGGGCGGAAAACCGAAAAGCGGAATGAAGCTAAAGCGGTAAGCGGAACAGATCAAAAAAAGCCGAACTCGAAAAAAACTAACGTACCGGCGAAAACGAGAACTTCTGATTTCCGGAGCGTTGATATAAGATCAATAGTAAGACAATGGGCGTTGTAGAAGTAGTTGAACACGTCACGAAAGAAGGTGACCGCTGGGACTTGCTTGCTTGGGAGTATTACGGAGACGC
The DNA here is from genome assembly GCA_028277485.1 of Chlorobium sp. Lineage (GTDB taxonomy): Bacteria > Bacteroidota > Chlorobiia > Chlorobiales > Chlorobiaceae > Prosthecochloris. The sequence continues at coordinate 1,194 of JANQGE010000077.1, forward strand.
GACGGCATATGAAGAAATTGTTGCCGCTAATCCCGACGTGACGATGTCTCCAATGTTGCCGTCCGGCATCAAATTGCTTATACCGGTTCGAGAAAAAGCCGAAAACGAAGCAACAGAAAGCTTACCGCCGTGGAAAAGGTAAGTGTAAGACAACCTGGCTGGGTACTCGAGTACGAGGGTAAAGACATAACGAAAGAAGTTACCCCGTACATATTGAGTATTACGTATAGCGATGTTCTTGAAGGCGAGGCCGATAATCTGGACATAAGCCTCGAGGATCGTGATCGTCAATGGAAAAACGGCTGGTGGCCGCAAAAAGGTGATAGAGTCCGCCTGGCTATCGGATATGAAGGAGAGGCGCTTGTAAACTGCGGTGTGTTCCAGGTCGATGAAGTCGGGCTCAATGGACCGCCGGATGTCGTTAATCTCAAAGCGTTGTCTGCCGGAATAAAAGAATCCTTAAGGACTGCGAACACCACCGCATTTGAGAACAAGACGCTCAAGCGGATTGCGGAAGACATCGCGGCGAAACACGGTCTCGATCTGACGGGCGAGGTATCGGAAGAAAAGGCGAAGCGCAGGCCAAAGCGGGTTACGCAACGAAAGGAAACCGATCTCGAATTTTTACGCAGGCTCGGGAAAGCTGAAGGAGTCATTTTTTCAATCAAAGATGAGCAACTCGTCTGGCATGATATGGAATTGCTGGACGCTTCCAAAGCCACCGCGACGATCAACAGGAACGGCGAAACTTTGTCCTATCGGTTCAGGACAAAGACCAGTCATGTGTACAAATCCTGTCAGGTCAGATATCACGATCCGGTAGCGAAAAAGACCATCACATACACGCACCAAGCCGAGGGTATCAAAACCGGAGATACGCTGAAAATTCATGACCGCTGCGAAAGCAAAGCCGATGCCATCATTAAAGCAAAGGCGGCGTTGAGAAACAAGAACGGTGCCCAGGTCGAGGGAACATTTTCTTTGCCGGGATCACCGCTTCTCGTCGCAGGTGGGAATGTTGAAGTGGTTGGGTTCGGTGTGCTTGACGGGATCTATCAGATCATCAAGGCGAGGCACGCTATGTCCCGCGGTGGCGGTTATAAAACCGATATTGACGTTCACACCACAACGGCAAATAACAAAAGTCTGGAACAATGAAAATAGGACTTGTCATCGCGGTTGACCCGGAAAAATGCAGGGTTCGCGTACAGTTTCCGGATCGTGATGAAGTGGTGTCTTATTGGCTCCCGGTCATGCAGAAAAAGACGCTGAAAGATAAAGCCTACTGGATGCCGGACATACAGGAGCATGTTGTCTGTTTGATGGACGAAAACGATGAATTCGGGGTTGTGATCGGGGCCATATACAGCGATGCCGATGCACCGCCGGTCAACAGTCAGAACAAATATCACGTTGTGTTCGAGGACGGTACAACTATTGAGTACGATCGGTCAGATCACAAGCTGATGGCAAACGTGCAGGGAGATATTGAGGTGGCGGCGACCGGTACAATCAATGTTGAAGCCGGTGGAGATATTACCATAACCAGCGGGACGCATATTCAAATGACAGCCCCGCGAATCAGTATGAACTGATGCCCGGAGTTTCGAGAGTTGGAGTTGACACAGCAGGAGGCACGATTATCGAAGTACTCGCCCTGAGTGTTTTTATCAACAACGCGAACGTTGCTGTCCTGGGATGTGCTGTACAAGGGCATGGATTACCACCACATGACGCTCCGATCATGGCTGAAAGCAGTTCAACGGTTTTTGCAGAGGGCATCGGTGTTTGTCGGCAAGGTGATAATGCGTCATGTGGTCATCCCGCGACCGGCTCCGGCGACGTGTTTGCCGACGGTTAATTTCCCCACAGGAAAAAAAACAGGTTTTGTCATAAGATGCAGGTATGACAGAGCTGATCCACAACATAACCGCGACCGACTGGAGTCCCAAGCTCGAACAAATCGGGGAGATTGTCGAGGATCTGGATGACATCAACCAGTGCATCCGCGTTATACTCAATACTCCAAAAGGAAGCCGAGCGCACGAGCCGCTGTTCGGCACTGATTTGTGGAAATATATCGATCACCCCGTCAACGAGGCAATCCCGAACATCATCCGCGAGGCCGTCGATGCGATCAACATATGGGAAACGCGGATCAAGATAGTCAAGGTCGTGCCTGTAATTGATGGATCACACGCTACGCTGCAGATTGAATGGAAGTTGAACGAGGACGATACTGTCCGACAAACCGAGGTCGTTGTTTATGGCACTGCCTGAACCCTCCTTCATAACCCGTGATCCTGCTGCGATTACCGCTGAAATGATCGCCAGCTATGAGGAGACAACAGGGAAAGCGCTTCAGCCGGCACAGGTCGAACGCGTTCTTATTGACTTGATTTCATACCGTGAAAGCCTGATCCGGATCGGGATACAAGAGGCGGCGAAGCAGTGTCTCGTTGAATATGCAATGTATCCGATGCTCGATTACCTCGGCGAACTGGTGGGCGTCACGCGGTTGGCTGCACAGGCGGCAAAGTGTGTCGTTCGGTTTACGTTGACCGAGGCGAAACTTTTCAATGTGACGGTTACAGCCGGCACTCGTGTTGAAAGCAAGGGCGGGACGGTTGTTTTTGGAACCGAATCAAATCTTATAATCGAAGCAGGGGAGACGTATGGCGATGCGTCAGTTGTGTGCAAAACGGCCGGAATTGTCGGGAACGGTTATGCGCCCGGAGAAATAAATGAGCTGCTTGACATCGTCGCGTATATCGAGAGCGTGGCGAACGTTACGGAGAGCAGCGGCGGTAGCGATCAAGAAGATGATGACTCATTGAGGGCTCGGATCAAATTGGCCCCGGAACAGTTCACGAATGCCGGCAGTTATGGCGCTTACCGGTATCACGCTATTTCAGCACATCAGGATATTGTTGCTGTCGCAGTAACCTCTCCGACTCCCGGCACGGTCAATGTTTATCCTTTAACAAAAGATGGGACACCTACACAGCCCATTCTTGACGCTGTCGAAAGTACGGTTTCTGCTGAAACCGTGAGACCGCTTTGCGACGCAGTGCAAGTGCTGGCCCCGACACAACAGGATTTTTCTTTGTCAGTGCAAATCGAACTGTATAACTGGGCGGATGGTGCTGCTGTACAGGTTGCTGTTGAAGCTGCGCTTGAAGCATATGCTGCAGAACTTCGATCTTCCCTGGGGCGTGATGTGGTGTTGACTCAGATTATTGCGATTGTAAACGGGGTTTATGGTGTGTACAAGACAACGCTTGTTTTGCCTACTGCTGATGTGGTCAATGCGGAAAATGAGTGGTCAAATTGTACAGGTATAACCGTAACAGTGACCGGCTATAACGATGGCTGATGAAAGATTGATTCCCGCGGGAATACGGGACAAAAGCAATCTGGCTCTTAATGAGCTGATTGACGGGGCCGCCACAATCGATCTTACTCCGTTACTGGTGTACATTATCGACAACGTTGATGCTTCTGCTTTACCGCATTTAATAGAGCAATTTCACGTCGCCGGCAGTGAAGGCGGTCGTCTTGCGGAAAATGAAACGCTAAAACGTGCTCTGTTAAAACGGGCGATTGATATGCACCGCATGAAGGGTACACCTGCGGGGCTTCGACAGGCACTCACGGAAATCGGGTTTGGTGGTAAAGAGAACCTGACCATCATTGAGCGGTCTGGTGATATACATTATGACGGGTCGGTGATTTATGACGGTCTTTACAATTACGCATCAATCGGCGGTTGGGCAGAATACACAATCGTTCTCTCGTGCCCTATAACGAATGATCAGGCAGTTTTGATACAAGCACTTTGTAAAGAATTTGTCCCGGCTCGATGCCATCTGCGTGCGATTAACTGGACGCGGGCTTTCTTGCGGTACAATGCCGAGGTGAATTATGACGGAAATTATAACCATGGGACAGCATAATTATGGCCAACCTTACACCACAAAAATCATTTGACGACGTCTATCAAATCGAGACAACCGATCCGGTCCTCGGAGGACCGGGCGGCATCGCAAACCGACAACCACAGCAGCTCGCAAACCGGGATGAATGGTTAAAGGAGCAAATCGAGGCACTTCAAAACGACCCTGTTTTATCTGCTCTGGCAACACTTATTGTCGATGCCGCGGATAAAATGATTTACTCGACCGGGGAAAACGCTTTCGCCTTGTCGACAATAACAGCTTTCGCCCGCGCTTTGCTTGATGACGCCAATGCTTCAGCGGCATTAACGACACTTGGGGTCTCAGGATATATCAAAACTTTGCTTGATGATATGAACGCAGAAGCGGCCCGCGATACTTTAGGAGTTGATAATGCGTTGGCGGGTAAGGTGTCAAAAACAGGAGATGAGGTTATTGATGGTGTAAAAACGTTTAGTAACTCGCCGGTTGTGCCTGATGGCGATTCAAACGGCGAACCGGTGCATTATGGACAGTTTGATAATTCCTTTTCAGCAAATGGCTTCCAAAAGATGCCGAGTGGGATGATTATTCAGTGGGGGTCTTTATCGGTAAGCCAAAACGGTGACGATTATCGATTAGTCACTTTTCCAATAGCATTTCCGAATGCTGTTTTTCTTGTTTTGGCAGGAATCAAAGGCGATCAGAAGGATCGGACTGATACGGCGACTGCTCACAGCCAGTCATTAACTGGATTTACATTAACAACGATCACGTCCGGCACGGTAAATAAAGACGGCATTTATATTGCTATCGGCCACTAAACAGGAGAAAAAATGTTTTACTCAGCAACAACAAACGGCTTTTATACCCCGGAAATTCACGGGCGGAGCATTCCGGAGGATGCCGTTAAAATCACCACAGAAGAATATGCAGTATTGATCGAAGGACAGGCATCCGGGAAGAGGATCATGCATGACGAAAACGGCCAGCCTATTCTTGCAACCCCTGATTCTGTTATTGTTATTCCAACAAAAATCTCCATGCGTCAGTGTCGGTTGCAGCTACTCGCTGACGGCGTGCTCGACCAAGTCGAAACCGCAATAGCCGGAATGGATCGAGCCGCCAGGATTGAATGGGAACACTGTAGTGTTGTTGATCGCGCAAACCCATTAATCCCTGCGCTTATGGCAGTTCTTGCCTGGGATAATGATAGGGTTAATCAGTTTTACACGGATGCAGCGGTAAGGTAAAAAGTACACAGGGGCTTTTTTGAAAACAGGTAACGTAAAAAAAATATGCCAGGAGAATTTAGGATAAGGTGGGGGAACCATGAGTACGACCAAATGACCGAGTTTACTGGCGAGAAATATGTCCTCGCTGATGACGGTTTGAAAACTAAAGTTGCAAAAATAGAAGATATTGTCAATGCCGCTCAGAATCCCGAGTTGCTTTATATCGGCATTGCGATAAACACCGAGACAGGCGAAATTACCCGCCGCGGCAACTGGGCTACACAACCAGCAGGTAGCTGGATCGGTGACGGGGCGAGCCCGCTTTTGAACGAGATGCAGAATGTTGTGTTGCAGGATAACGGTTCCATTTACAAATGGATCAGCAAAATCAATGTGAATTACCACGCCGATGGTACGCCTTGCGATTTGTCTGGCACCAACGGTCAGATCATGACGCATTACAAGCGCGGCTATGTTCGCTACGGCGCAGAAGATGCAAATGTTTTTACTATTGACGTTTCTCATCTCGCTTTACCCGGCTTTGAATTATTTCCAGCCTTTCTGAACGAGAACCCTTTCTACCTTCCGCGCTACGAAGCAAGCCGGGTGCCCGGTACATCCGTGCTGTCGTCAATATGCATTGATCCGCGTGACGGGGTTAGTCCTGTCTGGCCAGCAACGCAGAGAAGTTCTGACGAATGGGGTATTCCTTCAGGGGCGTCGCCTCAATATTTTCTGACGCTTGCAAACAATCGGGGTGCGGGCTGGAAAACGGCAAAGTTCACCTGGTACGCATGGCACGAGCTATTGATGAGCATAGGATATGCTTCCCTGAACGCTCAGGCTCGAACCGGTACCGGTCGTACAGCTTTGAGCGGATGCAGTTGGGTCAGGGATCAGGATAACGGGAACCTCGGCTATATCGGCAGATGCGGCCTCGGTAACGATATGCCCCAATTCGGTAGCGTCAGTAATGGAGGCACGGCCGGAGTGCTTACCGATGTGGTTGTAGAAGGGCGGCGGGAAAACACGTTTGGGAACGTGTGGAAAGGGCTTGTCGATTTTCTTGTAGATGCATCGGGAGACAGAAAGGTTTATATCAAACACGCGCCTCCGTATTCAACGACATCGTTCGCGGATTATGAGACGATCAAGGATGCGGACGGGGTTGATATCGTATTACCTGCCGCATCTGGCTGGAAGGGGTATCCGTTTTCAGGGCTCGGGTTTTTCTTTTCGCCGGTTAACAACGGCAACAGCTCCAATTTTTCAGGTGATTATTTCTGGATACACACAGGCGGTCTCCGCGGTGGTCTGGTGGGCGCTGTTTCGGGTGCCGGTTCGCAGGCGGGCGGTTCGGTGTTGCTTTCGTATGGCGGCCCGGCGCATGCGACTGAGTCTGTCGGTTCTCTGCTCGGCTTCCAGGTTGACGGATGACAATGAGAAAAAAGGTTGATATGGGCTAACACACATAATTTGAGGATGTGAAATATGCATGCTTACAGCAACAACAACCCTGTCCCTATGGAGCTTGCAAACGGAAAGTACCAGATACGATTTAATGTTTTGCAGCAGGCGCCGAATGAAGACGGTGAGGTCTTCTGGAAATATGAGTATGTCGAGGTAGACAGGCTTGATAGGTCAATAATAATTGCAGCACTTATTAATGCACGCTACACTCATGATGCGCAG
>JANQGE010000018.1 GCA_028277485.1 Chlorobium sp.
CTTGAACGTGAACGTTACCGGCTCGTCGGCTCCTACCAGCACGCTCAACGCACCGGCTGTTCCGCCACTCAGGCCCGTGCTCGCTATATACTTGACTTGGCCTGTTCCTTCTTCGTTGCCTTCAGACTCGTCCGCGCCACCAACTGTCGTCAGTGCGTCTTCATGCACCTTCCCGCTTACCTTTACAGGATTACCTTCTCCATCTCGCGCAAGTTCCGGTACGTCGTCCTCAACTACCATAATGAATGTTCCACCTGCATCGACCGGATCCAGATCATAATCAAAAGCCTGAACGACACCTGTAAGGTCCAGTTTCATAACCTGATCATCACCAAGATCACCTTCCTGCGGTGCCGGATGATCCAGCTGATCGAGCAGTTCGAACGTGTAGTCGCCCGTTTCCATATCGGTAATCTCCAGCCTGAAAACGTCGTTTCCACCCGCCGTGCGGCCATAGATCACCGTCTCGCTCACATAATCGAAAAACACCTGGCTGCCCTGGGAGTAGACATTGTCCCCACCGGCCGTCCTGACCGGGTCACCGTCAGCAACTGCCTTGAAAGCAAAGCTGCCAGGTTGATCGGCGCCGATGCTGAACAGTCCCGCTATGTTTCCGGTCACTACCGTATCCTCGCTGTCACCATCGCTGTTACCACCCGACAACTCGTCTTCGTCGACATATCCCGTCACGTTCCCGCCCAGACCTACCGGTACATCATCTATAACCGTAACATTAAAACCGGAGCCGATCGAGCTACCCCCATCATACTGAACGGTAAAGCTGAATGGCAATACCAACTGGTTTGTTCCACCGGCATCGGGATGGTCAAGCTGGTCAAGCAGGGTAAAAGTATAGGATTGTTCTCCGGTCTGTGAACCGGAATTGTTGATGACAACCTCGAAAACTTTCTGGTCATCTTCAGGGACACCGCTCGGAGGAAGATCACCGGTATACCCGATAAGCGTATGGCCATCCGGCGAAACATAATACTTGACCTCTTTTCCTTCTGAAGTCAAACCGGCAGGTGGCGTGTTTCCTTCAAAAATCGTATCGATTGATTCATCACCGGGAGCTATCCCAAGCGAGCCGCTGTCGGAAGGATCGTCCGACTGGTCTGTACCATCAGGAACAAGATCGTTCTCATCAACGGTTACACCATCAGCAACACCGTTTTCCGGTTCTTCCCGCACGAAAAAACGGTCCCCTCTGCCAAACTCCCTCAGTATGGGAACAAACCCATCCTGCTCGACCCTCTCGAGAGGTTCAAATGAAAATTCCAGCCTGGGAGCATGTGTTGCACGGCCATCCATCAACGGATCCGCATCAGCAGCTCTTCCTTCAATTGATGGGTCATATTCGCTGTTAATGGAAACAAAGCGGTAATCGGGGGCATCGGGCACGATACCATTTTTCTCTACGCGCAGATAGCCATGTGATACATAGGGGTACTTATCGTCTGATTCATCTAAATATTCCCAGTCCCCTAAAAGCTCTTCACTCTGTTTATCATCAGCCCTCTCTTTCTCTTCTTCAATTTCCCTGAACTGATCGATAAACGCCTCGCTCATCCGTACTTCACGGTTTTGATCAAGTGTCACAAGGGAGTTGTCAGGCATCCGCAAGTCAACACTCCTTCCGTCACCTGTAATCAGAACCTCTCCCTCATAGATCTTGTCACCCGGCTTGAGGGCCCGCATATTGCCGTTCCCTGAACGCACATAGACGTTACCGTTGACATTGATTACTGTAGCTATAATGTTCATGTAATCCTCTTCCCTGTAAAGCCCTTTATGCAAATCATTGCCTAATTTTTTGGGGGATAGCGGAAAGCAAGAAACACCGGGGCGTCAAGGGCTACATCGGTCCGCAGTATTATTGCGCAGTAATCACGCTAACCCTACTGCGGAAGCCGTGCAACTTTCGTACCATTTGCTTTAACAACAGGGCTGGATATTGGGAGAGAGGGTGATCAAACCCTTGTGTTTACTGTATTCGGAGAGATTTATTTCGGAATGAATTTTCGTCAATGAATGACTTTCAACAATGCAAGAAATGACAGGTAGTGTGCCATCCTGATACAGTAACACTCCTGGTCGGAAATCAAATTGAGACAAGTCACATGCGCGCCAAAAACGCCTTCATTCATGAGGGCACCGCTATTTATTTATTCTGCGATTCAACCTGAATAATTCACCAAAGGGATTAGAGAAAAGATCGATTCCCGATACCGATAGCGACGGCGGGGCGCTGGCACGCAGTGACGAGTAATCAGTGACAAGTGACGAGAGGGGAACCGATAGGCAAGGGCGGCTTTAAACGAACTTGTTACTCGTCACTGGTTACTTGTTACTTTTAAAAATCGGGGTCGAAAGGGAGTTAGTGGGCAGTAGGCAAAAGAATAGTGACGAGAAACCTGTGACAAGAGGGAAGGTGTTAGGTGCTATGTGCTAAGTGTTAAGCGGGAGAGAATAATCGGAGATCGGGGTCGGAAAAGTAGTGACAAATAACGAGTGACGAAGGGAAATCAGTTGGCAGTGAGTCCATAATCACCTTTTCTCGTTTTCCATTAGATGTAAGTACTGGATCATTGCACTTAGAGCGTGTTGTACGTAATCGATTCGTACTTCAGTTGCGCGGCGGTTGAACGTGTCTGCATCTGGATTATCTTGATCCATTTTGTTTACCGCTCGAGGGAACGCGCCGACAAACTTTCCTTCACCCACCTGTGCTCGAAGCAGGAAGGATATGCCACGATGTACTGCTGCAACAATACGTTTCCGCATCTCATGGTCTGGGGGAAGAAAAGTGAGAGCCGCCAGCAAACCCTCCAAACGTATAGCTGTGGGCGTCGTTCTACCATCTTCTGAAAATCCACCGTCGTATTCAGGTCGTTCAATGTATTCGATTTGACTTACAAGTATTGTATCACAGATCTGGATTGCATGGTTTATCAGCAAGTCCCTTGATACAGGTAGCGTATCGTAGCTCACAAGAGTCAATAGCTTTTCAGTAGCCAGAAGTGCCCAATGGTCGGCAGGAACTTCAGCTATATTCTCACGATTGTTAGCCAGATACGCCAGAACCTTAGCCGCCGCCTCTATCCAGATGTCTGAGCTATCTTTGTCATAAAGCATGAGCAATCCCAATGCCGCTTCACCTGGATAGTATAGTGACTGCCACTTATCCCATCGACCTCCCATAGAAGGTATATACTTGGAATAGAAGCTTCCGTCTTCTTTTTGCATATAGACTATGAATCGGCCAAGCGATTGAAGATCAGACAGTGGCGTGAAACCAGGGCGGATCTTCTCTATACTCAATAGAGCAACAAGGCCTAAGCCAGTTCCGCCCAGTTTTGCCTGGAGAGGAAAGCCACTAAAAATAACTTCGAGTACTGACCAGACGGCTGATATATCATCACTTTCCGGTATTGGGAGTATTGACTTGTGCAGGTATCTACCTGCTCGTTCTATTGCATCCCTGATGTTGACATCGGGCTTCAACTGATAATAATCGCACATTGCGTATATGGTGCCTGCATGTCGCAATATGTTATATCTTTTTTTCCGCACTTTAATAGTGGGATCCATGTTGATACGATACTCGAACATTCCATCGCCTTGAATATTCTTCACAAGATATGCTGCAGATCGGCTTGTTGCACTTCGAACTGCATCAATCTGTGTAGATGTAGTATCACAGCGTCCGTAAGTAGACATATGAAGGGCACCTCTATTTATTTGTTGCGGAGAAATATCTATGCAACTGCGAAACATGATCTTCATGCAAATCCGCGCCCGACCACTTGCATTCAATCAGCATGATGATATCGTCATCCTTCTTGATTGCATAATCCACCTTCTCCCCTTTTTTGATCCCAACGTCCGCAGTGAATTCCGGGATCACCTCTGTCGGATTAAACACGTCATACCCGAGAGCACCGATAAAAGGCAACACAAAGGCATTTTTAGTTGCCTCTTCCGTTTGAATGTGATCGATCTGTTTGGGAATCCGGGATGCAAGGTCCTTGATTTTGTCTATGAGATCCATATTCACTCCTAACAATTAGATTAACAAAAAATTAGCGGCTCCCTCCCATCAAAAAAACAAGCCATGCTTTAACTCAAAACCGGTCACTCATCCTGTTCTTCAACTCGGGCCTTCGACAGTGCGGATGCGAGCAATCCTGCAGGCACAGCAACGATACCCAAGCCAACCATCAGAATAAAAAAAGTAAACAACCTTCCCCCTAAAGTAATCGGGTAAACATCTCCGTAACCAACGGTCGTTAAGGTTGCAACAGCCCACCAAAGACTATGAAACACACTCTTAAACGCTTCTGGCTGAGCTTCGCTTTCAAAATAATAAATGCCGACAGCAGAAAAATACAGCAACAATACCGTCACCACCGCAAACAGAACAATTTCCTCTCTGGCGATTGTAAATGCTCGAGCAAATCTGCGCATTGCCTTACTATACCGAAGCAGCTTTAACACTCGAAAGAGACGCAGCAGACGAAATGCCCTTAACGATCGGAGGTCGATTCCGGACATCACATAAAACGGAAGAATGGCCACCAGATCTATGATCCCATAAAAGCTGAACACGTACCGAAATTTCCTGTTAGCGACAAACAACCGCAATAGATACTCCAGGGTAAAAATCATTACCGTAACGGCCTCAACAACTGAAAGAACCTTCCTTACGCCTTCATCAAGACCAGGAAGGGTCTCAACGGAAAACGTGACAATGGAAACCAATATCAGCGAGTAGATAAGGACGTTAAAAACTCGTCCACCGACTGTATTATCTTGCTCTACTATGTGTTTAATATTCATCGAGGAGCCTCGATTATTTCCTCTCGCCTTTAAAATCATACTTTACCCTGCCCCTGTAACTTCTCCTTAGGCATTTTCTTGACCATGTCAGAAATCGCCTTCACAAATTCATCCCCAAAACCGCACCGTGAAACTTGCAATATCTCGTTTAACCCTGTGTGGCTCGATAAAGCAATGTCCTCATACAGGCATATCGGAAGTTCTGGGTTGTCCTTGAATCTTTTATCAGGTCCTCCGGACTTATTAACGTATCGCCATGTGCTATCAACAATTTGCGAGTCATGCGGCACTGACTCTGTTTCTACAAATTTGGACGGTGAGACTTTTACAGCTAGATCACTATAATCGACAGCGCCAACACCATCTTTGTCATACACCAAGACACGATCTGGGAAAAAGTGCAAAGTTTGACGACCGACGCCCATTGCTACAGTCTCAATGTTTGTCTTCACAAATTTCGGCTGTTCCTTACGGATGAAGGTCTTATTCCTGCTCACAATATTGCTTGCACCGGCGTGATATTTTTGGTCATATACCTCCCCAGATGCTTCGATATGCCACACAGCGGCAGAATCGGCAAGTCGACTCGCTGTTTCATGTAAACGACCATAGGCAGACTCCATTTCTGCATCAAAGTCGTAGAATAAAACGACAGATTTACCAATCGCATCGAAGTTATAAACAACATAAGTTGCCGCTGCCCCTAGTAGCACAACAAGCATAAGGGCTAATATTGCCCAATTCAAAGAAGCTCCTATAATGAAAAGGATCAGAAATGCGCTGGCAACAAATGGCCACGCCTGTATTTTTTTCTTTTTATTGTTTAGCTCTTCAATGAGTGCACGAGAAGAAGAATCAACCAGCTGAGAGATATGAGCTGATTCTATCTCTTCAAGTGGAGCATGAGTCTCGATAGGTATTATGGGCGTCTCGAAAGGTTCTTCCTGTGGCAAATAATGATTTGAGGACGATGGTGATGGTTTGGGCTTAGCTGAGGATGGTAGGGTCGCTCTATAATACACACCTCCCCGCCCCATGTGTACATAATTACCGCGAGGCCCCATTCCAACACGGAAACCTGGTACACCAGTTGAAACACCTATACCAGATTTCGACAAATTAAACCGAAAGGGCCCAACCCGCATGCTTTTCCTGAGATAAAATCCCATAATTCGACAGTCTGACATAAAGTTAATAGAGGTCGCTGACGTGAATACTGGAAATATACGCACTCCGTCACACAATTTCCCGCCACAAGTGAACAGAAGTGAACAAAAAAGCCCGGCGCTCAACCGGGCATACTCCAATCCCCCCCTTCCAACCTCCCTCCGCTATCAAGAAAGTCCGTGAATGAAGGAATAAAGAAGTATATTTACTGGAACGGGATTGATCAGCTATTACCGTTACGTTAACCAATACAAGGAGGGTAGAACAATGGGAAACACGATTAAAGCAATAAGGTGGATGCTGACCGGTATGGTTCTTATGGGAATCATTGTCTGGTTTACTATGCCGTCATTGATGCTTATCAAGTACAGGAGCGACCTGACTTACGATGAAACAGTCAGTAAGTTGAGCGAAACCGTTCAGGAAAAGCCGGACTGGAAAGTGTTGACCGTCCATGATTATCAGAAAGCCACTGAAGCGTTTGGCATCATCGAACGTACCGGCAGCATCAATATCTGCAATCCTCGATACGCTTCGAAAATCCTTGCAAACGATGCCGACCGCGGTGTGACAGCTATGATGCCGCTTGCAATCGGGGTTTACGAAGACAAGCAGGGACAGGTCTATGTCTCACAAATGAACATCCAGCTCATGGGCATGATGTTCGGCGGCACCATCGCCGAGGTGATGGGTATGGCCGGAAAGGGTATCGGCGAGATTGTGAAAAGTGTTGCTGGTAAATAGCGCCCGAATGGTAACGAACACGAACAGAACGATCCAGCAAACACCTCAAATATACTCATTTCGATTGTCGAAGCCCGGCGTTATTGTGGTTTATTATTTGAATTCAGAATATTTTTCTATCTTTTATGGTGGTATTTGGCACTTTTAGGGGTATTTTATTCTTAATATGCATAAGCAGTTCATGCAGTGGTGTATTGAACAAACTGATTTATTTGCTCGTAAATTCAAGCAATTCAGGAAGAAAAACAAGCATTCAGGACTTGATAAGCTGCTTCTCAACAATCTGGATACTTATTTAAAAGCATTGCAGTTTGGGACATCTCCGCAAAAAATAAATGCGGGGTTTATTCATCATGAACCCAATGGAGTAAAAGCGATCGATCAAAAAGGCTCTCGTAAAAAGGTTTCGGGAACCCCAAAAGAGTGTCGGTTGTATGTCTTTCCCGACTCAGACAGTAAAGTCCTGTATCTGATTACAATAGGAGACAAAAATTCTCAAAAAAGTGACATAAAAGACTGCTGTAGCTTTTTAGATGAATCAAGAAAAACAAAAGGCAGTGATCATGGATAGCAAAAAGACGGCATATAGGGGCGTAAAGGATTTGTTCAAAGAATACGCGAACAAAGAGGAACAGAAAGAATTTGAGCAATTTATCGACTCTCAACAAATTGCGAAAACTCTTTTTGCCTTGCGAAGCAAAGCCGGAAAAACACAGAAGGAGCTTGCCGAAAAAGCGGGAATGACACAGAGTAAAATATCAAAAATAGAACACGCTTTTAATGACGATCTCTCAGTTGGCGATATTCTCAAGTACTCAAGCGCTTTAGGCCTGCAGCTTCATATCGGATTCACACCGGAAAACCTTGCCCTTGTCAACCAGGTCAAGTTGCACTGGTTTCAACTGCTTGAATGTTTGGATGAAATACAAAAGCTGAGCGAAGGGGATAAAGAAATGGAAACCGAGGCCAGGAAATTTTCTTTTGAGGCAGCTAATAACATTTTAAATGGATTGCTTGAACACCTTACAAAGGTCCATCCGGAAAACATGCAAAAACCTGCGCTACTGGTTACGACTTCAGATATCGAATCAACCACAAAAGAAGATTGCGATACAAATATAGCGTTCAACTGAGCAGGTACGCTACGTAAGAGTGGAGGAACACAGAAGCCCGGACGAGGCCGGGCTCGTACTCATAATCACCTCACCTTGACATCCATTTTAAAAAACCATCAATATCCCCAGTAATCAATGCGAGAATAAAAGCGAGAAGAATAATTATCAACATACAACCGACTTTCATACCATCTACCTCAGCTCTCTCTTCGGGCGTCATTCTCGCATAAGCTTCCTCAGCCTCTCTCCGCATGACCTTTTTTGAAGGCAGACCTCCATGAAGATGACAATAGCCATTTGCAGTGGCTTGGTTGCGGCATTGACGTCCCGATTTGGTAATCCCTTGACATTGCATACGCTATAATCTAACCCGCCTTCAAATCCCGCAACAACCGTTCGAAGGCCTTTGAATACGCATCGTGATCGCTTTTCCAAAGTGAAAAATCCGGTATAAAGTATTCTCGAATTTCTCTTGCCAAATCCCTGCCTGTATCAGAATCAAAAAACTCCCAGTCTGTAATCTTGTCGTAATGTGCTATGCTCACCGGAAACAGCATCTGAAATCCTTGGCGGTCTTCCTTCTTTTTAGCCCTGATGATCTCGCTACCAACCCAGTCGCTGTTCATGCTGTTGGGTGATAAGATCAGCAACAACTTGTCATACACCTGGATGGCCTCGTCTATCTGATGATGGATTTTCTTTCCGCCCTGAATGTCATGCGGCGCGAACCAGCACCTGACGCCTGCTGCCTGCAAGTCGTTATGCACCCGTTTTGCAAACTCATCATCCTTGGTATTATAGCTGATAAAGCATGAATAGTATTCGAAAGGTGATCCTGTCAGTGACTTAGCATATTCGATCATTGAATCCGGCACACCGCAGCCTCGGAGGAATGCTTCAGGGATGTTTCCTTTCGATTTATAGAGAGTATCGATACCGATGGAAGATGGGCCATCAAAGATAACAGTTTCAAGACCATCGGTTTCACTGAGATCAACATTAGCGAAAATTGTTTTCCAACATCTTGCATTCTTCAGATCGGCTCCATGAAGACCTGCTCCATGGAGATCGGTTACACGGAGATTGACATCACGGAGATTGGCTCCACGGAGATCGGATTCACTGAGATTTGTTCTACGAAGATTAGCTCCACGGAGATTGGCTTTACGGAGATCGGACTCACTGAGATTGATTCTAGTGCGCTGTCCGGTTAATTATTCATACTAATAATAAATTGTGTTATCTTACAGGTAACCGTTCACCAACCCCTGTGATATGGCACGAAAACCAAAGAATTATCATCTTAGAGCAGAAGATCGTCCAGCTTTGGCTCGTCTGTTCAGAGCCCATAAGACACCACAAAACCTGATCT
>JANQGE010000016.1 GCA_028277485.1 Chlorobium sp.
GAGTCCTCGTTGAAGGCGATGGAGCAGGACACTTCACGAGTCCATTCTATCGTGGCGTGGCCCTGGATTATAAGTGCTTTATTGAATTAGAATTGGAATAACACCATCTTCCACAGACTTATTGTGTTTACGGAACAACGTCCCGCATCCTACTGAAAACTGCCAATTGATTCACTACTGCCAACCGGACATCGGGTTGCCCTCACTTGAACAGATCCCTTTTCCTGAAAGGCGCAAGCAGCATCCTGAAAAAGATCTTCGGTCTGGTCAACCATCGTATACGCGGAGATACTTCTCTGCTTGCAAGCATTTTTTCGCAGAGAAACTTCGTGACCGTCTCCACATCATCGGCCATTATGTTGAGAAACTTTCTTTTCTTCATACTGTCGGGCAAGCCATCCCCAACTGTTTCACGCAGAAGATCCGTAACAACCATCCCAGGGCTCAGGCTGCCGATCTGAACCGGAGAATCCCTGGCTTCATTGGCAAAAGCACGGGTAAAGTACCGCAACGCACTTTTCGTTGTCCCGTATATCGACATTCCGTCCATAACAAACCCATCGCTGCCGAGCCCCTCCATGTTGAATATTTTTCCACCGCCCTGCTCACACATGGCGAGAAAAGGCACAACCGTCCCGTTTACAACACCAAGCACATTGACACGCAAGACATCCTCTATCACCTTGTCATCCAGCTCCCATACCTTCCCGGTCTCATGAGCAACACCGGCGTTGTTTACCCAGATATCCACCGTGCCGAAACTTTTCACCGCCGTATCAAGCATGGATTCGATATCACTCCGCTTTCTCACGTCTGCCGTCACGCCCTGTACCCTGTCGCCGAAAGATGCAAGCTCGTGCAACGCCTTCTGAACGCCCTCCGGCGTCCTGCCATTGATAGTGACGAAACAATCTCTTTCAAGAAACCTCTTCGCAAGACCGAGACCGATTCCCCTCGTACCGCCTGTAATAACCACCGACCTCATATTCCACCAGTTTAATGTTTGTTGCTGCACCGTTCTCTCTCCATGCAGCTTTCATGAATTATTTTATCTTGGTAGCAAACATAAACAATCATCCGTAATAAATCGTCATGTTTGAAGCCCGAAACGTCCATTTGAGCGCCGGGACAAAGGATCTCCTGGTCAATACCTCCTTTCGTATCGGCGACAAGGATCGCGTCGGCCTTGTAGGGCTGAACGGTTCCGGCAAGTCAACGCTGCTGCGCTTTATGAGCGAAACCGGTTCCGGTCAGGCGGTTATTTCCGAAGGCCAGATCATCAGATCATCCGACACGACAATAGGCTATCTGCCCCAGGAAATCTGTTTCGACGACGACCTCGAAAAAAACGCGCTGCACTACGTGCTTCAGGCCAACACAAAACTGAACGAACTCTCGGAATCCATTGAACGCATGCAGTCGGAACTTGAGGCTCCCGGCCAGGACCATGCAAGCGCCGAGTATCACCGTCTTATCGAAAGATTCAGTGAAGCCTCCCACGAGTTCGAACGGCTCGGCGGTTACAAAATGGAATCCGATGCTGAAAAGATGCTGACCGGCCTCGGTTTCAGCCAGAGCAACTTCCAGAAAAAGGTCAGAGAGTTTTCGGGCGGCTGGCAGATGCGCCTGCTGATCGCCCGCCTGCTTTTGCAGAAACCAACCCTCCTGCTGCTCGACGAGCCTACCAACCATCTTGACATCGATTCGCTGCGCTGGCTGGAAAACTACATGCTGAATTACGAACACAGTTGTGTCATCGTTTCACACGACCGTTTTTTTCTCGACAAGATCACAACAAGGACCCTCGAGATCAATTTCAGAACCATTTCGGAATACAAGGGCAACTACAGTTACTACGAAAAAGAGAAGGCTCAGCGGTTCGAGCTCATGATGGCCAAATACGAAAACGATCTTAAAAAAATGGCCCACCTGAAAGCGTTTGTTGACCGTTTTCGCTACAAGGCTACAAAAGCCAAACAGGCTCAAAGCAGGTTGCGCCAGATGCAGAAGCTCGAAGCGGAACTTCTCGCCCCCGAAGAAGACGTTTCGGGAATCTCGTTCAGTTTTCCCAAAGCGCAGCCTTCCGGCAAAGAGGTTATGAAGCTTGAAAAGGTTTCGAAATCATGGCTGCTTCCCGACGGCACCCGGAAAGATGTCCTGCAGGACATCAACCTCGAAATCCTGCGCGGAGACAGGATCGCCATCGTCGGTTCGAATGGCGCGGGCAAAACAACTTTCTGCAGGATTGTCTCAGGGGACCTCGACCACGGTGGCAGCAGAATCCCGGGACACAACGTATCCCTGAATTACTTTGCACAACATCAGACCGAAAATCTCAACCTGGAGAAAACAGTCCTTGATGAAATGATGGATGCCGCTCCCGATGCACAATCCCAGCGGAAAGTCAGGGATATCTTGGGATGTTTTCTCTTCAGCGGCGACAGCGTTGAAAAAAAGACCAGGGTTCTCTCCGGAGGCGAAAAGTCAAGACTCTCTCTCGCTAAAATCCTGCTTCAGGCATCAAACCTGCTGATCATGGATGAACCAACCAATCATCTGGACATGCGATCAAAGGAGATGCTGATCGACGCCCTGGAAAATTATGACGGCACCCTGATGCTGGTCAGCCACGACCGTTACTTCCTCGACAGCCTTGTCAACAAGGTTGTTGAAATCAAAAACGGTTCCCTGAAGGTCTATCTCGGCAGCTATGCGGAATATCTTGAAAAAGCCGAGAAAGCCCGGGAGGAGGAACAAAAACCGGAACTCGCACCGCAGAAAAAAACCTTTCAGGAAAAAAGCAGCACACGCAATGCCGGAAAGCCGAAAAAATCCTCAGCCGGACACAACGGTTTGAACGCAGAAAAACTCGAAAAAAAGCTCCAGAAACTGGAGGAAAAAAAGCTGGAATACGAAGCCGCCATGGGTGCACCGGACTTCTACTCCCTGCCGGGCGATGAAACCCGCAAAACCGTTGACCGCTACCACAAACTGTGTACGGAAATCGACCGGCTCTACCAGGAATGGGAATCGGCAGACTCCTAACCCACCATCGTCACGGTACCGGGTTTTCTTGGTTCAGCTTCCGGCAAAGGAACAGCCCTGTAACCGAACACTGCCGACGCATAGGGCTGATGTCTTTCCGGAAAAACAATACCAAGACTCCTGAATAATTCCTTCCCTTTCTCCGTCGCGTAAAACATCATAACCGCATGCATCCAGCATGAACCGATTCCCAGCGAAGCTGCTGCAAGCATCATGTTCTGCATCGCAAGCGTACAGTCATACTGTGGTGCCAGGGCGCCACTGTCCCCGGTTACAATGACAAGAGCGGGGGCACGATAAAACACACTGAAACCATCACGACGGGCAAGCTCGCGCAAAGCCTCGATATCCGATTCCATAAAAACGGTTTTACAGGAAGTCTCCAGTTTTTCCAAGAGGGAACCGTTCTGAATGACAGTAAAATGCCACGGCTGCTGGTTCATCGCACTTGGAGCGTACTTACCGGCATCGAGAAGCATTTCAAGAGAATCCGGATCAAGCTGATCCGGCTTATAGGCCCGAATACTCCGCCGCCCGAGAATTGTCTGAATCGTTTCGTTCATATGTAATTGTTATCTTCACCTTTCATCACCATCGACCTGCACGCCCCGGCTCAAGCACGTGCTGACGACATCTGCCATCCGGCTCAGCGGCCCCTAATCCACCTGCTGCGCCTCTTTCGCCCGGCGCGCTTTCTCGATATATTGTGCCTGAATATCCCTGGATACATTGTAGGCTTTTGAAAGGCTGTCCGATCTCCAGAGTCTGGCATCAAAAGCCATACAGATATTTCTGAGAAAAGGGATACCGACCTCGGTGACACGAACGCCGTTCTCATGCAGCTCGACCATACCGTCATTCTGCATGTCTTCCAAACGGAATTTGGCAACATCGAGTTCGTCACAATAAAGCTTCGGGTCCTCCCAGGAGGTTTCTTGCCTGCACATCAGGTTGAGAATGTGACGGCGGAGAACAAGATCCTCCTCGGTCAGCAAATGACCCCGATGCAGCGGGAACCGGCCGGCACTAACTTCCCGCATGTAATCTTCGTGGTATCGTTCATTCTGAGCAAAAGCATACCAGGTATCGCTTATCGACGAAGAACCAAGCGCAAGCATCATTTGGGTGGTGTTTTCGGTATACCCCATAAAGTTCCTGTGCAGGGTACCGTCCTTTGCCGCTTCATAAAGAGCGTCCCCCTCGAGAGCGAAATGGTCCATACCGACCTCATGGTAGCCGATCGATTCCAGCATCTCCAGACCCTTATCATACAACTCCTGCTTCACGGCACCTGTCGGCAGGTCCTTCTCCTTGAACTTGCGCTGCCCTTCATACATATGCGGATTATGACCATACGCGTAAAAAGCTATGCGATCCGGTCTGAGCTCCATGACTTTGCTGATGGTATCCGTAACGGTGCCAAGCGTTTGCTTCGGCAGGCCGTAAACAAGGTCGAAGTTGACCGAAGTAAAACCGATCTCTCTTGCAACGTCAACTTTTTCCCGAACCATTTCAAAAGGTTGAAGCCGGTTGATTTCTTTCTGAACCTCGGGGTCGAAATCCTGGATACCGAAACTCATTCGGCGAAATCCAACATCGTACAACGCTTTAAGGTGCTCCGTCGTTGTTGAACGGGGATTGGTCTCGAAGCTGAACATGTACTCATCCATCCTGTTTACATGCTCGTAAAGACCGTTGACAAGTCTTACAAGATTGTCAGGGCTTAAAAATGTAGGGGTACCCCCGCCTATATGCATTTCCTTGACATTGAGCGTACCCGGAAAAACATCAAGGTACATCCGCCATTCTTTCAGAAGGGCTTCAAGGTAGGGCTGTTCAAAAGAGTGATCCTGCGTGCGAAACGCGTTGCAACCACAGAAGTAGCAGTAGTTTTCACAGTAAGGAATATGAATGTACATGCTGACGCCGGTGGTATCGTTACTATCGCTGAAACCTTTTACCATGGCTTCTTTCCACTCCTCCTGTGACACTCCGTCAGTGCCCCATGAAGGAATGGTTGGATAACTTGTATACCGAGGCCCTGGATTGCTGTACTTATCTGCAAGATTTGTTGCCATTGTAATCTTCCTCAATAAGTGTTACTTTTCTCTTTCTCACACCCGAGAAAATACACAAAACTCTACAAAATTATAAATACAAAGGGCATCACAGCATCGCCCTGACTAATCAAATTTTCGTTATGACAACAATCAATAGCTCATCACCCCTGGTCGGTATACTTATGGGGTCTGATTCGGATTTCGATATTATGAAAGAGGCGGCTTCCGTCTTCGATGAATTCACTATACCTTATGAGATCTCGGTCATCTCCGCGCACCGCACGCCTCACGACCTCGAACGATATGCCGCGAACGCAAAGGAACGCGGGCTCAAGGTCATGATTGCCGGTGCCGGCGGAGCAGCACATCTCCCGGGCGTTACAGCCGCCCTTACGGTGCTTCCGGTAATCGGCGTCCCGATTTTCAGTAAAAAGCTCAGCGGCCAGGACTCACTGTATTCAATCGTACAAATGCCGGCAGGAATTCCGGTTGCGACGGTAGGAATTGACAACGCCCGGAACGCGGCTCTCATGGCCGTACAGATCCTGGCATTAACCGATTCCGCCATCATGACCTCTCTCGAAGCGTTCCGGAACAAACTTGCCGAAGCATCTCGCCTGAAAAACAAGAAAGTACAGGAAACAATGAATGCAATCCGCTGACTACTGGATCGAGACGCTGGAACTGTCAAAACACCCCGAAGGGGGATATTTCCGTGAAACGTATCGCAGCAAAGCATCCTACAGATTCCGCAAAAGCCCGGTTTTTTCTGGAAACCGGGCTTACGCTACCTCTATTTACTACCTGTTGAAAGGTAGTGAACGCTCCAAGCTGCACCGGATCAAATCCGATGAGCTCTGGTTTTACCATTTTGGCAGTCCGCTTACCGTTTACCTTTTTCATGACATTGGGCTCATGTCATCATTCACGCTCGACCCGGGAACAGGGGCACTGCTGGGCATCGTTCCTGCCAACACCTGGTTCGGGGCAAGGCTTGACAGCTCCGAGCCCGACGCGTACACGCTTTCAAGCTGTGTTGTTTCCCCCGGTTTTGATTTCAACGATTTTACTTTGGCCGACCGGGACTCACTTACCAGAAAATTCCCGCAGCATGCCGATCTGATCAGGGATCTCACCTGACCCATACACACCTGTTTCACCGGCAAACCAGCTCACCAGAAGCACGATAAAAGCCAGCCCAAGGTACCACTGCAGGTTTCTTTTCCGAATCTTTCCGGCATGAAGATGCAGATATCCCAGATACGACAGCCATGCGACAAACGCTCATGTTTCTTTCGGGTCCCATGTCCAGTAATGTTCCCAAGCCTCCTTTGCCCAGAAGGCTCCGAAGAGCAAACCGAACGTGTCATTTTTTCGATGCTCTTTTCATGCCCTGCCAGAAAAACATGAGGTTACCGGCCATAATGATAAAAAAACCAAAGTAGACCGCGGGCAGCCAAGGATCTTTTACCGCCTCCACGACACTCAACGTTGACCATCTCCCGGCTTTTTCATCATAACCCGCCTGGTAGATTTTCCAACCGGAAAAGTTGAACGGCTTGTTTACTTCCAGTTCCGCAACCTCTTTGTCTCCATTTTTGTGCTTGAACATGACATAGGAGGTGAATCTTTTCGGGGAACCGGGAAGCATGACAAGCATGAACTCTCCGACAACCAGATAACCAGGCTCGACATGCGGACCGCCTGCATTGATCCATCCTGTGTGCTCCGCACCCTCGTACACGGCCCGAACCTTTGCAAAAGGCACCCCCGAAACCGTATCAGCAACAACAGGAGTTTCAGTGCTGCCCATAACACCGTAAGGAAGCGTTTCGACAACTTCAACCTCCATATCCTGCCATGAAGCTCTCATACCTTCCCTGATCTCAAGCACAGCCCGTGAAGCATTACGTACAAACCTGCCACACCGGGCATCATAGAGTGCAAGCATTGGCATGTATTCTTCAATCTCGAAGTCGTGCAGATAAATCGAAAAAGGCAACTCAACCATTGAATCGGTCGTTCTGTCATACCCTTTTTTACTTTCCCGGCCTTCATGAAGAGGAATCGCGAGTCGTTGAAGATCTGACGAACCAAGCAAACCGCACGTCATGGCAATCCAGAATCCCCCATGAAAAAACATGAACTGGAGGTTAGCCATCCTGAACGGAACAAGTTTCAAAACAAAACCGAGACCGAGGTTACTTAGAAACATCAGACTGACAACAGCAAAAGGCCATGAAGCAAATACCCGATTGATTCCCAGACTGCCAACAAGCGGTGAACCAGCTTCCGGATCTTGGGGAACAATCCCCCCTATCATCGAAAGTATGCAAAGAGCGGCAATCAGGGAGAGTCCAAGGGGAATGCCGCCAAGCCACACAACCAAAGCATGTTGCCTCAAACCAAAACCGACCAGAAAAATGATCAGCGCAAGGATAACAATAATAGCTAAATTCAAAGGCCAGCCGGGAACAACAATTCCTTTGCCGCCACTAAGAAACTCAACAACGAATCCGAAAGCCACCAGCAAAAATGATGCAAGTACCCCTTCCCCGAACCCAAATGGCTCTTCAAACAACTTCCTCCGTTTCTGAACCATAGTCATTGTACCATAGAAATAGAAAACATTAGGACACCTGAGGCACCGTGGCATAATCGTCATGACTTGAGGGAAGCAGGTAAGAAGCACCTCATTTCACAAACTGCGCCTCTCTTGCTTTTGCCCAGTCCGGATTGCCACGAACACCGTTGGGCAAAATTGTTTTAGCGGAAACTTTTGCTCCAAAAAACCTTGCATTTTCAACATCCGCACCCTTAAGATCGGTGTTGATAAGGTTGGCAAAACTCAGGTTTGCGTTTTTCAGGGAGGCTGATGCCATATTCTCACTGAAACTCAAATCAGCACCCCTCATATCCGTCTTACTCAGATCCGCATTTCGCAGGTCGACTTCCACAAGGTTTGCACCCCTGAGATCAGATCCTGCAGCGTTCACAGCAAAAAGACCGGCCCGTTTAAGGTTCACTCCGACAAGTTTGGCATCTGTGATCTCGGTAAATTCCAGGTTGGCATTCCTGAGATCAGACCAACTGAGGTTGACTTGTGTCAACTTTGCCTTGCTCAAAAAGGCTTGCTGCATAGTAGCTCTTGTCAAAGACGATCTGCTGAAATCGGTTTCTATAAAAAAACCTTCGGTAAGATCGGCTTCCGTAAATACCGCATCAGTTACCTTGCCTTTGCTGAGGTTTACCCCTCGTAAATTTGCACCTTCAAGCCTGGCACCGCTGAGATCAGCCTCAACAAGATTCGCGTCGGCAAAGTTTGCTTTTGCAAGCAATGCATTGCTGAGATTTATCCCCTTGAGACCAGCGCCCTGTAAATTCGCCATACGAAGATCGATCACATAGCTCGGGTTATCTTTTCGGAACTGGTTCCACGAGTCGACGCCCTGCTTGAGTTTCGCCATCAGTGATGCATCGTATGCAAAGAGCTCGGGCACATTGAGGAAAACATGGCAGAATAGTACAACTGCCATAATTTTCCCTGCAAATTTAAGGGCACCTCTATTTATTTGTTGCTCACCATGATTACTTCGTTCGGCGGTGCTCGAAATCCTCATGTACTCGAGTGTACACTCCGGTTTCTGCGCTCCATCCGCCTTGCAGCGCTCACGACAATTAATGGAGATGCCCCTTAGTACCTGTTTTGTAAAAATTCTCATCTCACTACCTCGTCAGATTGAACGTGACCGTAGCAGAAGA
Organism: Chlorobium sp.; assembly: GCA_028277485.1. Taxonomy (GTDB): domain Bacteria; phylum Bacteroidota; class Chlorobiia; order Chlorobiales; family Chlorobiaceae; genus Prosthecochloris. The sequence goes on from JANQGE010000016.1 coordinate 8,868, forward strand.
GCCATCAGTAACAGTCACCGACTGTGTTCCTGCCTTCAATTTTTCACTCCATACCGCTATCTCATAGGTACCGGCAGGTACATTCTCAATGGTAAAACTGCCATCCGTCCCGGTCAGAGCAAAATAGGGATTGTCAAGCACGACCACATATGCCGACATTTCAGAATGCACATTGCACAGAAGCTCGACAACACATACCCTGTCAAAAGTAACGGTCTTATAGACGCCGGGGCCAAACGTTCCGAGATTGAACGACTTGCACTCCGTAGGTGAAAACACGTTATGGTTCACGTTATCGCTGTTCTTGAAATCAACTTTCGACCCTACAAGTACCGGAAGTACGTGAGGTATAAAAGTGAGATCTTGCTGGTCCACCACATAAGGTTTTTCAGGCGCCTTGAAAGTTCCGGGCACATTGTTTAAATAAACCACAACATTTTTCTTATACTTTACCCGTTTTGTATCGACCGAACCGGTAATAGTCCCCCCTGCAACAGCTTCTTTCTGACTGATAACGATCAAGCCTAAAAAAACCATCATAAGTACGGCATTGAATAACGTCCTTCTCATAACGGGTCCTCCCTGTTTATTGTTATTTAAGCGTCTCCGAGCAGCAAACCGATAACGGCCGTCAATGGTTCATATCAGGAAGAGTCCTGATATAATCTACCAGAAACTCTACCTCTTCTTTATGCAGGGTGCGCCCCCACGGCGGACACAGATTGGATCCGCCGACAGACACGCCCCCTTCGTTGATGGCTTTATACAAACGCTCATTATCTCTCTCTTCAAAAAATTTTTCCAAAGTGAAATTTGCCGGTTTGGGCTCCAGACCAAACCCGTAATAACGTCCGGCACCGTCCCCTTTCTCACCATGACAGATAGAGCAATAATGCGTGTACAGGCGCTTGCCTTCCTTCGAGGAATAAGCCACCTTAGGCTCAGCGGAAACCGGACGCTTTTGCTCTGTGGTGCAGCCGCATATCAAGCCGATAACAATTGCGGCAACAGTTTTGTAAACCGCATTACTGTTTATATTTTTGTGTCTTAAGCCCATGATCAGTGTCTCCCCAACCTACCGTTTCCAGTAATGCTTTACTCCAGCTTCAATGACATGAGGTACCTGGCAAGATAGATCCTCTCACGTTCGGTAAATCCATATTTCGGTTCAACATTTTGAGGGTTGTACCTCTGCGGATCTTCAAGGTATTTGAAAATGAAACCCGCTGTGAGACGACCGCCGACATTTGAGAGGTTCGGTCCGACAGACCCTCCTGCATTGCCTATCTGATGGCATGCCACACAACCCTTTTCGTCATAGAGCCGCTTACCCTCGAGCACCTGATCAACGGCTCCATCATCAAGATCAGGCAAAAAGGCCGGAATATCGTCCGTTACAAGATCACTCCTGAAAAAGTTCATCACCGTCTCTATCTCCGAGGATTCCAGGTTCCCCTGAATCATACCGTCCTGCTTGTCCAGATTGAACCTCGGCATTTGCTTGAGCATCGGCCGGATAATATCGGGCTGCTTGAGGAATCTCCTGAGCCACTCCTCCTGCAGCTTGCTCCCGGCAACAGACAGATCAGGAGCATAGTTGTAACCATGGTTCCCGATTTTATGACAGTTCAAACATTTGATATCTCGCTCGAGTTTTTCAAAATCACCGGACAAGATGTGCGATTCCGTCCCGCCCTCAAACTCTTCGATCTCCGCATAAGAGGGGACAACAAAGCGGGCAGGGCGGCTTGCGTCGGTAAACCCGAGGAGCACCGAGGAAATCGACCCCAGTTCCTCTTCGCCCAACCGGTAATCGGGCATTCTCAGGTCATCCCTGAAGCTCCTCGGGGCCCGCAGCTTCTGTTTGACATAACTTAACCTGTCATGAGGTATCTTGTCCTTCACTTTCCCAAAATCCAGAAGCTCAACCGGTTTACTGCCGATAGAAGAAAGTTCGGCCCCTATCTTCTCCTCCATCTCGCCGCTCCTTGCAAATGTTACACCGGCTCTCCGCAATTGGGGGGCAATGTCCTGCATCTCCTCCATCCCTTTTACCTTATGACACCCAAAACAGCCATATTTCTGTACGAGAGCTTTCCCTTTTTCAATTGATTCGGCTTTCATAGGAACCGGATCTTCGTACTCCGGCTCGAAATCCCAGTCTTGAAATTCACTGACAATATATTCGACAAGAGCTGCCAGCTCCTGGTCTGAAAAACGGTACCTCGGCATCTTGGTTTCAGGAAAGTATTTCTTTGGATCCTTGATCCAGTTAAACAGCCATTCCCTGGTAACCTTACTGCCGACCTTGCTCAAGTCAGGCGCATGAATCTCGGTGTGATTCCCTCCTTTTCCGTTGGTTGTATGACAGATATTACAGCGGGATTGCCGCCAGATCGCTTTGCCTTTTTCCGCAAGGTCCCAGTCTATGTCCTCATCAGCGTAGAGAGTATCACGCCGTGTGGTTCCTGTCATGCTGAACAGGTAATCGGCAATCGATTCAGCCTCTTCCTTTGACAAATAGAACTTGGGCATGCGCGCGGTCTCATAGTAGGTCTTCGGGTCCTGCAGCCAGCTTACCGCCCACGAATAGTTGATCTTTGTACCCACTTCGGCAAGCACAGGACCTACTTCACGCAGGTCTTCATATCCGGGAATCATATGACACCCGTAGCACCCGTATTTTTTTATCAGTTTCGAGCCCTTGCTGATGAATTCAGCTCCCCGCAAGCCCTCGATATCTCCATGACAGGAAATACACGAGGACTGCGTCATGCTCCCTTGATGCATCGGTTCAGTCCAGTGGTCCACCCATCCGTGCGCTTTGTCCGGAGATGTCGTTGCCCTGCCCTGCCCCTGGTGGCAGAAGGTACAGCCATATTCGCTAACCGGATGATTTTCAAGAAAAATAAAACCGGCAGGATGCCGGGTGAGCGGTTGTCGATCGCTCAGCCTGTAACTGCTCTCGATTCCGGCATGACAGGTTATGCAGCGGTCGGCTTTACCCGCGTCCCTGATATGTATCTGCCTGATTTCCAAAGACATGCGATCATTGCTTTCAATCGCCATCAGTTTTTCGTCAAGCCCTTTATGCAACGACCGAATTTCAGCCCTTATTGCCTCGAACTCGTTCGTCAATTCACCGATGTCTTCCTGCAACGCACTCTTTCTTTCAAGCAGAACATTCCTGTTCTCCGTCAACCCTTCGATTTCACCCTGAAGCTGTTGCATTACCTCTTTGTCCTGTTCCTTCTGACCCCTGATATAGAGGTATTCCGCTTCAAGGTACTTGCCCCGTGTTTCCTGCAGTTTTTTTTGGTTCTGTGCCAGGGACGCCTCGATTATATCCAGCTGCCCGACAAGACCGGTATACTTTTCCTGTACCCCCCTGCTCTGAAAAATTTCCTCCGCCGCTTGGAGCCTTGCCTGCAAAGCTTCAAGCTTTTCGGCATTGCCATTGCTGTCGAACTCTTTTTTTGCCACATCATACTCGGCCTGCAGTTTTGCACCCTTTAACTCCTTATATTCCTGCTGGTAGGCTTTCCATGGCCTGAGCTGGACCTCATCTTTCCATATCACCCAACCAGCCAGCCCTAAAAGCAGCAGACTGAGGAATGCAAACAGGTAAGGGGTATACGCAGACCCTTTTTTCATACTCTTCCGAATAAAAAACTGTTACAGGTTATGCCGGTCAGGCATGCCCTTAAATGTTAAACCATGGCGTTACCCAAACGTACTTAACCATCAGGACAAGACGCAGAAACATCTTTATCGGCAATGCGAGCATTGTCCAGAACAAAAAAGTGACCGTCACATAGGGAACCATTCCCAAATTTTCGAAGAATTCCGGCTTTTTTTTCCTCCAGTATACGTAAGGCAGAATCATGCCGAGAGCGTAATACATGGTCACAACACCGCCGCCGATAAAAAAACCCCAGCCGGATCTTGAATCAATGCCAACAAGGTTTGTAAGATCCGCAGTGCCTTCATAGACCACTCTATGATGATCCCACTCCTCCCACGGCCAGAACCATAGCCATCCCGGTCCCCGGAAGAAAACCCCGATAACTATCAGTAGAATCCACAGAAAAAGAAACCCGAAACAGAAAATCAGAATCGCCCACTTTCTCTCTGAAAAAGTGTAATAACCATTTCCTTTGGGATTGATATCTATGTAGGGGATGGCAATCAAGCCGATGATGATCAGCGTTGGAAGCACCACGCCTGCAATCCAGGGGTCAAAGTAAACCAGCATCTCCTGAAGCCCGAGGAAATACCAGGGGGCCTTTGCCGGATTGGGTGTCAATGTCGGGTTTGCCAGCTCTTCGAGAGGTGCATCCACAACAAGGGACCAGAAAGTAAGTCCTATAAAAACAACCAGAGCAACAATAAGCTCTATCCTGACAAGAGGTTTCCAGGTATCAACCTTGCCATTTCCTTCCCCTTCGATCAGCTCGCCGTTCTTTCTCGACGCGTCATTCCTGAACGCCTGCAGAAAAGCCCAGGCGGTGAAAAAAAGTACCATGAGAATCATCACCACAATGGCGATATTGTCAGGCTTTGAAATTATCTCGATAAATGGCCCCATTACTGTACTATCCAGCAAGTTTTAGTTTAATCACGACAACTGCCCGCGGTACTCAGGAATGCGGACCAGAAATGCCTCCGTCCTTTCTTACTCTCCAGAAATGCACCGCCATCAGTACGACCGCCACAAGAGGAAGGGCAACACAGTGCCAGACATAAGACCGCAAAAGCGCGTTCCCTCCTACAGTTGATCCGCCCAGGATCGCGAACCGAACATCGTTGTAGGGGGTTATACCCAGATATTCACTGAATGGCCCTTCAAACCCCAACAGCGGCGTTCCTGCCGCCATATTGGTTCCGACCTCGATAGCCCATAACCCAAGCTGATCCCACGGAAGCAGGTAGCCTGTAAAACTCAGCAGCATGGTTAAAACAAGCAATATGACACCGATCGCCCAGTTAAACTGCCTCGGTGACTTGTACGAGCCTGTCATGAAAACGCGAAACATGTGAAGCCAGACGACAATAACCATGAAATGCCCGGCCCACCGGTGCAGACTCCGGAGAAATATCCCATAAGGAACTTGAAACTCCAGATCTTTTATATCCCAATAGGCTTGATCAACCGACGGGCGATAGTAAAACATCAGAAGAAAACCGGTAACCGTGAGGATGATAAACGAAAAGAGAGAAATCCCCCCCATTCCCCAGGTATACCTCAGCTTTACCGCCCCCTCCCTTACCTTCACAGGATGCAGGTGCATGAAAACGTTGCCGAAAATCGCAAGTGCGCGATTTCTCGGCGTGTCCTTGTAGTCTCTTCTGAACATTGATTTCCAGATCAGAGACTGTTTGATGTTGTCAAACATTTTCATCGTTATCTCGTTTTTTCATTATCCAAAGCAAAGGTTATGCATACCCCCGCATTTGTTTCACCTGTTTACCATATATCTCAAGCCGCTTCTCAGAACCGTCGGGATTAACCATCGCTATTGCCTCCCAGGGACAATCAACAGCACAAAAATTACAGCCGGTGCATAAATCACGGTTTACCCGGGCAGTGCCGTTAAAGTTTAGCCCGGTATCCATCATTTCAATGCATGCGGCGGGACATATCGATACACAGATGCCGCAGCCGGTACATTGTTCCGGCCTGATCCTTGCTACAGCCTTTTTTTTAGCTGTTTTCCCTGCGTTAACTGCTTCTTCCACCTGACACTGTCTTTTTATGGGCAAAGTTGCCGCACACCCCCATTCCACAGGGATGCATTTATACTCTCAAGAGACTTTGCGGATACATCTGATTGGATTCCTTCCCCGGAACCCCCTTGAACTTGATACTCTTATCAACCAGCAGCTGCCCGTCTTCCGCCATACTGATCTTGAACCTGTCCATCGGCCTCGGTGCCGGCCCCTCGAAATTAAACCCCGATATGTAATATCCGCTTCCATGACAGGGACACTTGAACTTATTCTGCGATTCGAGCCAGTTGGGAGTACAGCCCAGATGGGTGCACTTCGCCTCCATCGCAAAAAAAGACCCGTCACTCTGCCGTACTATCCATGTGCCGTACTTGTTTATGAACTGTGTATTTACCTGCCCCGGCGGATAGTCGCCCGGTTTGCCCACTTTGAACTTCGTAGGCGGTTCAAAGAGCACTCTCGGATACATGAACCGCACAAAAGCCGCAATATTAATCCCGATGAACCCGGCAATGCCGCCCCAGCCGACCCTTCTCAGGAACCTCCGGCGTCTTTCGGCTCGATCTTGCAGCTCTTCAACCTCGAGCTGATCGGTTGTCAGTTCATTTTCCATCGTGCATCTATAGTCGTTTCGGCTATTACACCGTGCATAACCCATTGCAGCGCTGCCCTGTTTGCCGTTTTTTTCCCAAAAAACAGCCTGAAGCACTGTTTCCGGGCCAAGCTGCTTTTAGCAGAACCAAAAAAATCTTCACCTTCATCTGCAAATGAGCGGTCCATTAACAGCACACATATGTAAGGGGGAAGAATACTGCTGGCGATAGTATACAGAAACGCCTTACCACATAGCTGCCGAGAAGGGATACAACTTCTCCAACAATTGAAGACACAAAGGGGAGCTCAATTAGAACCACGGGTCACCACATCGCATGCTCAACCTCCCGATGTCCGCTTTGAAATCCTTGAAAAACACAGGCCGGGGAAAAGCAAGGTTCATTGAGCAACATGGAGATAAAACAATGAACCTGCCCTTCCAAGCCTGTGCAGGGATGTGGGGATACTTCCCAAATCAGCGGAAACTGTCTCACTAAAGGGTACCTCTATTAATTTGTTGCGCACCCTGATTACTTCGTTCGGCAGTGCTCGAAATCCTCATGTACTCCATGTACACTCCGGTTTCTGTGCTCTGTCCGCCTCGTACTCATGTCGCTCACGACAATAAATAGAGGTGCCCTAAAAAGATGCTCCGACACTAACCCTGAAACTATCCTGATTTTCATCACCGTCAGGAGCAAGGCTTTTTGTAGGATGCGAGTAAGATGCCCCTATGGAGACATTTGGCCTGACATGAGCTGTAAGCCCTCCCGACAGAGCCGGATTTTCCCCATCCCTGTAGCTGCTGTAACGGAGACTGCCTTTCAACCAAGGGTAGAAAAAGTATCCTGCGTCCGCCCGCATGTTAACCATATCGAGATCATGCATCCTGCTGACAGCAACACCGCCGGTAAAGCTGCCGTAGTTACCGCTGAGATCGGCACCATAGAATGTCGACTCTCCTGCAAAATTACCTCTCCCAGGTATGGCATCGTCAGCATACTGGAAAAAACTTGCTTCGATCTCAATGTTGTTGTCAAGACCCACATAGGGATTGCCCAGGGTTCCGCCGGTACCGCTCAGCAAACCCGAACCGCCGAACTTGTATTTCGCGCGCAGGTACCTTGCGTCGGTCAGGTTATTGCCATTGGAACCGTTAGCATTTGACACGCCACCAAGGATATTATAACCGCCTTTCTGACCACGGACGATATTCATCTCAACTCCTGTACCCGGAGATGGAAAAACCCCGCCACGTCGCAGAAAAAAACTGTTCGCGTTACCGAGAGACAGAACGACACCTGGCGCAAATGTCCAGAGTGCGCGAAGACTTGTTGTAAAATCTCCCCCCCGCGCCGACATGACAGCCAGCACACCAAGGTTTTCACCCAGCGTGCCTCCAACCAGGATGCTGCCTGTAGAAGGCCCACCCCAGTCAAGTACCTCATCTTCAACACTATCGTCAGCCAGGGTAACCTCTTCCTCCCATTCCAAAAGGTTCCCTCTAACCCAGACAGCAAATGGAGCAATGCCCGGGATGTCTGAGGGCCATGTTGAGTTAGGAAACGTTTTTTTATAGGCTTCAGCACCCAGCTCCGTCACATCAATCTTGGTTTTCGCTTCATCTTCCCCTCCGGGCCAACGGTAACCGTTTGCCTTGAATGCCTCTCCAAAAGAGTTTGTTGTCGGGAAGCCTGAATGACAGGTATAGCAGGATGTTCCGTACTTTCGTGCAAAGTTCGGCTGAGCCGAGACATCCGTACTCCAGAACAGGACAGGCACGATAAAGACTGAAGCCAGTATCGCAAGTAATACTTTTCTCATGAGTTGATCCTCCCCAGGTATTGCGGGCACCTCTATTTATTGTCATGAGCGGTTCAAGTGCGAGGCGAACGGAGCGCAGAAACCCTTTCTTATCCGATCAACGATGCAATTGAAGCGCGAAATAAATAGAGGTGCCCTTGTGTTGCGCTTGCGTTAAAGAACAAAGAGATGTTGCATGCAAGAAACATGCAACAGGTGCCTTCTCTTTTGTTAACAATTGTTAACATAACGATTGTTAACATCAATTCCAAAAAAAAACATGCACCAAGCGCATAACGCACTCTTTCATAAACAGTTGCAATTTGCACAACGGCCAGGGTCAACACCCTTGCAAGCATTAACGGGGGGAACTGAAGGGGCTTACTTTCGTATCATCACATGATAATATGCACCCTCTTTCCTTATCTCCTCCACATGATGCCCCTGCTCTTCGGCGGTCCGTGGAACACTCTGCAGGGGTTCGCCTTCCGCCAAAAGCACATCAAGCATATCACCTTTTTCGATCTGGGACAGCTTCAGCTTCACCTTTACCATGGTCATGGGACAGCGCTCTTTCGTTATATCTATGGAATGCAGCATGAAATAAGCTCCTCCTTTATCTACTCTACATTGGTTGGTTCTCATTCCTTTGCCAAGGGATAAGAAAAGACAGCCAAGAACAGTAGGCTGTAAGCAAAAAAGCGGCGGCAAGATAACCCACTATGGGACACCTCCGTTTATTGTCATGAGCGGTTCAAGTGCAAGGCGAACGGAGCACAGAAACCCCTTTCTATCCGCCGAACGAAGTAATCAGGGCGCGCAACAAATTAATAGAGGTGCCCTGTGTTCAGATAAAAACAATATGCGCATCCTTCGAAACATCGAGGAAAGTCGCAACCCCTGCAACATCCTTTACGTGACCGTCAAGGTCCTCCTGCTTAACCCCGAGAATATGCATTGCCATCTCACAGGCAACAAAATCAATGTTCAGCTCCTTGGCGGCATCGATCAACTCATCCAATGTAGCCACGTTGTTTTTTTTCATCATTCCGGTCATCAAAAGAGGACTTACCCCGCCAAAATTCAGTCTGCTTAGCGGCAAGGTTTTCTTCCCTCCCATGAGAAAATTGAAAACCCTTGCAAGAATCCCGCTGCCAATCCATGACCGGCCGGTCTTTCTCTTCAGAATGTTCAGCCCCCAGAAGGTGAAAAACATTTTTACCTCCCAGTTAACCGCAGCCGCACCTGTGGCCAACGTAAATGCTGCAAGCGCCTTGTCAAAATCTCCGCTGAAACATACTATCGACAGTTTCTTACGCTCCATAGCTCTCTCCCTGTTTTCCGGTTCCGCACTTTAGGGCACCCCTTTATCCCTCAATAATGTCAAGAGGCTCTTCAGAAACCTCATTCTTCACAATTCTGAACGCTTTGACCTCGGGTGTTGCCGCCGCCAATGACACAATGACATAGATCATTTCCGGGTCAAAGGCCAGTTTGATATCCTCCTTCGACGGCCTGGCCGGTGTTTGGGGATGACTGTGATAGACGGCAATCGCGCGCTGTTTTTTCGCCCTCATTGCCCGGACAACAGCAAACTGCTCCTTCGGATCAAACGAGAAATGCTCTCCTGATTCATCGATGTTTGTCAAACAGTATGCTTCGGTAACCGTGGTATCCTGACCGCCCAGATAGCCGCACGCTTCCAACGGCAGGTCATTTTGCGCATGCTCGATGATCTTTTCGTAAACACTTTTCCACATGTCCATGTAATGCCCCTTTTCCCGGCGAACCGTTTACTTTTTCAAGTCGCATACAATTTGCTGCCCATCAATTAATCTGGTGATCGACGGGTGTTCGGAACAAACGGCGCACTTCGGATTTTTTCGAAGTTTTACCTTCCTGAAATTCATGGGCAGCGCATCGAAGGTCAGCAACGCATCAGCCAGAACTTCCCCTGCCCCGGTGATATACTTTAACGCCTCTGCGGCCTGTATCGTACCGAGCATTCCCGCAACAGCACCAAGCACTCCGGCTTCGGAACAGGTAGGGATCATATTTTCCGGCGGCGGCTTATGAAAAACACACCGGTAACAGGCGCTTTTTTTAGGCAAAACGGTCATTGTCTGGCCGTTAAATCTCAGAATGCCCCCGTGAGAGTACGGTATTCGCTTCATCACGCAGGCATCGTTTATGAGAAATTTTGTCGCGAAATTATCGGTACCGTCAATAACGAAATCATAACCGTCAATGATGCCCTCAATATTCGACGCCTGTACAAATGCCCTGACCGGTTCGACAGTGACGTCGGGATTGATAGCTTCGATCTTGTCCTTGGCCGACATCACCTTGAGGGCTCCGATGTCTTTGGTAAAATGAATGATCTGCCGCTGCAGATTCGACACCTCGACAGCATCGGCATCGACGACACCTATCCTCCCGATGCCGGCAGCCGCACAATACATTGCTGCCGGAGCCCCAAGTCCCCCGGCCCCGATTATCAGTACTCTTGAATTCATCAATTTAAGCTGCCCCTCAACGCCGACGGAATTGAGCAAAATGTGGCGGCTGTAGCGCTCCAGTTGCGATTGGGTAAAATCAATCATAGACTCTCCAGACCCCGTTGCATATCCATTATCAAATCTTCCCGGTCTTCTATGCCGACCGAAAGCCTCAGCATGCTTTCAGGCACTCCCATCTCCCGACGCTCCCGGAGTGAATACTCACCAAATATTGTCGAAGCGGGATGAATGATCAGGCTTTTATTATCGTTAAGGTTTGTTGCATTTCGTATAATCTCAAGGCTGTCGATAAACCGGAAACACTGTTCCTTATCCTGCAGCTCAAAAGTAACCAGCCCGCCAAAACGGTCTTTGAACTGCGTTGAAGCAATTGCATGATACTCCGATGTCGGCAGGCCGGGATAATTGACAGCGTGAACGTTCGGCTGCTTCGAAAGAAACCGGGCAATATCCATCGCGTTGTTGCAGCTATGCTGAATCCGCAATGCCAGGGTCTCCAGGCCGAGAGTGTTCATCCATGCATGATGCGGAGCCATGCAGGAACCGCAGTTCCGGAAAACCTCTCTGCGGAGTTTTGCCAGAAACGCAAACCGCCCGTATTGTTTGCTGAGCGTGGATATCTTTGGAGATCTTCTCCAGTCGAACAAACCGTTGTCGATAATAACTCCGCCGACCCCCGTGGCTCCGCCTGAAATATACTTGGTTGCAGAAATGACCTCCACAGCAACCCCGTACTCCCTCGACTTAAAAAGAAACGGTGTCGTCAACGTCCCGTCAAGTACAAGGGGAAGCGCAAACTCTCGTGCGCACTGTGAAACAGCCAAAATATCGACAACTTCCAACTGGGGGTTCGTTATTGATTCCAGGTACAAGGCCCGGGTGTTTTCATCGATTTTGCCTTGGATATCATCCGGGCGGCTCATGTCGGCATACCGCACCTCGAGCCCCCAATCTGCAAGCGTCTTTTCAAACAGCGACACTGTATTGCCGAAAAGGTGGCGGCTCGAAACGATATTTGTTCCGGCTGACGCCAGAGCAAGAATCACGTTCGTTATGGCTGCCATGCCGGACGAAACTGCAATCACCCCGAGGGATTCGGTTAATACCCGCATTCTTTGTTCAAAATCCTCGACGGTTGGATTGCTGATCCTGCTGTAGGTATGTGCAGGCACTCTCCCTTCGAAGGCTTGTTGAATCTGTCCTGCGTTTTCAAATTCAAAAGCCACCGAATCATACAACGGGGGCCGAAGAGCACCGTGCACATCCTTCTTGGGATACCTCGTATGCAGGGCTTTTGTGGTAAAACCTCTCATTCCCAGGATCCTCCCCCCATGAAGTAGAGAAAATCAATCTCATCTCCGTCCCGGACAACCCTTGTGTCAAACGTTTCACGCTCGAGAAAATCCCCATTGATCTGAACAGAGACCGTGTCAGGCATTTCCACTCCCTGATCTGCCAGCAGCTCGGTCACCGTCACGGATTCCTGCACCACCTGTTTTTTTTCACCGTTGATCGTCAGTTTCATTCCTGTGTTTTTTAACGTGTTGAATCAGCCCGCAACCATCCCGATGCTTAAATACCTCTCGCCCGTATCGGGAAATATGGTCACAATTGTCGCCCCTTTTATTCCTGCTTTTTTCATGTACTTTGCCGTCGCACAAGCCGCCGCTCCCGATGAAATACCCGCCAATATTCCCTCTTCACGAACGATTCGGCGTGTCCATTGCACCGCTTCATCATCTGTTACCTTTATCACATCATCAATAAGTTCCTTATCCATTATAGAAGGGATAAATCCCGCCCCTATGCCTTGTATGATATGCGGGCCCGGGGCTTCACCGCTTAAGGCCGCACAATTTGCCGGTTCAACGGCAACAACCCTGACAGATGACCTCACCTCCTTGACTTTTCTTGCAACCCCGGTTATCGTACCGCCGGTACCTACACCGGCCACAATAATATCCACCTTCTCATCAGTATCCCTCAATATTTCAACGGCGGTTGTTTTCTCGTGAACCGCCGCATTTGAAGGATTATCAAACTGACGAACAACAAAAGAGTTCTGCAATGAAGCATGCAGTTCTTCGGCCTTTTCGATTGCCCCCTCCATTCCCAGGTGAGCAGGGGTCAATGCAACCTTCGCCCCGAACAAAGCAAGCAGTTTCCGCCGTTCAACACTCATCGAGTCAGGCATCACAACGATGAGCTTATACTTTCGCACTGCCGCAATAAAAGCCAGAGCTATCCCCGTATTGCCGCTGGTTGCCTCGATTATTGTCCCCCCGGGCTCAAGCTCTCCCTTCTCAACGGCGGCATCGATCATGGCAAGCGCCGCCCTGTCCTTCACCGATCCGCAGGGATTAGACTGTTCAAGTTTTGCAAGCACCTGATTTCCGTTCCCGAACACCCTGTTCAACCCGACCAGGGGCGTTCGGCCTACAAGCTCCGTTATGTCTTTTGCATATTTCAACCCGACCGGATTCTTCGGCATTAAATGTAGTAAATTCGCTTTTGCGAAAACCTTTTCTCCCGTATAAGAAGTTCTTCCAGAGACATGGAAAAATACTCCCTGACGTCATCTTCCAGGGTTCCGAACACCTGTCCTATCGCTGCCGGATCATGCTTCGAGGCAATTTCAAGCGGACCTTCCAGTGCCTCGAGAATCGAAAACACCGTGACATCCTGCGGACTCTCGGCAAGCTTATACCCCCCCTTGTTGCCCCGTATGCTTTTCACCAATCCGTTCTTGCCCAAACGATTAAAAATCTGTTCAAGATAATTTCTCGGAATAGCCCTTGCGTCGACAATCTGCTTAATCTGCACCAGATCCTTTCCAAAATTATCCGCCAGATCAAGCATGGCCGCCAATCCGTAATGGGCTTTAGCGCTCAATGAAAACATAGTTTACTATCCTGACCTGTTTTTAATAGTTAAATCTAAAAAAATTGACCAAAATAGTCAAGAAACTTTGCAAAAAAAACTCATAGAAATACAACGTGCCCGCAAAAAATTCCCGCTGTATGCCAGGTTTCATCCGGAGTTTCGTCTTATGGGCACCTCTATCACCTGAATAATTCACCAAGGGAAGAAAAAAACTTAATCGGAATTCGGGGTCGGTATCGGGGTCGAAAGGGAATCAGTTGGCAAAAGAGTAGTGACAAGTGACGGCGCTTCGGCTTCGCCGAGCTTAGTGACAAGCATGACCAGAAAAATACCT
>JANQGE010000115.1 GCA_028277485.1 Chlorobium sp.
CGGGTAGGTAGCGAAGCGGTCAAACGCAACAGACTGTAAATCTGTCGACATATGTCTTCGGAGGTTCGAATCCTTCCCTACCCACCATGGTTTTCTGGTAGCCAGGCTGATGTAGCTCAGTCGGTAGAGCACTTCCTTGGTAAGGAAGAGGTCACCGGTTCAAGTCCGGTCATCAGCTCACGTTGCTAATGTGGTTATGTAGAGCACCTTTATAAATCGTGAGCGGCATGAGTACGAGGCGGCGGACGGAGCACAGAAACCTCATCCTGTCCGCCCAACGAGGTGATCAGGGTGCGTAACAAATTGAGGTGCCCTGTATACGTCAGTAGCTTAATTGGTAGAGCAGCGGTCTCCAAAACCGCAGGTTGGGGGTTCGAGTCCCTCCTGACGTGCCGATGCAGGAGTGAGGCGCAAAAAGACATTCTATTTTTGGAAGGCCGGTTTATGAATAAATATCTCAATAAGGTGACCCAGTATTATCATGATGTCGTCAATGAGATGAAGAAGGTTGCCTGGCCGAGTCCTGAGGACACCCGGGATCTAACCGTTGTTGTCCTGACTGTCTCCGGGTTGCTTGCCCTGTTTACTTTTGTTGTGGACTGGGTGATTAACTCGCTTATCGGAAAATTGTTATAAGAAAAGAAGGACCAAGGCGGGATGAGTGATACAAATAAGGAGCAGGAAACTCAGGGGCTTCCGAAACCTCGCTGGTATGCTTTGAGGATATATTCCGGTCACGAGCGCAAGGTCAAGGAGGGTATCGAGCTTGAGGTGGAGCGTCAGGCTTTGGGGGGCAAGATCCTGCAAGTGTATGTTCCCTACGAGAAGTTTGTCGAGGTTAAAAACGGCAAGAAAAGAAGCCTCACTAAAAATGCTTTTCCTGGTTATGTGCTTATCGAAGCGGTGCTCGATAAGCAGACCAAGAACCTTATCATGGATATTCCTTCTGTAATGGGTTTTCTCGGGGTTAATGACGTTCCGACACCCCTGCGGCCCGACGAAGTTGAAAAAATTCTTGAGCCTGAAGGCACTGTTGAGCAGCGTTCCGTTGTCGAGGCTCCCTTTCGTGTCGGCGATTCTGTCAAAGTGATAGACGGTCCCTTCAGTTCATTGACTGGGGTGGTTCATGAGGTTTGCACCGAAAGAATGAAGGTTAAGGTTATGATTAACTTTTTCGGGCGAAGCACACCTACCGAGCTTGATTTTTCCCAGGTTAAGTCAATTTCTCAATAACACGGCTTGATTTTTATTCGGCTGTTGAAACAGTGATGTTGTATGGCAAAAAAGGTAATTGGGTTTATTAAACTGCAGATTCCGGCAGGCGGTGCCAATCCCGCGCCTCCCGTTGGGCCGGCCCTTGGTCAGAAAGGCGTGAATATCATGGAGTTCTGCAAGCAGTTCAATGCGAAAACCCAGTCGCAGGCAGGAACCATTATTCCTGTGGTGATTACGGTATATTCGGATAAATCATTTACGTTTATCACCAAGACTCCACCTGCCGCGGTTCTGTTGCTCAAGGAAGCCAAGCTGCAGAAAGGTTCCGGTGAGCCGAACAAGAACAAGGTCGGCAAGGTGACGGATGAGCAGGTTCGCAGGATTGCGGAGCTGAAGATGCCGGATCTCAATGCGGTCACTATTGAGGGTGCCATGCAGATGGTTCGGGGTACTGCAAGAAGTATGGGAATCGAAGTGGAGAACTGAAATTTTTCAAGGTATTGTATATGAGGGCACCTCTATTTATTGTCATGAGCGGTTCAAGTGCAAGGCGAACGGAGCGCAGAAACCCCTTTCTATCCGATCAACGATGCAATTGAAGCGCGGAATAAATAGATAGAGGTGCTCATGATTGTGGAAGACCGTTGCGGTCTCGTTTTTTAACCATTTGCATGGAATAGAAATGGCAGGAAAAAAATACAGAAACGCTTTTGGTAAAGTAGCGGTTCAGAATGAGTATGATCTGCAGCAAGCCATAGAACTTGTCAAGGAGATTACCGAGGTGAAATTTGATGCATCAGTTGATGTTGCGATGAGGCTGGGTGTTGATCCCCGTCATGCAGACCAGGTTGTTCGTGGTACCGTTATGCTTCCTCATGGAACAGGCAAAACGGTGTCGGTTCTCGTGATATGTAACGAGGCAAAAGCAGGCGAGGCGGAAGAAGCCGGTGCGGACTTCGTAGGTTTCGAGGATTATATCGAAAAAATTCAGGACGGCTGGACAGATGTCGACGTCATCATAGCGACACCGGATGTCATGGGCAAGCTGGGCAAGGTAGGCAGGATCCTTGGCCCGCGAGGTCTTATGCCCAACCCGAAATCGGGTACGGTTACCATGGATGTCGCCAAGGCGGTCAAAGAAGTCAAAGCGGGAAAAATCGAGTTCCGCGTTGACAAGGCCGGTAATGTTCATGCCCCGGTCGGTAAAGTTTCATTCGATGCTGATCAGCTTGCGGACAACGTAACGAGCTTTGTCAAGGAGGTGATCAGGCTGAAGCCTGCCGCGGCAAAAGGTCAATATATCCGGAATATTTCCATCTCCAGCACGATGTCCCCAGGCGTGAAGGTGAAGAAGGAAAAATTTGCCGCCTAACATAAACGGTATACAAGATGAAGCGCGAGAAAAAAGAGCAGATTGTTAAAGAGGTTTCCGAGAAGCTCCAAAAGGCCCAGGGCATATACCTGACCGAGTTTCAGGGACTGGATGTCGCCAAAATGGCTGAGCTGAGAAACGAGTTTCGACAAGCGGGCGTGGAGTACAAGGTTGTGAAAAATACGCTGGTAAAGAGGGCTCTCGAAAATGTAGGTGGCGGTGACCGTTTGGCAGAAGGGCTGGTGAATACTACCGGCTTGGCTATCGGCTATGACGACCCTGTTGTTCCGGCGAAGATCATCGAAAAGTTCGGTAAGAATAATGAACTGCTGAAGTTCAAGATAGCTGCCATCGACGGCTCTGTTTTTGAGGCAGGCAAGCTGACAGAACTTGCCAAGATGCTCAGCAAGACCGAAAATATCGGCCGCGTTGCGGGTCTGGTCAACAATGTCATCAGCTCCGTTCCTATGGTTGTCAATGCGGTAATGAGAGATCTTGTTTCCGTTATCGATCAGATAGCAAAGCAGAAGCAGGATTCATGAAAAAGGTCTATTACGCGCTCGAAGAATTTTTATACAATTGCAATAAACAAAACAAGAGAGGAAGATAATGGCATCTATTGAAACACTTGTGGAGGAAATTGGTAAGCTGTCGCTTACTGAAGCTTCCGAGCTGGTGAAGGCCCTGGAAGAAAAGTTCGGCGTGAGTGCTGCCCCGGCGGTTGTTGCCGGTGGTGTGGCGGCGGCTCCGGCAGCTGATGCCGCAGCTCAGGAAGAGAAGACAGAGTTTGATGTGGAACTGAAAGCGATTGGCGGCAACAAGATCAACGTTATTAAAGTTGTCCGTTCTATTACCGGTCTCGGTCTGAAAGAAGCGAAGGAGATGGTGGATGGTGCACCGAAGGTCGTTAAAGAGGCAGTAAGTAAGGAAGAAGCTGAAAAAATCGCTAAAGAGCTCAAGGACGCCGGTGCGGAAGTCGAGCTGAAGTGACATTTTCTCGAGCGTCGATGATGATCATAAGCTCCGTTTCAGCATGAAGCGGAGCTTTGCCTGTTTGTGAGATTTTGAACGAGCAGTTCCGTAAGCACAATGGCCGGTGCCGATAGAGGTATCAGATGAATAGCCGTTGTGTTTTTGCTCAATGAAGAAGAGAGAGAAGTACTTCCTGCAATCGATAAAAGTGAGGTGCAAGTGAAAGTGGCTGATAAAACACAGAAAGCGTGTATTGCCTTTTCCAAGATCCAGAGTATTGTAGATCCTCCTGATTTATTAGAAGTTCAGTTAGATTCATTCAAGAGGTTTATTCAGGACAGCGTTCCCCTTGCCAAACGTAAAGACCAGGGGCTTGAGAGGGTGCTTCGCGGTGCCTTCCCGATTACCGATACCCGGGGCCTTTACTTACTTGAGTATATATCATATACATTTGACAAACCAAAATATACCGTAGAGGAGTGTATCGAAAGGGGCCTGACCTACGATGTTTCACTAAAGGTCAAGCTGAAGCTTTCCTATAAAGACGAGCCTGATGAGCCGGACTGGAAAGAAACAATCCAGCAGGAGGTTTATCTCGGGCGTATTCCTTATATGACCGATCGCGGTACATTTATTGTCAACGGAGCCGAGCGCGTTGTTGTTGCGCAACTTCATCGTTCTCCCGGTGTTGTGTTCAGCGAGGCTGTACATCCGAATGGCAAGAAAATGTATTCGGCGAAGATTGTACCGACCAGAGGATCGTGGATTGAGTTCCAGACCGATATCAATAACCAGATCTACGTTTACATCGACCAGAAAAAGAATTTCCTGGTCAGCGCGCTGTTGCGCGCTATCGGTTTTGCAAAAGACGAAGACATCCTCAGCCTGTTCGATCTCGTGGAAGAGGTGCCGGTGAAGGCGAGCAAGAAGGACTATCTGATCGGCAAGAACCTTGCATCGGATATAATCGACATGCAGACCGGCGAGGTTATCAGTGCCAGGACGGCAATAACGGAAAATACTCTGGACCATATCACGGCTGCCGGTTACAAGGTGGTCAGGGTCATGAAAGCAAGTGCCAGTGAAAAGGGGCTTGACAAATCCGTTGTCACCAATACCATTCTTAATGACAGTTCCGCTACCGAAGAAGAGGCTCTGGAGATTGTCTATGAGGAGCTGCGTGCCAACGAAGCACCTGATATTGATGCGGCAAGGAATTTTCTTGAAAGAACGTTTTTCAACCAGAAAAAGTATGATCTGGGAGATGTAGGGCGCTACAGGATCAACAAGAAGCTCAGCAGAGAGCAAGATGCATTCAGAGAGTTCCTTGAGAAGAATCCTGAGCTGAAGGCGCTTTCAGACAGGATTTACGAGAAAATCCTCCAGACGATCCAGTCATATTCCGATGAACCGATTGGCGAGGATGTCATGGTGTTGACCCATTATGATATTATTGCGGTTATCAACTACCTGATCAAGCTTGTAAACGGGCAGGCCGAGGTTGACGATGTCGATCATCTTGCCAACAGAAGAGTCCGGACTGTCGGTGAACAACTTGCTGCTCAGTTTGTGGTAGGTCTTGCCAGGATGGGAAAAAATGTCCGTGAAAAGCTCAATTCACGCGACACGGACAAGATCGCACCTGCCGACCTTATCAACGCCCGTACGGTATCGAGTGTCGTTTCGAGCTTTTTCGCGACAAGTCAGCTTTCCCAGTTTATGGACCAGACAAATCCGTTGGCAGAAATGACCAACAAGCGGAGGGTGTCGGCTCTTGGTCCGGGAGGTCTTACCCGGGAGCGCGCCGGTTTCGAGGTTCGGGACGTTCACTACACCCATTACGGACGTCTCTGTCCTATTGAAACCCCGGAAGGTCCCAATATCGGTTTGATATCCTCGCTATCCGTGTATGCCGAGATCAACGATAAAGGATTTATCCAGACCCCCTACCGTATTGTCGAGAAAGGGATTGTTACCGATAAAGTAACCATGCTCTCGGCAGAGGATGAAGAGAACAAGATCACGGTTCCGGTCAACGTGCCGCTGGACGGAAAAGGGAAGATATCTACCGAGACTGCTCAGGCGCGGACGAAAGGCGATTATCCGGTTGTTACCGCTGAAGAGGTCGACTACATGGATGTGTCTCCGATTCAAATCGTCAGTGCGGCCGCAGCTCTTATTCCGTTTCTGGAGCACGACGATGGCAACCGTGCTCTCATGGGGGCTAACATGCAGCGGCAGGCAGTTCCGCTTCTTGTTGCAGAGGCCCCGTTGGTAGGTACCGGTATGGAGGCCAAAGTTGCCCGTGATTCACGTGCGGTGGTTCTTGCCGAAGGGCCTGGTATTGTCGAATCGGTTACCGCTGAAAGTATCCGTGTCCGTTATGACATGGAGGGCGATGGCGAAGACCGGATGATCATGCTGGATCCTGACGAAGGCGTCAAGACCTACGATCTGATCAAGTTCAAGCGTTCGAACCAGGACACCTGTATTACTCAGAAACCCGTTGTGCAGACAGGTCAGACTGTTCAGAAAGGGGATGTGCTGGCTGACGGGCCTTCTACCGAAAGCGGTGAACTGGCGCTTGGCAAGAACGTGCTTGTTGCATTCATGCCCTGGAGAGGTTATAACTTTGAGGACGCCATTGTTTTAAGTGAGCGTCTGGTCTATGATGACGTGTTTACCTCGATCCACATTCATGAGTTTGAAGCAAACGTCCGCGATACGAAACGCGGCGAGGAGCAGTTCACCCGAGACATCTATAATGTCAGTGAAGAGGCACTGAAAAACCTCGACGAAAATGGCATTATCCGTATTGGTGCCGAGGTCAAGGAGCGGGATATTCTTGTCGGCAAGATCACACCGAAAGGGGAAAGCGATCCGACACCTGAAGAAAAACTGCTTCGGGCAATCTTTGGTGACAAGTCCAGTGATGTTAAGGATGCTTCGATGCACGTGCCTGCAGGCATGAAAGGTATCGTGATAAAAACAAAGCTTTTCAGCCGCAAGAAAAAGATCGGCATGGATATCAAGGAGCGTCAGGAAGCGATAGATATGTTGTATGACCGTAAGGAATCGGACCTCCGCAGGCGTTTCGGCAAATGGATGAAACAGCTTTTCGAAGGCAAGAAAAGCACGGGTGTATACAATGAAAAAGGCAAGGAGA
Source organism: Chlorobium sp. (assembly GCA_028277485.1). Classification (GTDB taxonomy): domain Bacteria; phylum Bacteroidota; class Chlorobiia; order Chlorobiales; family Chlorobiaceae; genus Prosthecochloris. The sequence continues at coordinate 6,726 of JANQGE010000115.1, forward strand.
TCATTGCTGCGGGCACCGTTTTTGATGAGAAACTGCTCGGCAAGTTTGCCGGTCTCGGTTTTCTCGAATCCCTTGACCTTTCGAAAGGGGTCGTTAAAGGTGTGAAGGTAAACGGAAGTCTGCTCCGTCTGTGCAGGGAATATCGTCTGATGATGAAAGATCTGGCGGATGAGCGTGAAAACGAGAAATACAAGCTCAATATCGGTGACGAGCTTCCTCCCGGCATCGAAGAACTCGCCAAGGTATACATTGCCCAGAAGAGAAAAATTCAGGTCGGTGATAAAATGGCCGGCCGTCACGGCAACAAAGGTGTTGTCGGGAAAATACTCCCGGTCGAGGACATGCCGTTCATGGCTGACGGTACTCCTGTCGATATTGTGCTGAACCCTCTTGGGGTTCCGAGCCGTATGAATATCGGGCAGCTTTATGAAACATCGCTTGGATGGGCGGCAAAACAGCTTGATGTTCAGTTCAAGACCCCTATCTTCGACGGTGCAACATATAAGGAAGTGCAGGAGCAGCTTGAAAAGGCAGGTCTGCCAAAGCATGGTAAAGTAAGGCTTTATGACGGCCGCACAGGTGAGCCTTTTGACGATGAAGTCACGGTTGGTTATATCTACATGCTGAAACTCAGCCATCTTGTCGATGACAAGATTCATGCCCGTTCAACCGGCCCGTACTCACTCATAACCCAGCAGCCGCTTGGCGGTAAGGCGCAGTTCGGCGGCCAGAGGTTCGGTGAGATGGAAGTCTGGGCGCTTGAGGCATATGGTGCCGCCAATATTCTGAGAGAGATGCTTACGGTAAAGTCGGATGATGTGGTAGGACGAAACAAGACTTATGAGTCAATTGTAAAAGGCCAGAATCTTCCCGATCCGGGAACACCTGAATCGTTCAATGTTCTGGTTCGTGAATTGCAGGGTCTTGGACTTGAAATACGCATTGACAACAAGGTGCCGTAGGGTTGAGGTAGTGCAGCGTTATACTTTCCGGGATTTCTAAAAGGTCGTTTTTAAGAGGGACATTTACTATGATTTTTTCACAGGGAGTTTCACCTATCAAAGGTGATTTTTCAAAGATAAAATTCAGCATTGCATCTCCTGAGAGCATTCTTGCGCATTCGAGAGGCGAGGTGCTGAAACCCGAGACAATAAACTATCGTACATTCAAGCCTGAAAGAGACGGTTTGATGTGCGAAAAAATTTTCGGTCCCACGAAGGATTGGGAATGCTATTGCGGCAAGTACAAGCGTGTCAGGTACAAGGGAATTATCTGTGACCGCTGTGGGGTCGAAGTAACCATGAAAAGCGTGCGCCGCGAGCGTATGGGGCATATTTCCCTCGCGGTTCCGGTTGTACATACATGGTTTTTCCGTTCCGTTCCCAGCAAGATCGGTGCCCTGCTTGATCTCTCAACCAAAGAGCTCGAACGGATTATTTACTATGAAGTCTATGTCGTGATCAATCCCGGTGAGCCGGGTGAAAAGCAGGGAATCAAAAAACTCGACCGTCTGACCGAAGAGCAGTATTTCCAGATTATAACCGAGTACGAGGATAATCAGGACCTTGACGACGGTGATTCGGCCAAGTTCGTGGCCAAAATGGGCGGTGAAGCAATTCACACCCTGCTCAAGGGGCTTGACTTGGATACCCAGGCTTCGGAACTTCGTAAAGTGCTCAAGGAGAGCGGTTCGGAGCAGAAAAAGGCCGATGCTCTGAAACGTCTCAAGGTTGTCGAGGCATTCAGAAAAAGTTATGAGCCGGTAAAGAAATCAAGGAAAAAGTCAACGGGGCTTTTCCCCGAGGATGAAGCCCCGGAGCCATATGTATATGAAGGCAACAAGCCGGAATATATGGTTATGGAGGTTATACCGGTCATACCGCCGGAACTGCGCCCTCTCGTACCGCTCGAAGGCGGGCGGTTTGCGACATCCGACCTGAATGATCTTTACCGCAGAGTTATTATCCGTAACAACCGCCTGAAAAAGCTGATCGACATCCGTGCGCCGGAAGTTATCCTGCGCAACGAAAAAAGAATGCTGCAGGAAGCGGTTGACGCGCTGTTTGATAACTCCCGGAAAGCCAATGCCGTTAAGACCGGTGAATCCAACCGGCCTCTGAAATCGCTTTCCGATGCACTGAAAGGGAAACAAGGCCGTTTTCGGCAGAACCTGCTTGGTAAGCGTGTTGACTACTCGGGAAGATCGGTTATTGTTGTCGGTCCTGAGCTCAGGCTGCATGAATGCGGACTGCCGAAAAGCATGGCGATAGAGCTTTTCCAGCCATTTGTCATCAGGCGCCTTGTTGAGCGCGGTATTGCAAAATCGGTGAAATCGGCGAAAAAACTGATCGACAAGAAAGAGCCTGTTGTATGGGATGTGCTCGAAAAAGTTATTGACGGCCGGCCGGTACTGCTTAATCGTGCACCCACGCTGCACCGGCTCGGTATCCAGGCTTTCCAGCCCGTATTGATTGAAGGCAAGGCAATCCAGATTCATCCGCTTGTCTGTACAGCGTTCAACGCTGACTTTGATGGTGACCAGATGGCGGTTCACGTGCCTCTTTCCCAGGAAGCGCAGCTCGAGGCAACACTTCTGATGCTGTCCTCGCACAACCTTATTCTTCCCCAGTCGGGTAAGCCTGTTACCGTCCCATCACAGGACATGGTGCTTGGTATGTATTACTTGACCAAATCAAGGCTGGATGAAAAAGGTCAGGGGCAGCTGTTCTATGGTACCGAAGAGGTAATGATCGCATACAATGAGGAGCGCGTAGGTCTTCATGCGCTGATCTTTGTAAAATACGACGGCCATGTCGAACAGAAATTCGATCCGTTGAGAATGCTCGACATCGTTTCCGATAGCCAGGCCGAACAGAAAAACTGGCTGAAAAAGCAGATAGAAGAAGACAGGGTGCTGGTAACGACAGTCGGTCGCGTGATCTTTAACCAGTATGTGCCGGATAAGATCGGTTTTATCAACAAAGTGATCGACAAAAAAGGTGCAAAAGAGCTTATTTCAAAGCTTTCCGGGGAGGTTGGAAACGTCGCTGCAGCAGAGTTCCTTGACAACATCAAGCAGGTCGGTTTCCACTACGCCATGAAAGGCGGGCTCTCTATCGGACTTGCGGATGCTATCATCCCCGAAGCCAAAGTCCAGCATATCAAGAAAGCTACCAGGGAGAGCGGCAAGATTGTCCGAGAGTACAACAGAGGTACGCTGACGGAAAACGAGCGGTACAACCAGATTGTCGATGTTTGGCAGAAAGTGACAAACCTCGTTGCCGAAGAATCCTACCAGAAACTGCGCAAGGATAGAACGGGATTTAACCCTCTGTTCATGATGCTTGATTCAGGTGCCCGAGGCTCGAGGGAGCAGGTTCGTCAGCTTACCGGTATGAGAGGGCTTATCGCCCGGCCACAGAAGTCCATGTCGGGACAGCCCGGCGAAATTATCGAAAACCCGATTATTTCAAACTTGAAGGAAGGCCTGACGGTTCTCGAATACTTCGTTTCAACGCACGGTGCCCGTAAGGGTTTGTCTGACACATCTCTTAAAACGGCTGACGCAGGTTATCTGACAAGGAGGCTGCATGATGTTGCACAGGATGTCATTGTTACCGAGGATGACTGCGGTACGACCAGGGGAATTCATGTTGAGCGCGGTATTGAAGAAGAAACCGGCGGCCAGATCAAGTTCAGTGAAAAAATCCGCGGCCGTGTCGCCTCGCGGGATATTGTCGATACCCTGAATGACGAGATCGTTTTGCAGGCAGGCAGCATTATCACGGATGAGATTGCCGACGCCATCCAGAAAAATGTCGGCGTTGTCGAGACGGATATCCGTTCAGTATTGACCTGTGAAGCGAAGCAAGGTATATGTTCCAAGTGTTATGGTACCAACCTTGCGGTACACAGGCTTGTCGAGATCGGCGAGGCAGTGGGGGTTATTGCTGCACAGTCCATTGGCGAGCCCGGCACCCAGCTTACTCTCCGTACCTTCCACCAGGGCGGCGCGGCGCAGGGAGGTATTGCCGAAACCGAGACCAAGGCTTCCTGCGAAGGCCAGGTTGAATTTGAAAGTATCAGGAGTGTAGAACAGGAGGTTATCAATGAAGACGGTATGCCTGAAACCCTTATTCTGGTGATCCAGAAAAACGGGAAGATCAACATTGTCGATCCCGATTCAGGAAAAGTACTGAAACGCTACGAAGTACCTCATGGCGCACATCTTGTCTGCAAGAACGGAACCCTTATCAAGAAAGAAGACGTTCTTTTCAGCAGCGAACCAAACAGTACACAGATTATTGCTGAAATCGAAGGTCAGGCTAAGTTTGTCGATATCGAGAAAGGCGTTACGTACAAGGAAGAGGTAGACCCCCAGACAGGCTATGTTCAGCATGTTATTATCAACTGGCGTTCGAAGCTCAGAGCCTCCGAGACACGAGAGCCGAGAATCCTGATCGTGAATGGTGACGGAGAAGCTCTGAAAACCTATCCGGTACCTATCAAGTCCAACCTCTTTATCGAAGACGGAAAGAGCGTGAAAGTCGGTGACATACTTGCCAAAGTGCCGAGAAACCTTGATCGCGTAGGTGGTGACATTACCGCCGGGCTTCCGAAAGTTACCGAGCTGTTCGAGGCCCGTATTCCAACCGATCCCGCTATTGTATCCGAGATTGACGGGTACGTAAGTTTTGGCCCGCAGCGCAGGAGCAGCAAGGAAATCAAGGTGAAAAACGAGTTTGGAGAAGAAAAAACCTACTATGTACAGGTTGGTAAACATGTACTTGCCAACGAAGGCGATGAAGTTAAAGCCGGTGAACCGCTTACCGACGGTGCTGTTTCTCCGCAGGATATTCTGAGAATTCAGGGGCCTAACGCCGTACAACAGTATCTGGTAAATGAAATTCAAAAGGTATACCAGATCAACGCTGGTGTTGAGATCAACGACAAACACCTTGAAGTTATTGTGCGTCAGATGCTGCAGAAAGTAAGGGTTGAAGAACCGGGCGATACCGATCTGCTTCCGGGTGATCTTATTGACAGGAACGTGTTTATCGAGGCCAACCGGGATATTGCCGAAAAGGTGCGTGTCACTGACAAAGGCGATGCGCCTCCAAGAATCCACGATGGCCAGCTTTACAAGATGCGGGAGATTACCAGGCTCAACAGGGAACTTCGCAGAAACAGCAAGAAGCTCATCGTTGTCGAGCCAGCCTTACAGGCAACGTCTCATCCGGTGCTGCTTGGCATAACCAGTGCAGCTTTGCAGACTGAAAGCGTTATTTCCGCAGCATCTTTTCAGGAGACCACCAAGGTGCTGACCGACGCGGCGGTTGCCGGAAAGATTGACAATCTTTCCGGTTTGAAAGAAAACGTTATTGTCGGAAAACGAATCCCGGCCGGTACCGGACTGAAGAAATACCGGCAACTGAGTCTCAAAAAAGATGGTAACGGACAGGATTTTGAAACCGTTGATGTAACGGTTGATAAGGAATTTACAGAGGACGAGGCATGATTCAAGGAATTGAAAACGTCGGCTCATGCTTTTGTGTGAGCCGACGTTTCATTGTTTATGTTACCCCCGCAACTACCTGCATGCTGGCATAAAAACGGCTGAAGGGCGCTTAAAATCCGCTGTGTCCGGCAATTTCTATCCCGATTTGTACCGGGACTCACGACACTTGAGGCACCCTATAGGTAAATGTGTCCAAGAACCCGGTATCAAATACGCCGCTCTTGAAATCGTTTGTCTGGAGCACTTGCTTGTGGAATGGAATGGTTGTCTTAATTCCAACCACGATAAATTCATCCAGCGCACGCAGCATTCTTTCAATCGCTTCCTCTCTTGTATCTGCGTGTACGACAAGTTTCGCAATCAGCGAATCATAGTTGGGCGGAACTCTGTAACTTGCGTATCCGTGGGAGTCGACACGAACGCCATGGCCGCCCGGAGTGTGAAATACGTGCAGCTCCCCGGGAGACGGGCGGAACCCGTGTTCTGGATCCTCGGCATTGATACGGCATTCGATCGAATGCCCTTTCGGTGAAAATGTGTATCCCGCAATGCTTGCGCCTGTGGCGATAAGAATCTGTTCCCTAACCAGATCAACATCGTAGCGTTCCTCGGTAACAGGGTGTTCAACCTGGATGCGGGTGTTCATTTCCATGAAGTAAAAGTTTCGGCCACTGTCGAGCAGAAACTCGACGGTGCCGGCTCCCTCATAGTTAATGGCGGCCGCTGCGGCTACCGCTGCGGCACCCATTTTGGCCCGGAGTTCTTCATCGACAACCGGTGAGGGTGTTTCCTCGATGAGTTTCTGGTGGCGGCGCTGTATGGTGCAGTCGCGTTCACCGAGATGCATGGTGTTGCCGTGCTGGTCGGAAAGCACCTGTATTTCTACATGACGGGGACTGTCAACGAACTTTTCAATGTAGACTCCACTGTTGCCGAACGCCTGCTGAGCTTCGGTCTGGGCTGTTGCAAGCGCTTTTTCCAACTGCATCGGTTCGCTGACCACCCTCATGCCTTTTCCTCCGCCTCCGGCTGTGGGTTTTATGATGACGGGGTAACCGATTTTTTCTGCGGTGTCCTGAGCGTGCTCCACATCGGATATCAGACCCTCGCTTCCCGGAACAATCGGTACGCCAGCGGCAATCACGGTTTCTCTTGCGGTATTTTTATCGCCCATTTTACGGATCATCTCAGCCTGCGGGCCGATAAACTTGATTCCAGAGGAACTGCACACTTCCGCAAAGTCAGCGTTCTCAGCTAAAAAACCGTAACCGGGATGTATCGCATCGGCATTGGTTATTTCCGCGGCTGCGATGATGCGAGGGATATTGAGATAGCTGTCTTTTCCCAAAGGAGGTCCGATGCATACGGCTTCATCGGCATATCTGACATGAAGGGAATCACTGTCGGCCGTTGAATAAACAGCAACTGTACCGATTCCCAGCTCACGGCAGGTTTGCATGATGCGTAGCGCTATCTCGCCGCGGTTTGCAATAAGTATTTTTTTAAACAACGTTCTGTTTTATTTATACATGAATTGAGTGATTGTTCAAGCGTCCCGTAACAGGAGAATACAGAAGCAGGTAGCCTCATCTCTTGTCACTATTTTCGGGGTAACTTGAAACGCTCTGACTTAGATTGCCTCAAGGCTTCACAAGAAACAGTACCTGATCATATTCCACAGGCTGACCGTTTTCAACCAGGATCTCGACAATGGTACCGGACAAGTCCGACTCGATTTCATTCATGAGCTTCATCGCTTCGATAATACAAAGCACCTGCCCATTTTCTATACGGTCGTTTATATTGACAAAATCACCTGCCTCAGGAGACGGAGCCCGGTAGAAAGTCCCTACGATAGGGGAGCGGATCTCGGTCAATCCTTCGGTTGCTGGTTTTGGGGGTTCTGTGTTCGTTCCTTGGTCTGGTGAGGGAACAGCTTGAGAGACTGGTTGTGCCACAACCGGCTGTTCCTTGATTTCAGCTATGGGTTTTACAGATGACCTCTTGAGGGTGATTTTGAAATCGCCTTCTTCAATAGTAGCTTCATCGAGATCCGATTTGTTAATGATATCAATAAGTTGTTGGATTTCTTTAAGGTTCATGATTTCGTGCTTTAGATTTGATGCAAGGGCACCCTTATTGTTGCGCGTCCTGATTACTTCGCTGTTCGGTGCTCGAAATCCTCATGTACTCGCGTGTACACTCCGGTTTCCATGCTCTCCAGTCCGCCTCGTAGTGCTCACGGCGAGGTGCCCGCAACATGTGATGCCGGAGCGATTATTTCTTAACTCTTTCCATGTACTCGCCGCTACGTGTATCGACACGGATAACGCTGCCTGTCTGAATAAACATCGGGACATTGACTTCCGTCCCGGTTTCAAGGACTGCCGGTTTTGTTCCGCTTGTAGCCCGATCGTCTTTTGTCGCAGGGCTTGTCTCGGTAACCTCTAACTCTACAAATATAGGTAATTCGGCTTCGAGGATTGAACCGTCGTCTGCAAAAACGATGTCAACCATCATTCCTTCAGTTATGAAACGTACGGGATCGCCGATGATTTCCCTTGCAATATGTATCTGGTCGAAAGTTTCGGAATCCATCATAACGAAATCTTCTCCGTCATGGTAGAGGTACTGATACTGCTTTCTCTCGGTGACGATAACATCGACGGAATCATTGGCACTGAAACGGTATTCGACGTTGCGTCCAGTGTTGATGTTTTTCATCTCCGCCTGGTAAAATGCCCTTAGATTTCCCGGGGTTCGATGAACCAGGCTCTCAATACGATGCGGCTCACCTCTGAAACGTATGATTGAGCCTTTCGATATATTGCTGATTGATCTCATGGAGCCAAAAATAAAGGCAACTCCTATATTTCGCTGCCTGGTGTTGGGCAAAGACCTTAATATAATACAGAGCCTTGTGATTCACAATCAGCGAAACAGCGAATACCCGTTCCCCTGTGAAAAACAGATTGCATGTTTGTTGAGTACTGGTTAAATTAAGCCTAATGAAGTGCAAATACGATTTTTTCGTTTTCCTCCAACAAAAAAACAACATCCTATGTCAAAAGCCGAGTTAGTTGAAAAGATCGCATCCCAGGCGGGTTTAACAAAAGCCGACGTGGAAAGAGCTGTGAACGCCTTTGTAAATGTTGTGACAGCTGGGCTAAAAGCAGGTGAGGATATCACGCTTGTCGGTTTCGGGACTTTTACAACCGGTGAAAGAGCGGCGCGACAGGGCCGGAACCCGCAGACGGGCGAAACAATAACCATCGCAGCAAAGAGGGTTGTTAAATTCAAACCTGGCAAAGCGTTGAGAGAAGATGTGGCCTGACAGGTCTTTTTTGCATCCTTTCTTTTTTTCAGCATCTTAAGTCCATCCTGCATGTGCGTGATGGGCTTTTTTTATAAAAAATGCATCTGATTTCTATGACAACAAAAGTAGTTCTTGATTTTGAAAAGCCGCTGTTCGAGCTCGAAGAAAAGCTTCACGAGATGCGAGTCTGTTTGAAAAAAAGTTCGGGTGAGCATAATGTTGTTGAAACCGAAGGTTTGAGCCGTGAGATAGAGACTCTTGAGTCAAAAGTGGATGCCCTCAGGCGTTCAATCTATCAAAACCTTACCAGATGGCAGAGGGTGCAGCTTGCCCGTCATCCTGAACGGCCATGTACCCTGGATTACATCTATATGATGACGCAGGAGTTCGTGGAGCTATCGGGTGACCGGCATTATCGGGATGATAAGGCGATAGTTGGCGGCTTTGCCAGAATTGAGGATCAGCCGTCAGGCTTTTTGCAGACCGTTATGGTTATTGGGCACCAGAAGGGCAAGGATACAAAGTCAAACCTTTACAGGAATTTCGGCATGGCTCAGCCGGAAGGTTACCGTAAAGCTTTGCGGCTGATGAAGCTTGCTGAAAAATTCAACAAACCGATTGTCACGCTGATTGATACTCCCGGCGCGTTTCCCGGCATTGAGGCTGAGGAACTGGGCCAGGCCGAGGCAATCGCCCGGAATCTGTTTGAGATGGCCGGGCTTCGTGTGCCGGTTATCTGTATCATCATTGGCGAGGGTGCAAGCGGAGGAGCTATCGGTATAGGGGTGGGGGACCGGATCATGATGGCTGAAAATGCCTGGTACTCGGTTATATCGCCTGAAAGCTGCTCTTCGATTCTCTGGAGGAGCTGGAAGTTTAAAGAACAGGCGGCTGAGGCATTGAAACTGACTGCTGAAGACCTTCTCGAACAGGGGATTATTGACAGGATAATACCTGAACCGCTGGGAGGAGCACACCATGATCCTGAAGGAATGGCCGCCACATTGAAAGCAGTGCTTATTGAAGAGTTGTCTCAGCTGTCCGGGAAGGCCCCGGATGATCTTGTCGATGAAAGGATCGATAAGTTTGTGAAAATGGGGTTATGGAATGAAGAAGGGCAATCGTGTAAAGTCAAAAGGTAAAATATCGGAAAATCGGATAAAAATAAAGGGCACCTCTATTAACCCCTTCTATCCGCTCAACGAAGCAATTGAAGCGCGGAATAAAGGGTACCTCTAAAAAGTGTCATGAGCGAGCAAAGTGTAAGGCGGACGGAGCGGAGAAACCGGAATGTACACGGAGTACATGAGGATTTCGAGCACC
>JANQGE010000117.1 GCA_028277485.1 Chlorobium sp.
CAACAGGAGTTTCAACTCTCATGCCAGCAGGATCAGGCGGCCCTGCAGGAAACCCTCAACTCATTGTAATACGTGATGATATCTGCAAGGGAAGCCGCAGGAGACAGGGGAGGGCGCACCAAGGGCAACCCCGCCCGCCTGGTGCGGAAACGGCACAACTGTTTCACAATCGGACAGGTTGGGCGGCGGCGGCGGGCACCTCTATTATTTGGTTTGTTATATTCATTGTTTTATCTACATAGAGGTACGGCGAGAACCAACATGGGCCGCCAAAAGACCGGGGGGACGGAGCATTCCCGGCTTGCCGGAAGCAACAGGTATCGAACACAACCATCTGACCACACCATGAGCAATTTGGATACAACACGGGTGCAGAGCGTGGCTCAGTCACCTGAAAAAGTCATGCATAAACTTGTTTCGCTGGCAAAGCGGCGGGGCTTCATCTATCCTTCGTCGGAGATCTACGGAGGCTTGTCCTCCTGTTTTGATTACGGCCCGCTGGGCAGCGAGATGAAGAAACATATCAAGGATCTCTGGTGGACCTCGATGACCCGGAAACATCAGAATATCGTGGGTATAGACGCCTCGATCATGATGAACCCGACGGTATGGGAAGCCTCCGGCCATGTGGCGAGCTTCAACGACCCGATGATCGACGACAAGACCACGAAGCGGCGCTATAGAGCGGACCACCTGATCGAGAACCATATCGAGAAGCTGCGCCGGGATGGAAAGGAAGAGGATGCGCACAGGGTAAGCACTTACTACGAACGAGCGTCTGAAGCAGGAAATCCAAACAAGGCGTTTTATGATATCATCATCGCCGAGGAAATCAAGGCCCCGGATACCGGATCGTCCGACTGGACGGAGGTGCGGCAATTCAACCTTATGTTTCAGTGCAACATGGGAGCGCTTGCCGAATCTTCGGGCGCCGTTTACCTGCGGCCTGAAACCGCACAGGGCATTTTCGTCAACTTTCACAATGTACGTGAATCGTCCCGCATGAAGGTGCCGTTCGGTATCGCGCAGATCGGCAAGGCGTTCCGCAACGAGATCGTGAAAGGCAACTTCATCTTCCGCATGGTCGAGTTCGAACAGATGGAAATGCAGTACTTTGTAAAGCCCGGTTCCCAGGAGGAAAGTTTTGAGGCATGGCGCGATGAACGATTCAACTGGTACATTGAAAGCCTTGGTGTCAGCGGGGAGAAGCTCCACTGGTATAAGCACGATAAGCTTGCCCATTACGCCGACCTTGCCTACGACATCAAGTTCGCGTTCCCGTTCGGCATCGAGGAGATCGAGGGCATTCATTCACGGACCGATTTCGACCTGAAGCAGCATCAGGAGTACTCGGGCAAAAGCATGGAGTATATTGACCAGGCAACCAATGAGCGTTATATTCCCTACGTGGTGGAAACCTCGGCCGGCTGTGATCGGCTGTTCCTCGCGCTTCTCTGCGACGCCTACACGGAGGATGTGATCGACGGCGAGCCGCGCGTCATGATGAGGTTTTCTCCGAAGATCGCGCCGGTGAAGGCGGCTGTCCTGCCGCTGATGAAGAAAGGAGAGATGAGCGAGAAAGCCGCGAAGCTCCGCGACGAACTTGCAGAGGATTTCCTGGTCCAATACGACGACGCGGGCTCCATCGGCAAACGCTACCGCCGTCAGGACGAGGTCGGCACGCCGTTTTGTTTCACAGTCGATCACGAGTCACTGGAAGACAGCGCCGTGACGGTACGTTACCGGGACACCGCGGAGCAGGAGAGGATAGACATCTCGAAAGTAAAGGAATTCCTTGGAGTGAAACTCGTGTAGCAGGGAGGAAGCAGTCGATACTGACACAACATCTTAGATCGTGCAATAAATCATGTATGATGTCGCAGTCATAGGCGGCGGCCCTTCGGGGGCTGTTGCTGCCGCCGAGCTGGCCAAGACCGGGGTCTCGACGGTACTCATCGAGCGAAACCTTCAAAATGTCAAACCCTGCGGAGGGGCTATTCCGCTCGGCCTTATAGAGGAGTTCAACATCCCTGACGCACTGGTCGAGAAGAAGCTCTCGAAGATGAGCGTACGCTCACCCAAAGGAAGGATGATCTCCATGGAAATGCCCAACGGCTACGTGGGCATGGTCCGTCGTGAACGCTTCGACAGCTATCTGCGTGACAAGGCAAAACGTCATGGGGCAGAGATCATCGAGGCTCTCGTGAAAGAGATCACACGAAACGGGAAAGGCCATACCATACACCTTTCCAAAAACTTTCCGCCGGTGAAAGCATCCTATATCATCGGTGCAGACGGTGCAAACTCCAAAACCGCCGAAGAGCTTGGTTTTCCGGACAACGAACTGCAGGTGATCGCCATGCAGCAGCGATTCCACTACTGCAACACACTGGAACCTTACGAGGAACTGGTTGAGATCTGGTTTGACGGCGATGTGTCACCGGATTTCTACGGCTGGATATTCCCGAAAACCGACCACATCGCCATCGGAACCGGAACGGAGTTCCGCAAACACAACCTGAAAGAACTGCAGCACCGCTTCGTGCAGAAAATCGGCATCACGGAAAAACCCTACCTCGACGAGGCCGCAAAGATACCCATGAAACCGCGCAAATCCTTTACGCAGGAGAAGGCGATTCTTGTAGGCGACGCTGCGGGGCTGGTCACCCCGGCAAACGGTGAAGGAATATTCTTCGCCATGCGTTCCGGCAAACTGGGTGCTCATGCCATGATTGAGCGGATACGCAACAATCAGCCGCTGAAAGCCTATGAGAAAACCTTCAGGAAGCTCTACGCACCGATCTTTTTCGGGCTTCAGACGCTGCAGCTGGTGTACTATAAAAGCGACCGCCTGAGAGAAAGTTTCGTGGCGATCTGCGAGGACAGGGACGTGCAGCAAATCACCTTTGATTCATACCTGTATAAAAAAATGGCGCCTGCACCCTGGAGTGTGCAGATGAAAATATTCATGAAAAACATCTACCACCTGGTGAAGGGATCATAAATGCTTTTGTCCCTGCCGAACTGGCTGATTCATATTTCGTCTTCCCTCGAATGGGGAATAGCCTCTCTTCTGATGTATCGCTACGGAACGCTGATCGGCCGGAAAGACGTTCAGCGTTTCGGACTGTTCATGATCCCTCACTGGGTCGGAAGCTGGTTCATACTGGCTTATCACATCAGTGGAGATGCTGTTCCGGTGCTGCTCGACCTTTCGGAAACCGTGAACCTTTTAGGGAGCATCGCCCTGCTTTATGCGTCACTCGGGATTCTGAAAACCATTAAAGGACAGAGCACGGCAAGCATCATGGCGGCCGCAGGACTGTTTCTTATTTCGGGAAGACCGCAATCCTATATGGGAGAAGATATTTTCGACTTGATCCTGCAGATCTCCAGCGTGGTGTACCTCAGCTTTCTGGTCACCCTTGTTTTGATCAGGAAAAGGGACCCCGGTGTTTTTTCCGGCCTGACAGTCGCCGGTTTCTGGTTTTTGCTGGTGTTTATCGGTGTAACGGTATTCTTCATGTACCTTTCGACGGAAGTCCGCGGCTTTGCGACGCTCACGCACGACGACCTGCTGCACGGGAGTGCCGAAAGCCTGCTTACCATCAGCAACCTGATGATCGTTCTCGGCATTCACCGCCAGATCAAACAGTTCAAGAAACAGGGAGGAAGCACTGCTCCTAAGGACTGAGAATCTTCCGGTACTCCTTGGAGTCCTGCAGAATTGCAAGGGCCTTTTTGACGACAGGGTCCCGCTCGATGCTGCTCTTGCGGGCAGCTTCTTCATCGAAGTGACGCATGATCTCCTGTTCGAGGGCAAGTGCGATATTTTCCGATTCTTTCACTTTCTGCTTCCCTGCAAGAATCTTCATCTCGCTTTCCAGGGAGTCAACCAGCGTTTCTATCTTGCCGGCAAGACCACCTGACTGACCCCGCAGCTTTTTCTTCACGTCATCCATGAGAAGCTCGGGCTCGGTACTGTAGCTGAAATCCTCGTGTTCGAGGAAACGCTCAAAGTCGGCCATCATGGCGCTCCTGTCTATACCGCCGGCGGGAAGAGAATCATTCGACGCCCTGAATTTATTGGCATAGCGGAACAGCATTCCTGCCTTGCGCAAAGCCGCCTGATACTTGCCGAGCGTATCCCCTTCAATCCGGATATCGGGCAGAATACCTCCTCCGCCGTATACTTTGCGCCCGTTCCTGGTATAGAATATCTCTTCATCTTCCGGCTTCTCCGGCCGCTCCATAACCTCGCGTACCCCTCCGGTCCAGTCATGCTGCTTCTGGATCAGGCGGCCTGAAGGAGTGTAGTACTTGGCGGTAGTCATCTTCAGCTTACAGTCATAGGGAAGACCGATAACTGACTGCACCGAACCTTTGCCGTAGGAGCGGTCGCCGATAATCACACCACGGTCAAGCTCCTGGATTGCACCGGCAACAATTTCCGATGCTGACGCGCTGTTCTCGTTGATCAGTACGGCAAGAGGAAGCCTCCTCACAACAGGCACCCGCTGAGTTTGATAACCTGTCTCTTTTTCAGGATAACGGCCTATGGTGGAAACAACCTGGCTGCCTTTATCGACAAACAGTCCGGAAACGTCGACCGCAACGTCAAGTAACCCGCCGGGATTGTTGCGCAGGTCAAGAATCACGCCCTCCATGGGACGATTGTTGATTCTCGCCGCAACGTTTATCTCATGGATTGCCTGGCTGAGCTCACTTGCGCTCCGGTTGCCGAATGTATTCATCTCAAAATAGCCGACGGTTCCGAACAGCCCTGCATAGCGTATACTGTTTACCCTTACTTCCTGACGGGTAAGCCGGAACCGCATATTTTTCTTCTGCCCGTACCGTTCAACAGAGAGAGTAACATCGCTTCCGGGAAGACCTTTTATGAAGGTTTTTACTTCATCGAGTTCCTTTCCCTCAATGGAATGCTCGTCAACCATCACAACCCGGTCGCCAACACGCAGCCCGGATTTTGACGCCGGTGCACCGTCGATTACCGACACGATATAGATATCACCGGCAATTTTGGCGATTCTGACACCGACACCGGCATACTGCCCGCTGGTCAGTTCTCCCAGCTCAACCGATTCTTTTTCATCAAGAAATACCGTATAGGGATCGAGGGTTTCAAGCATGCCGTCTATACCGGCATACATGAACTCGGCTGTGTTGATGCCGTCAACATAGTTTTCAGAGACTCCCCGGTAAACTTCACCGAGCAGGTCTATGTTTTTTGCAATGGAAAAGTATTCGCTCTCCCGGTTTTCGGCAGGCTTCATCGCGGTTCCCGTACAGACGAGCACCGATACAAGAACCAGAATCATCCTCTGATAAGGCCTCTTTATGACTTTGAGTTTCATACCTGCTGGTATCTTTGAGCGTTCCCTGTATCAGCAACAGCGGTCAGCGCAATGCGTCTTCCAGTGCCGTGGCACTGTCTGTTTTTTCATCCCTGTACTTGATGATCAAAGGAGTATAGACCGAGAGACCGTGTTGGACGGCAAAGTCCCCTTTCATCTTTCTGGAACCTGCAACAACCACTGCCCCTTCAGGGATTGTAAGGGGAACATCTTCTGTTTTCCTGATAATACGGTTATGAACCACATCATAAACCGGAGTCGAGCCGTTGAGAATGACACCAGTGCCGATAACCGCCCGCTCGCGGACTATCGAGCCTTCATAGATACCGCAGTTGCCGCCTACCATGACATCGTCTTCAATGATGACCGGCACAGCTCCAACAGGCTCGAGTACACCGCCTATCTGCACTGCAGCGGAAAGGTGAACGTTTCGGCCAACCTGCGCACAGCTTCCGACAAGAGCGTGGGAGTCAATCATGCTGCCCGCATCAACATGCGCGCCGACGTTGACATACGCCGGGGGCATCACCACTACGGAAGAAGCCAGATAAGCACCGTCCCTGACAGAAGACCCGCCGGGAACGATACGGATGCTGTCTTCCCTGCGAAAACGCCTGACAGGATAGGTATCTTTGTCAACAAATGTCCAGTCATGGCCGTCCGGAAACTTAATCGAACTTTCCTGCAAAACACCCAGTTTCATGCCAAGCAGAATGCCCTGTTTTACCCACGGATTGACCTGCCACCGGCCGTCCTCTTTTTCCGCAGCCCTTGCCGAGCCGTCGTTCAACAGGCTCTTGAAAGCTGTAAACACATCACGCGCTTCAGCATGTTTCTGCAGATCAGGGGCCGCCAAGTCTGCCAGCTTTTCTATGCTTTTTCTTACTTCCTCCAGTTGCATAAATCGAAAGATAGTGATTAGAGTAGTGCACGGAACATCAATACACGAGAACTTGTCAAGGAGTGCCCGGAAACCGAAACGGAGTGCATGTTTGAATACACAGGAGCATCGCACATCTGAACACGACGCAGAGATCGGGCAAAAAAGCCATGTATCGAGGGCCCCTACAGCTCACTGTACTCCGCCGTTACATCCTCGCTGTTTTTCCGCGTGTAAAACCGGAAATCGTCACTCCTCAGACTCTCGTCATGCTTTATCCTGACAAAGAGCATATGCTGAAGAAACCATTTCAGCTCTATGTTGTGATCGGCGGTTCTCAGCGGATCGGCAACCGTAGGGCTTACATACAGATCGAGCTGCTGAAACCGCACTTTCTGCTGGAGCGCGTATTTCCTGAGCCAGCGTTCAACCTGGTTAATAGTTGTGCAACGTGCCTGTACCACTCCGGAACCACCGCATGCCGGACACTGGTCACCCATTCGCTGCATGAGACTGGGCCTTATTCTTTCACGGGTAATTTGCATCAACCCGAAATCGGACATGGGGAGAATGTTTGATTTTGCACGGTCATGGCGCAACTCGTTTTTCATCGCGTCATAGACCTTCTTGGCGTTTTTCGGATCAAGCATGTCGATAAAGTCAACAACGATAATACCCCCGATATCCCTCAGCCTGAGCTGACGGACGATCTCCCTGGCAGCCTCGAGGTTGGTTTTCAGGGAGTTTTCCTCCTGCTCTTTCTTAGCCGCGTAGCGACCGCTGTTAACGTCGATGACAACCATTGCCTCGGTATGCTCTATAATGATATATCCTCCCGATTTCAGCCACACTTTCCGGGAAAATATCGACTCGACATCCTTGGCGACGCCATACCCTTCAAAAAGCGGAAGCTTGCCCTGATAGAGGGTGACATGTTTCTCCATCTCAGGTGCTGCCCACCGGATATAGTTCAATGTTTCCTTGTAAATACCCGGCGAGTTGGCAACAACTTCTGTAACGTCGTTTGTAAGAGAGTCACGCAGCACGCTGGAAATAATGGTATCCTCTTTGAAGATGAGCTGCGGGGGATTGGCATCCCTCAGCTTCTCCTCGATCTGCTCCCATTTTACAAGCAGCTTTTCGAGGTCCTTTTTCAGAAGCTCTTCTTCCTGATGTTCCGCAACAGTTCTGATGATGGCGCCGAAACCCTCGGGCAGCATCGAACGGACAAGCTTTTTAAGCCTGGAACGCTCCTTGCGGGAGACAACACGGCGGGAGACCGCAATCTGACCGCCGCCGAAAGGAAGCAGGACCATAAAACGCCCTGCAATGGTAATATCCGAGGTTAAACGCGACCCCTTGTTGCCGATCGGCTCCTTGATAACCTGAACGAGGATCGAATCATTGGGCTTAAGCTTGCTTGCGATCATCTGGGTGTACGACTGCCTCCTTCGGTCAGCCCCGTTGCTCTTGCCGTTTTTCTGCCCGTTTCCCGAGCCGGAGGCTTTTGATGCTGTCTCCCGCGGCCCCCTCTCTTCGCCATTCCCCTCTCCCGCGTTGTCTCCATTACCGTTCTCGTCGTCATCATCATCTTCTATGAGCGCACGGTAATCCTCTGTAGTGGTTCCCACGTCGGAAAAATGCAGAAATCCGTCCGACTTCTGCCCGATATCAACAAACGCAGCCTTGAGCCCCTCAATAACCTTGTGCACCCTGCCGAGATATATGTCGCCGATGCTGCGCAAGCTGTCCGGACGTTCGATTACCAGCTCCGCCAAACGGCCCTCTTCAACCAGAGCAACCTGGATCTCGTCACCGGACTTGTTCATCAGCAGCTGCTTTTTCACAGTCTTCCTCATTACATAACCTCTAAAATTTTATTTCCCTATTTCACCCGCTCCTACGGGAACCTCTCTTCATTGTCGTGAGTGCTACGAGGCGGACGCGGAGCGCAGAACCCTTCTCCTATGCGCTCAACGAAGTAATCGAGACACGTAACAAATTAATAGCGGTTCCCTTATGAAATGTAACCCGTATTATTTAACATTTTTGTTAAAAGCACAAATTTTCATCGCTTTTCTTGGCTGCTCCATGCAGCAAAACAGCGATGGGGCAAAGTCCAAATGCAGCCTCTTGTTACTATCAACCGCGGAATACGAGGAAAAATTCTGGCCCGGAAACAAAAGGGTTTGCGGTATTGACGAGGCGGGCCGAGGCCCTCTGGCCGGACCGGTTGTGGCCGCCGCCGTTGTTTTCCCCCGGTTTTTCAAGCCGGAAGGGGTTCTGTGCGAACTGAACGATTCAAAAAGCCTCTCGCCGGAACAGCGAGAAACGCTGGCACAGGCAATAGTGGATTCCGCCGAAGATTTCAGCATATCGGCTATCGATCATCTCACGATCGACCGCGTGAACATCTTTCGGGCAACCATGCTTGCCATGAACAGGGCGGCCGAGTCACTGAAACAGCTGCCGGACGCGATGATGATTGACGGCAACCGTTTCACGCCACACCTGCCTATCCCTTACATGACCATTGTCAAGGGCGACGCAAAAGTTTTCTCCATTGCTGCCGCATCGATACTGGCAAAAACCCGCCGTGACCGCATAATGAGGGAATACGGCCGCCAATACCCGAGCTACGGATTCGAGAAGCATTTCGGCTACCCGACGCGGGCGCATATCGAGGCCATTGCGGAGCATGGACGCTGCCCCCTTCACAGGAAAAGCTTCAGGTTGAAGGTACTTGGCGAAAAATAACGGAACCGGAACCCATGTCATCTATTCCGCATGATCTCGGACGCCAGGGAGAAATTACCGCGGTTTCCCACCTTGTTGAAAAAGGCTACAGAATCCTGCACCGGAACTACCGCTACCGCCGCAACGAGATCGACATTATTGCCATGGACAAAAACACTCTCTGCTTTATCGAGGTGAAAACAAGGTCGTCCGACGTAAAAGGTCATCCGCTCGAAGCGGTCGCGCCGGATAAACAGAAAGAGATCATCAGGGCGGCATCCGCCTATCTGACCGGTCTCCCTGGTCCCGAACCGGATTGCCGGTTCGATGTGATTGCAATTATTGCGTATACGTTCGTTAACGGTAAAATCAGCGACTTCGACCTGGAACATGTTGTCGATGCGTTCATGGTTGACCTGGGCTGAACGTTTCCGGACAGAAATATTCCCTGATCCGGAAAGGATCGATAACCTTGACCGGCATGGGATATCAGGGTAATTTTTGCTACCTTGTAGGATGAAAGATTTTACAGATGTGAACCTGTTTGCACCTAAAAAAACTATGTCAGAGACCCAGAGCAAAACTTCATCAGCAACCTATGCGGCAACGAACATCCAGATACTTGATGGAATAGAACATGTACGCAAGCGCCCTGCGATGTACATCGGCGATGTTTATTCCAGGGGGCTGCACCACCTCATTTATGAAATCGTCGACAACTCGATAGATGAAACTCTGGCCGGATACAATGACACCATTGAGCTTTTGCTGAACCCTGACGGCTCCGTCACCGTCTCGGATAACGGCAGGGGAATCCCGGTTGACATCCACCCGCAGAAAAAAAAATCAGCTCTCGAGCTGGTAATGACGCTTATTGGAGCTGGGGGTAAATTCGACAAGGGGGCGTACAAAGTTTCAGGCGGTCTGCACGGTGTTGGCGCTTCGGTGGTCAATGCCCTTTCCGAGTGGTGTGAAGTCGAAGTGTACCGTGAGGGCCAGGTCTGGTTCCAGCGGTACCAGAAAGGCATACCGCAATGCGAGGTTCAGGTTATCGGTCAAACCGGCAAGACCGGAACAAAAACCATCTTTAAGCCCGATTCCTCCATATTCAAAACCACGGAGTTCCGTAAAGACATCGTTGTCGACCGCATGCGCGAGCTTGCGTTCCTCAACAGGGTGCTGAAAATTATCGTTCAGGATATTGACGGCACGGAAGAAACGTTCCACTTCGAGGGAGGCCTCAGGGAATTTGTCAAGTTTACCGACCATAACCGGATCAGTCTTATCAAGGAACCGATCTATATCACCGGAGAGCGGGAGTCCACCGTTGTTGAAATCGCCTTGCAGTATAACGATTCCTACCAGGAAAACGTTTTCAGCTATGTCAATAACATCAACACCCATGAGGGTGGCACACATGTCACCGGATTTCGCAAGGCTTTGACCAGGACGCTTAATGCATATGCCCAGAAAAACGACCTTCTGAAAAACCTGAAAATCTCCCTAACCGGCGACGATTTCAAGGAAGGGTTGACCGCCGTTATATCGGTCAAGGTTGCCGAGCCGCAGTTTGAAGGGCAAACCAAAACCAAGCTGGGGAACTCGGACACCCAGAGCATTGTCGAAAGTATTGTTAACGAACAGCTTTCCGATTACGCTGAAAGCAACCCCGGCGTTCTGAAAACCATCATTGAAAAAGTCAAGAGTGCTGCGCTTTCAAGGGATGCCGCAAGAAAAGCCAAAGAACTGACGAGAAGAAAATCGGCGCTTGAAAGTTCAGGGCTGCCCGGCAAACTTGCGGATTGTTCGATCAACGATCCGGAACACTGCGAGCTGTACATAGTGGAAGGTGACTCCGCCGGAGGAAGCGCCAAACAGGGACGGGACCGCAGTTTCCAGGCGATTCTGCCGCTTAAGGGGAAAATCCTCAACGTCGAAAAAGCCCGCATGCACAAGATGCTCGAGAACGAAGAGATAAAAACCATCATTCTTGCGCTCGGCACGAACTTCGGCGAGGATGAATTCGCCGCCGAGAAACTGCGCTACGGCAAGATCATCATCATGACCGACGCCGATGTGGACGGCGCACATATCCGCACGCTTCTGTTGACATTTTTCTTCCGCCACATGCGAGCCCTGATAGAAGCAGGCAAGGTTTTCATCGCCCAGCCGCCGCTGTATCTGATCAAGTCAGGTAAAGAACAAAAATACGCATGGGACGACGATGAACGCAACGGTATTGTCGAGGCGATGAAGAAGACGCAGAAAGGAAAGGCTAATTTCAACATCCAGCGCTACAAAGGCCTCGGCGAGATGAATCCCGAACAGCTTTGGGGCACGACCATGGATCCAGAGCACCGTTCACTGCTTCAGGTAACCGTTGAAAATGCCATGGAAGCGGACCAAATCTTCTCGACTCTCATGGGGGATAAGGTTGATCCTCGCCGCGATTTTATCGAGAAGAACGCTCGTTATGTGCGCAGATTAGATGTCTGAAATCTTAACGTAGACCTCTTTCTGCAGTTCATTGATCCACTGCTGGAACAATCTGTTTTGTTTCTCTTCAATGGCAAGCTTCTCAAGCCTGGCATAATCCGAGGGTAGCTCAAGTTTATGGGCAGGCACCCTTCTGTTCAGCATAAACAACGCATAAAAGGGCGCCCCTGATTCCGGTTCCACCCGAACCACCTCACTGAGATCACCCTCATTCTCGAGAGACCCGACAACCTCTTTAAGCTGGTCACGAAGCGCTGATACGGCGAACATGGTTTCGCCGGTTTCAGCGTGCCTGATCACGCCGCCGAACTTCGCCGATGTCGCGTCATCGGAATACTGCCGGGCCATCTCTCCAAAGTCAGCCTTGCCGCTCAGGACATTCCTGCGGATTTCTTCCAGTTTTGCATTTGCTGCCGAGGCGTCCAGGGTGCTCCTGTCGAAAGCAATCAATATGTGCCTTGTATGCACCGCATCCAGCTCCTTATCAAGAAGCTGGATAATATGATAGCCAAAACGGGTCTCGACAATCCCGGAAATTTCCCCATTTTCAAGCCCGAAAACAACTTCCTCGAATTTTTTCACGAGATCCCCCCGGCGAGAGTAGCCAAGATCCCCTCCGAAACGTGCCGAACCCGGATCCTGGGAATACTGCTTGGCAAGTGCCGCAAAGTTGGCCCCGGCTTCAAGCTGCTGCTGAATCTCCTGAATGCTGGCAAGGGCATTTGATCTGGCGGCTGCCGTTACCTGGGGATACATGATGATCTGTGAAACCTCAACGGCTTCCCGAACCTGCGGCAGCTTGTCGCGGTTGCTGCGATAGAACTCCTCGACCTCCTCATAACTAACCGTAATCCCGGTCATCTTCATTCTCCTGAGGTTATTGATAAGCTGCTGGTTACGTATATCGTCCTTTATCTCCTTTTCGATAATCGCATAGGATTTCGAAAAGGTTGACTCCATCTCTTCAATAGAACTGAACCTGCTTCGCAGGAACATCATCCGTTCTTCTCCTCTCTTCTCAATATCAGCCTCATCGACTTCGATGCTGTCGAGCCTTGCTTTGGTCAGCACAATTTTTCTTGTAATAAGGTTCTGAAGGATGCTGGCTTTCAGTGACGGGTTGTTTTTTGCCTCAGGATACTGATAAAGAGTCATCATTGCCTGTTCGTCAACTTCAGACTGCAGAATCATTTCATCTCCAACAACCGCAACAATTCTGTCGGCAATCGCCGCCCCGGCACCCTGAGAAACGCCGGCAAAAACCATTGCTATAATCGCAGCACAACCGAATAAACTTTTCTTCATAATCCTCTGACTTTACTTACTGGTACTTTTCCCTTGCCTGCTCCAGCAATTTACTATAATACTGTTTCTGTTTTTCAACAATAAGGAGTTCTTCAATATCCCGGTAGGCCTGTTCGAGGTTTTTTTTGTCTCCTTTTTCCAGAATACCATGCATTTCCATCACAACAAAGAGTGAATCATGCACCGCAATGACCGGGGACATCTCCCCCGGGGTCATGTTTTTCAGGAAATCTTTCATCCTCCTGTTTTCAAGATGCATCTGCGCAATGGTCTTCAGCCGGGGGGCATTTCTGCGAGTGCGGAGGTTTGCTCCGGCATATCCCGGTTCTATTGATTCAATGAGCTTCCGTATCTCCTCCTCGTCCCCCTTGTGAAGCTTCAGCGCATTTCGCACCCGGCTTGCCGCTTGCTCTGTGACCGCGTAATATCTCGCAACGGCGTATTGTGTCTCCCTGCAGATGACATCATCCGGAGATTCACGATAAACGGCACTGACGACGGAAGAGTCGACGGCAAAAAGGCCTTCGGCCTCGCCTTTTCTCATCTTTTTATCAACAAAACGCTGCACGGTTATCTGACGGACAGCCTTTTCAATTAACATTCGGGTATCGGGCTCCTTGTCCACGCTTTCCTCGAGAGCGAGCTGATACATCGCTGCAAGGTCCCGCCAGTCTTCAATGTATATGGCTGAAACCGTCAGGCTGTCCTCAGACGAGGCATAACTGATCGACGCAAGCAGTTCATCGCGCGTTAGCTCAAGCTTTCCGGCTCTTGCAACAACATCATTATCCGGGCCGCCACTGCAACCGACCATGAAGAGAAATGCCGCCGACAGCACACTACACTGTCTCATGCTGCTATCCCCCTCTGAGCTTAATCGGGTGCTTGGATTTTTGCTGCCAGTCAAGCACGATCGGCGCCGCGATAAATAACGAGGAATAGGTGCCGACCCCTATCCCGAGAAGGATTGCAAAAGTAAACCCCCGAATAGCGGGACCGGCAAAGATGAAAAGAATAAGTACGACAAGAAGTGTGGTTCCGGAAGTAATGACCGTTCTGCTCAATGTCTGGTTGAGACTGCTGTTGAAAACAGCGGTATAGTTGGAAGGTTTCTCCGAACGGATGTTTTCACGAATCCGGTCATAAACAACAACGGTGTCATTGATCGAATAACCGGCAATCGTGAGAAATGCAGCAATAATGCCCTGGTTGATATCCAAGGGCATGAAATCGAACATACCCCCGAAAATGCTGAAAATGCCGAGCACGATAAACACGTCATGAAATATGGCCACAACACTTGCGGCTGCAAACCGGAACTCAAACCGTATTCCCACGTAGAGCAGAATAATGACCACGGCACCCAGGAGAGCCTTCAAGGCTGCCCATTTCAGATCGGCCGCTATACTCGGCCCCACGGAATCGACCCGAAGCATCTCGTGCGGGTTGTCCGGAATACGGTCGCCAAGCGCGTTGGACACCAGAGCCTTCAGCTGGTTGAGATCACCCTCGAAAGCCGTCTGGACCAGAATCGACCGGTCGGCGCCGTAACTTTTAACCGCCCCCTCGACCCCGGCCTCATTCAACACCGCCCTGACATTACCGACGGTTATATCGTTTTCAAAACGCAGCACTACCTCGGTTCCGCCTTTGAAATCAATGCCGTAATTCAATCCTTTGACAATCAGTGAAACCAGCCCTGCAAGCATCAGCGAGAGGGAAATCACATAAGCTGTTTTCCTGTACTTCAGAAAATTTATGTTCGTGTTTTTAATCAGATGCATACTGTATCGTTCTAAATGATTTCAACCGAAACTTTTGACCGTCATCAAATTCTTCTCGATCAGCAGGTCAAAAATAAGCTTGGTGATAACCAGAGCGGTAAAGAGACTTGCTGCCGTACCAATCATCAAGGTGAGAGCAAATCCCTGAATAGGGCCAATACCATAAATGTAAAGCAGAAATCCCGCACCAAGCGTTGTGATCTGCGAATCGACAATTGCCGAAAACGCTTTCTTGTATCCCGTATCAACCGCAAGACGAAGGTTTTTACCCGCAGCAACTTCCTCCCTGATCCTTTCGAAAATCAGGACGTTGGCGTCAACCGTCATACCTATCGTCAGTACGATACCCGCAATGCCCGGCAGGGTCAAGGCAGCACTGAATCCCGCCAGCACTGACAGCACGAACAGTACGTTCAGAACAAGGGCTATATCGGCTGAAACACCGGCTTTGCGGTAATAGATGATCATGAAGAGCGCGACGATAAACAAGCCCCAGCTCGCCGAAAGAAAGCCTGACCGGATATAGTCGGCGCCAAGGGACGGTCCGACCGTCCGCTCTTCGATAATTCTTACCGGAGCCGGCAGTGCACCGGCCTTCAGAACGATCTCAAGATCCTGGGCCTCCTCGATACTGTCGATGCCGTTAATTACCGAACTGCCGCCGGGAATTTTAGACTCGACAACAGGAGCCGAATACACTGCACCGTCAAGCACAATGGCAATCTGTCGACCGATATTCGCACCGGTAATTCTTGCCCACTTCGCTGTACCATCCGAATTCATCCTCATGGTAACTTCCGGCTGAAGCGCCGAAGCGCCGAAAGTAGCTTTTGCTTCGGTAATTACCCCGCCTGTAAGCTCAGGTGTTTTCTTGAGAAGAAACATATCATAGAACTTTTCTCCGTCGCGGCCCTCTATAGTCCTTGCCGAGAAACGTATTTCCGAATCTTTCGGCAACAGCTTCTGAATATCCTTACGCTGGAACAACCCGGTCAGATACTCCCTGGAATAGTCAGGGACGTATACCTTTCCGCTTTCCATAACAGCAAGGTGTTCGTAAAGAGGATTGCTTTCAGCTTCTGCGGCAACCTCTCCGTCAGGAGCCTGCCCGGTCTCCGCTCCGGCTTGGCTGTCGGCAAGAAACCTGCTAATACGGTCAAGCGCTTCGAGCATGCTTTCGCTGTCCCTGACCAGCTTGAATTCCAGCTTCGCCGTACCCCGGAGCAGCTTGCGCACCCTCTCCTCATCCGAAACACCGGGAAGAGCAACAATGATCCGCCTTACCCCCTGTGTCTGAATGACCGGCTCAGCAACACCGTATTGATCGACACGGTTCCGGATAATCTCTTTTGCCCGGACAACAGCCTCTTCAGCCTCTTTTCTCAGCTTGACAATTATCTCCTCGTCACTGTCACGAACCTCATAGAAGTAACGGCTCATCCGAATATTGCGTTTCTGGAACTCCGAAACCAGCAGTTCAATAACCTGTGCGTTACCGTCCGCAGCGTTTTTCTTGATGTCGGCGACTATCTCGCGGAACGTTTCATCCTTGTTCCACGCCCTCTCCTCGATCAGATCTACGAGGTCAACCTCCAGAACAAGATACATTCCGCCTTTGAGGTCGAGGCCGAGCTTCAGGCTTTTTGCAGCCGCCGTTTCCATCGCTTCACGATTTTCACGGACAAACGTCAGGCTGTCTTCAGGCACGGTCAACCGCGTGAGCTGCTTTGAGTAGGAATAATCCTTATACGTAGGCCACATCGACCATATCGCAAGAGCCGTCAAGGCAACGATAAGAATGCTTTTGAACCGGTTGTTTTTCATACAGGCAATATAACTTTGCGAATTATCCGCGCCAATGAATTGAATTTCAGCCAATATATAAAACCAGGGTCTGATTATCAATGCAGTTCGGCCCGCCGGATAAGGGCACCTCTATTTACCTATTCCGCAATAAAAAAAGACCGCCCCATATGCAAAATACGAGACGGTCTCCTTTTTCTCTCTGATAACGTGCCCTTATCCCCAAATATCCTGGGCTACGTTGTTATACCAGCCGCGCGCATAGGTTGCTTCTTCGCTGAGTTGATCATCATCAGCATCCATAGGCGTAAGGCCTCCTGCACCTTTTATGCTGACAATACCATCACTGGTGAGCTTGTAGACAGCGGCAACCGAAATGCCGTAGCCTGGCCCGACAAGGCTGTAACAGGTATTAACCAGTGACGGTGGAGCGGGGACTTTGCCCTGCAGCAGTCGAACAATACTTGCTGCCGTTACCTTGCCCTGACTGCTGGCGGCAAAACCGGATTTAGGCATAGCCCCGGCAATACAGGCATCACCGATCACATGAATTCCCGGATGAATTGTGGACTCAAACGTAATGGGGTTAACGGGACACCAGCCGCTTGCATCGGTCAGCCCCGCTTCTGCGGCAATCTTTCCGGCCCTCTGTGGAGGAATAACGTTGACCACACCGCCCTTTACCGCTCCCGATGAGGTCTGGACCGTCATTGCCGACGGGTCAACCGCGGTAACCTTGCCCCCGGCTGAACCTGCTCTCCAGTCGATGAGGCCAGGGTAAAGCTTTTTCCACCCCTTGGTGAACAGGCCTTGCTTGGAAAACTTTTCCTTGGCGTCAAGGATTATAACCTTCGAACCCGGCTTGTTCTTCTTCAGATAATTGGCAATAAGACTGGCCCTTTCATAAGGTCCCGGTGGGCAGCGGAACGGATTACCGGGAGGACAGATAACCACATTGTCACCATCCTTCATCTCCTGCAGCTGCTTGGTCAGCAGCTCGGTCTGCGGTCCGGCTTTGTAGCCGTGTGGCATCTGACTGTTGGCCGCTGCTTCACTGTATCCCTCAATAGCGTCATAATTGAAATCGATACCGGGAGAGGCAACCAGGCGGTCATACTTCAGTTCCTTCCCCCCTTTAAGCTTGACGGAATGATTAGCCGCATCAATCTCCACGGCTTCGTCATGAATGACTTCAACGCCGTAAGCGCTTTTCAGTACATCGTAGGTCTGGGCAATGTCATTGATCTCCTTCAACCCGCCCATAACCCAGTTACTGAAAGGGCAGGTATAGAAAGTCGCTGCGGGCTCGACAAGGGTTACGGAAATGGATGAGTCCAGTTTCCTGATATACTTTGCCGCCGAAGCGCCGCCAAAGCCGCCGCCGATGACAACAACACGTTTCTGGTTTGCAAGCAGCGGCGTTGCGCCGCCGAAAACCCCAAGCGTAGAACCGGCTGCACCGGCGATGAAGAGTTTGCTGAAATCTCTACGTGTAAATTTCTGACTCATGTTCATTCCCCCGCTTATTTTGAATTTTGTTGACTTAGTCCGCCAAAGTATTCGGCAATGAGTGTGATCTCTTCGTCGGTATAACCTTTGGCATGACGCCCCATTACCGTAGAATAACGCCCATCGTTTTTAAACTCCATCAGGGCATTTTTCAGATACGACGCCGATTTTCCATAGAAACCGGGCATAATGCCTACACTTTTACCATCGGTACCGTGGCAGGAAGCACAGGACAGCGCGAGAATCTGGCCCCTCGGATCAACTTCCTCAGCAGTGCCCTGCGGGGTCGTCTCCTGCCCTCCGGGTGTGTTCGCATTACATCCGGAAAGCGCCGCGGCGGAAATAAGGCCGACAGACAGCCATGAGGTAATTTTTTTAACCATAGTTCTGATCTCCTTGTTGTTTGTGGATTAGCAGAATGATGAGGCCGAAATCCTATTAGTCTGAGGCTCCAGAGATGGAGGGTTTTCGATTGTTCCCCCTGCCCGAAGCCTCGAGTTCTCCGCTTCTTTACCCTCGAAGCCGGGGAAAAAGCCGTTACTTATGCTGGAAATGCTTAAAACCATTCCTGTACCGCTTGACAAACCCCTTCTTTTCATATTTAACTGCCGATGCAATACATTACACCTAAAGGTATTCCTCACGCCCGTTTTGCATGCAGACAGATCGCGTTCTACAGTCACAACCGGGCCTTGTGTGCATCTGCCCACCCTGCTTCATGATGATGCCGATATTCAAGACGGCTTTGAGGGACCTTTGAAAGTGAAATCCCGGGGTATGCCTAAATCATTTCCATGAGAGTCGCGCCCTGCCTCCTATATAACTATATATTTATATAACAATTTTTATCCTGCAACACAAATAATAATTTATCACTGCACAATCAGCTTTCATACAGGAGCGTCACAGACATCCCTGTAATTCATGGATACTCGTATCCTCATCCCTTTCCGCATTAAACTGCCATACCCGAAAAAAAGGAGCGGGCCCCGGGGAAGCCTCTGATGACATGAAAGTATTCACGTAACTTCAAGCATCACGACACTTGATATTCATCTTGAAGCCAAAACATCCTCTCTCCTGTGAAACGGCACAGGCGAAATAACCTGCCGGAAAAGTCAAATCCCGGGACTTGCGGCAAAAGAAGATAAAACATTATATAAAAGCAACTTACAAGAAAAACAACACACTTATTGACAACAGTCACATGTTTCACGTGAAACAATTCCAGAGCGCACAACAAATGAACAGAGAAACCTTTCAGTAATGAGCGTGTATGATATCGTAGTTGCCGGCGCAGGTCATGCCGGCTGCGAAGCAGTGCTTGCCGGTGCACGAATGGGCTTGAAATGCCTTCTTGTCACATCGGATTTTTCGGCAATAGCGAGAATGTCCTGCAATCCGGCAATTGGCGGTGTCGCCAAAGGACAGATAACAAGAGAGATTGATGCGCTCGGAGGCGAAATGGCAAAAGCCATCGATGCCACCGGCATCCAGTTCAGAATGCTCAACAGAAGCAAAGGCCCGGCCATGCACTCGCCAAGGGCACAGGCCGACCGCACCCTCTATTCCCTCTACATGCGCAGGGTTATCGAACAGGAAAAAAACATCGATCTGCTTCAGGACAGTGTAACCGGAATCACCACGGATCGCGGGCGCTGTACCGGCACAGTAGTCAGCTCAGGACGAATCATCAATGCAAAAAGTGTAATTCTCGCCTGCGGCACATTCCTTAACGGCCTGATACATGTAGGCATGAATCACTTTCCGGGAGGCAGAACAACTGCCGAGCCTCCTGTTTCAGGCTTGACAGAGAGCCTTGCAAATCTGGGTTTTCAGTGCGGCCGCCTGAAAACCGGCACCCCGCCGAGAATAGACCGCCGGAGCGTTGATTATTCAAAAGTCATTGTTCAACCGGGAGACAAGGTTCCCCTGTCCTTCTCGTTCAGCACACGAGATCTTTCGAGGAAAAAACAGATAGACTGTTATTTAACAGCTACTACCAAGGAAACGCACCGCATTCTGGAAACAGGGTTTGACCGTTCGCCGCTGTTTTCAGGGAAAGTTCAGGGAATAGGGCCGCGCTACTGCCCGTCAATCGAGGATAAAATACACCGTTTCAACGAGAAAAACAGTCATCAGCTCTTTCTCGAACCGGAAGGGTTCGACACAAATGAGATGTATGTCAACGGGTTTTCAACATCTCTGCCTGAAGACATTCAGCTCAAGGGGCTCCGGTCAATTCCAGGGCTTGAAAACGTCGTCATGATGCGGCCGGGATACGCCATCGAGTACGATTATTTTTTGCCTTATCAGCTTCGTCCGACACTTGAAACGAAGCTGGTGAAAAATCTTTATTTCGCTGGTCAGATAAACGGCACATCCGGTTACGAGGAGGCAGCAGCACAAGGCATTATGGCGGGAATCAATGCCGCTCTCAAAATCATGAAAAAGGAGCCTCTGACACTCAAGCGGTCAGAAGCATACATCGGTGTACTGATTGATGATCTCATTACCAAGGAAACCAGCGAACCCTATCGGATGTTTACTTCTTCAGCAGAACACAGAATCATTCTCAGGCAGGATAATGCCGACCGGCGTCTTATGCCTTACGGCTACTCGTCCGGTCTCCTACCGGAAAAAGTTTACCAGGATTTGCAGACAAAGCAAGCCTGCATCGCATCTGTCAAGGAATTGATTGTATCAATAAAGGTTTCTTCCGATGAAATGAATACACTGCTGACCGCGTCGGGGAGCCCTCCCATAAACGGCAGCACCAGGATAGCCAATATTCTCAAACGTCCGAATATTTCACTTTCCACCATTCTTACCGCGAGTCATGAAGCGTCCGAAAAAATTTTTGCAGTTACACGGGACCCGGATGTGCTTGAACAGGTTGAAATCGATTGCAAATACGAAGGCTACATAAAAAGAGAGCGTCTTATAGCAGAAAAGATTTCACGTCTTGAGTCGCACCGGATCCCTGAATCATTCAACTATAATGATATCAAAGGATTATCCAACGAAGGAAAAGAAAAATTATCCATGTATAAACCTTCCACCATAGGACAGGCATCGCGAATCCTCGGCGTTACACCGGCCGATATCTCGGTTCTTATGGTGAAAATAGGCCGTTAGTACTGCAATAGATTCCCATGTTTCACGTGAAACATCAGCTCTCTTTTTGTTTTTAACAGCTATACAGGAATATTATGAGCGATACATTTCTGGAAACCATAGATCAAAACCCCCTCCTTTTCGGAAAGGACAGCGAGGAACGTATTATAGGGATTCATCAACTGTCCGACAGCAAAATCAGGCTTTATTTCAGGAAAGAAAACTCCGTGAAAAGCCGTGATGATGATTTCTATCCGTTCTTTTTCCTTTCGGAACAAGCACTCCTTGACGGATTCATTCCGGCAAACAACGAAACATACTGGCTCATAAAACTTCAGGGAAACAATTTCTACCGATTTCTGGCCATCTTCAAAGATCAACAGAACTACCGCAACGCTCTTGATTTTGTAGCATCGAAGGCGCAGTCATCATCCGAAGAAGGCAATGATTCCGGTTTTTCAAGCAATTTAACCTACAGCAGAGGAGACGCTGTAACACAATTTCTTCTTCAGACAGGTAAAACTCTTTTTAAAGGCATGGTATTCGAGGACCTCTACCGTATGCAGCTCGATATCGAAACCTACTACAGGCCGGAAAAAGGAACCAACAGGAAAGTCTCGATAGGCCGAGATCCCATTATCATCATATCTCTCAGTGACAACCGGGGCTGGGAACACGTTATCCATACAAAAGAGATCACGGAAAAAGAATTGCTGCTGGAACTGGTAAAAACTATCCAGTTGAAGGACCCCGATGTTATCGAAGGGCACAACATATTTAGTTTTGATCTTTCCTACATACACAGAAGATGCGAATTGCATGGCGTTGAATTCAGAATAGGCCGCGACGGGTCTGTGCCGAGAAGCTATCAGGCAAGCATCCGCTTCGCAGAACGTTCAATAGATTATCCATTCTACGA
Source organism: Chlorobium sp. (assembly GCA_028277485.1). Taxonomy (GTDB): domain Bacteria; phylum Bacteroidota; class Chlorobiia; order Chlorobiales; family Chlorobiaceae; genus Prosthecochloris. The sequence goes on from JANQGE010000117.1 coordinate 21,925, forward strand.
CATAGCGGGAAGACATGTCATCGACACCTTTTTTCTCGTGCAAAACTTTGATGTTGCCAAACGTTCCATGCCGGGATACGGCCTGAAAGAGGCCGCAAAGTATTTCGGCATCGCCTCACCTGACAGAACCTATGTCCAGTACAGTGAAATGGCAGATCTATGGGACAACAACCCCGACCGTCTCCTGGCTTACTCACTCGATGATGTCAGGGAAACCAGGGAAATTGCGGCCTTGCTTTCGGGCAGCAACTTTTACATGACCAGAATGATACCCTATACCTACGCCCAGACGTCGAGAATGGGACCCGCTGCAAAGATAGAAGCCTTGTTTGTAAGAGAATATCTTAAAGAAAAACACTCTCTGCCGAAACCGGAAATCGGCCAGCAGCATACAGGGGGGTTCACGGAAGTTTTTCTGAAAGGAATCCTCGGACCCGTAGTTTATGCCGACGTGGAGTCTCTTTACCCTTCCATTATGCTTTCCTACGACATCTGCCCGAAAAGCGATGAGCGAAGGATTTTTCCGAAAATACTCACCGACCTGAGGGATCTCAGGTTCACCGCAAAGAAAAAAGCAAAGGAAGAAAACGAAAAAAGCAACAACTCTCTTGCCGATAACTACGATGCCATGCAGTCATCTTTCAAGATACTGATCAATGCAATGTACGGTTATCTCGGCTTCAGCAGCGGCATATTCAATGACTACGAGGAAGCGGATCGCGTCACGACAACAGGCCAGGAAATAGCTCGCAAGATGATCAAGGAGTTTGAATCACACGGTTGCAAAGTCATTGAAGTCGATACCGATGGCATTCTGTTCGTCCCCCCCCCGCATGTTGTTTCGGAACAGGATGAAATTGCACTCGTTAACAAAGTTTCATCCACAATGCCGAAAGGAATTACCATCGGCTACGACGGAAGGTTCAGAAAAATGATCTCCTACCTTAAAAAGAATTATGCGCTTTTGGGCTATGACGGCAGGATCAAGCTTAAAGGCTCCTCTCTTATCAGCAGAAGCGGCGAAAAATTCGGACGCGACTTTATTCGCAAAGGATTTGAAAAGCTTCTTGAAGAAGATGTTCAGGGGCTGCACGATCTGTATGTATCATACAAGGAAATGATCCTGAATCATGACTGGTCAATTGAAGATTTCTCGCGCACGGAAACCCTGAAAAGCACCATCGAGCAGTACACCGCCGATACAGAATCAGGCAAGAGGCCCCGCTCGATAACCTATGAGCTTGCGCTGAAAAGCAACCTTTCGATTAATAAGGGAGACCGGATCACCTATTATGTCTCCGGAAGCGGACTGCAGAGCAGTCACTATGACAAAGGCCGTCTTGCCGATGACTGGGATAGTTCAAGGCCCGACGAAAATACCCAATTCTACCTGAAAAGGCTTGATGAGTTCACTCAGAAGTTTTTGCCTTTTTTCAAGCCCCAGGATTTCAGCTCCATTTTTTCTTCCGATACATTGTTTACCTTCTCACCGGAAGGGATACAATTCATCAAAGAAATACGCCACAAGGATACGGATTCAGTCAACGAAGACGATATCCCTTTTTAAAGAAATAAGTTAGCATTATCTTTGGAATCCGGTATATTTTCTATTCTCTGGCAAGGAACTTTAAGGATTCATTGCATGTATAGTTGTAGAGCAAAACTCAATATGCACGATGACATTTTTCCTTATTAAACACAAGATTCCTGAAAATGATTGATAATAGAATTTTTCCTGTCACCGATGATGTTACCTGGATAGGTGTTCTCGATCCTGGTCTGGTTACCTTTGATATCGTGATGGAAACCAAGTACGGCACAACGTATAACTCCTACTTCATCAACGCGGAGAAAAAAACAATTGTCGAAACAGCAAAAGCAAAGTTTTGGCCGACGTATCTTGAAAAAATAAAACAGGTTACCAACCCTGCTGAGATCGAGTACATCATCGTTGACCATACTGAACCCGATCACTCAGGCAGTGTGAACAACCTTCTCGAAGTTGCACCTAATGCAACCGTCGTCGGCAGCGCAAACGCAATCAAGTTTCTCCATGACCTTGTCGGCAATGATTTCAGATCAATGGTCGTCAAGGATGGCGACACCCTCGATCTCGGCAACAAAACACTTCGTTTCATCAATGCGGTAAACCTGCACTGGCCTGATGCTATTTACACATGGCTGGAAGAAGACAAGGCCCTCTTTACCTGTGACTCGTTCGGCTGCCACTACTGCCATGAGGAGATGTACGATGACCTTGTAGGAGATTTTGACGATGCCTTTACGTACTACTTCGATGCTATTCTGAAGCCCTTCAGCAAATATATGCTTCAGGCAATTGATCGTATCACGGATCTCGATATCAAGGTTGTCTGCCCCGGCCACGGCCCGATACTGCGCTCAAACTGGAAGAAATATGTCGATCTTTCAAAAAAATACTCTCAGAGCGCCATTGCCCTTCCCAATGAGAAAAATATTCTCATCGCCTATGTGTCGGCTTACGAGAACACCACGATCATAGCCGAAAAAATAGCCGAAGGGATACGCCCGCACTGTGATTTTACCATCGATGTATGTGATATTGAAAACATGCACTTTTCAAAACTTGAAGAAAAAATTGCGCACAGTGCAGCAATTATTGTTGGTTCGCCGACCATCAATCAGAATATCGTCCAGCAGATCTACCAACTCTTTGCGGCCATCAACCCGATCCGCGACCGGGGAAAGCTTGCCGCGGCATTCGGCTCTTACGGCTGGAGCGGTGAAAGCACCAAGATCATCGAGTCAAACCTTACCAACCTGAAGCTCAAGGTGTTTGATCAGCACGTCAAGGTCAAGTTCAAACCTCACGAGAAAGAGTTTGAAGAGTGCAGGGAATTCGGTAAAGCTTTTGCCGAAGCGCTGATCGAGAAAAACAATCTTGTCTGCGACGTGTAAGCGCATTTCGTAACCACAAGAAAGGGGCTTTACTGCCCCTTTTTTTTGCTTCATTTCCCCATCTCCATCCCGCAGGGGGCTCGCCCTTGTACCAGCATACAGCAATAAAACCCACTGTCAGCACAACGGTGAATGCAATGAAGAATCGAACCTTCGCTACCTGAAAACTATATCCTTAACCAACCCCTTCCCTACGGCTTCATTCAACCTGTCGATAATACTTCTTTTCCTGAAGGAAAGTTCGTTTCTCCACGAGGGATTCAGCACATGCACGTAAAGGGTCCCTCGCACGAACTTCTCCACAACCGCTATCCTGGCAATGGTTTTACCGACAACACCGTCCCATACCTTGAGCGCCTGATGCTCTTCATGCGCACGGCTCATGCCGTAGATGGAATAAACTTCACTGACAATATCATCGAATTTCCGGGGTGTCCTGGATGATTTCAACGCGTATTATTTATTAGATGGTGCTGATGATGAATTGAATTCTACAAGCTTCTTCCAGTCAATGGCTCCATTAGTGTCGCAATAATCATGACCAAACTCCATTGTGAAACCATCGAGAAATACTCAGGTACGATTTCAATACCTATAGAATTTCTTCTCATTCTCTTTGCCACTACATTAGTGGTGCCGGAGCCCATAAACGGGTCGAGTACAGTATCTCCTTCTTTGGTAAAGAGTTTGATAAACCATTCGGGAAGGCCTTCAGGAAACGCAGCACTGTGGTTTTTGTTGTACTCACAAGAATATCAGGTTTATCTTTCGGTTTATACTTTCAGGGCATTTCTCCATAACTTGTTCCGTGCCCCGGAAGACTTCGTATTATACGACTGACTGTGCCAGTTCCTCGACAGAAATACAGTGGACCCCTTTAACCTCTTTCTTATCCGTCGCGGTAATAATCGATTGCCCCGACCCGTCGAGAAGTTCAAGAACCTTCTCTCCTCTTTTCCGATCCAGCTCGCTGAAAAGGTCATCGAGCAGAAAAAGCGGCCTTTCCCCGGTAACCTCGCATACAAATCTCTGCAATGCAAGCTTCATCGCTATAAGAAATGTCCGAAGCTGCCCCTGTGAAGCGTATTTCTTGACATCAACATCATTGAGGCGGAACATAACATCGTCCCTGTGAGGTCCAAACAGGGTTTGTTTACGATACAGCTCCTGCTCTTCAACATCTCTGAGGCGCTGCATGAAGACCTCCGCCAGTCTTTCTGCAGATATTTCCGGCGTATGCACGCCCACCGAAGAGCAATAGCTCATACCGGGTACTTCTCCAAGACCGAGCTCTACGTACACAGGCTTGAAGAATTCAAGCAGCCGAAAGAGAAATACGGTTCTTGCCGACATGATCGAACCGGCAAGCAGGGAAAGCTTTTCGGTCCATGCATCAAGGCTCCCTCTTTCCATGCCGTTATCGCGAACTGCCGCAAGAAGCGTGTTGCGCTGCTGCAGCACTCGTCTGTACTGCAGAAGGTCGTCAAGGTAGCGCTTGTCAGTCTGTGAAAGCGCGTTATCCATGAACCGCCGCCTCTCCTGAGGGGAACCGTTTACGACAGCCAGGTCCATAGGAGAAAACGTTATGCACGGAACACGGCCGATGAGTTGCGAGAATTTTTTCAGCTCCTCACCGTTTACGGAAATCTTTTTTTCAGATGTTCTCGCGTAGCTGACCTTTACGGAAATCTCTATCTCCCGGTCATCGGCAAACCGGCCCTTGAGCAGAAAGTAGCCGGCTGCAAAATTAAGGCATTCCCGGTCAATAGACCTGTTAAATCCTTTTGCCAGAGTGCAATAATGAATCGCGTCGAGTATGTTGGTTTTACCTGAACCGTTAGGTCCATAGACAAGATTGATCCCGTCGGACGGAGAAAAGGTCAGATCAGCATGCCTTCTGAAATTGACAAGCTTTATTTCCTGTAAACGCAATGATCAGTCCAGTGTCTCAATTGTTTATTCTCACCGGCATAACCAGGATGATCAGACTACCGTCATCTTTCTCCTTGTCCGGTTTCAGGATAACGGCGGTCGTAGGGCTGCTCAGCTCAACGACAACAGAGTCCTCATCGATATGGGCAAGCGCGGCTTCGATGAACTTCGAGTTAAAACCTATATCGATCGCTTCGTTCCTGTAAGTACAGGGGATATCTTCCTGGGCTGACTCTCCCTCGTTGATGTTTTCAGCCGTCAATTTCAGGGAAGAAGACTGCACAGAAAACCTGATATCGCCTATGCTTGAAAATCTTCCCACCCTTTTGACGGAATCATAGAACAGAGCCCTGTCTATGGTTAACTTTTTATCGTTTTCAAGAGGGATAACCGCCTCATAATTTGGATACGGTTCGACGATCAGTGCAGCATCGAGAACCAGGTTGTCCACAGAAAAACGTACGGACTTGTTTGCCGAATCAATGGATATTTTCACGTTATTTTCATTCACCAGCTTCTGCAGGACAGATAAGACTCTTGCCGGAATGACGATTTTCTGTTTATCCGAAAGAGAGACACTGCATGTTTTTCTGAACCTGACCAACCGATGACCGTCGGTTGAAACCGCAGTAAGCAGATTGTTTTCTATCTCAAACAATACCCCCATCATTGCCGGCCTCATACCATCGACACTGCATGCGAAAATGGTTTTGTGAATAATGCCGAGCAAATCTTCGGCGGAAAGCTCAACCTCTACATCGTACGTTCTGTCATGCTTCTCTGCTTTACTTTCAAAAGTGCACGGTATCTTATAATGCCCTTTGTCGGTAGCGATATTAACAATACCCTGATCGCTCAACTGCTGACGTTCGACCTCAAAGCTGACGCCCGTCTCGTACATACTGCGAAGGAAATCCAGTACCGTACGTGCTTTCACCCCTAAATTACCATGATCGGATGACTCCACATCGGTCGTCACGGTGATGGACATTTCTCCGTCAGTGGCAAAGAGCGTCAAAATCTGGTTCTCGAGGGATATGTGCAGGTTCTCGTAACGGGGATCAAGCACTTTGCTGGGGACGGCTTGAGTTACCTTGTTAACAGCGTCCTGAAAGTGTTTGATTGAGGTCGAAAATTTCATTGTACACTCTTTTTATTATTAAATAGTTAAAAATTATTGTTGTTGTTATTGAGCGTGTGGAAATCTTGATTATTCTTTTCTGTTAACTGCAAGGTATTTTTTTATAATATCTTATGAGTTTGTTTTTGATGTCGGGCTATGTTGATAACATGTTGGTAACTGTTCTGGTTTATCAACGTATGCTGGAACACCTGCTACTTATCTCTCACGGAATGTTGACAGTCAGGTTCATTTTCACGGGTGCATGCACAGGTTGTTGACAGGTTATACACACCGGGACAAAAACAGTTTTGTTGCCCTTCGTTACTGAAAGAAGGTGTCCGTTACCATTACATTGACATGATTTCAATGCGCTTTTTCAGCTCCTCTATATGGTTTCTTGTTTCTGCAGAATGCTCGACCTTTTTCTGGATGGCATTATAGCCGTGGATAACGGTGGAATGATCGCGTCCCCCGAAATGAAGCCCTATGGTTTTCAAAGATGAGCCTGTAAGTTCCTTGCCCAGATACATGGCGATCTGCCTGCCTGCCGCAATCTCTTTTTTCTTCGACTTTCCTTTCAGGTCGTTTGGGGTGATGGAAAAATAAGAGCAAACCGCTTTTTCAATAGTATCCAGACTAAGCTGCTTTGACTGTATTTTGATAATGTCCTTGAGCGTGGATTTTGTAAACGACAGGTCGATATCCTGATTGACCAGCGAATGGGAAGCAAGCAGCTTAACGATGCATCCTTCAAGCTCCCTGACATTTTGCGTGACGTTGGTGGCTATAAATTCTATGACATTTCCATCGAGCGTAACGCCGTTCTGTTCCAGTTTGCTTTGAATGATGGCTTTTCTGGTTTCATAATCCGGAGGTTGTATATCTGCCGACAGCCCCCAGTTGAACCTTGAGATCAGACGGTCTTCAATGCCCTTGATCTCCTTGATAGGCCTGTCCGAGGAGAGGATGATTTGTTTGTTTGATTGGTGCAGGGTGTTGAATATGTGGAAGATCTCTTCCTGTGTTTTTTCTTTACCCGCAAAAAACTGGATATCGTCGATAATCAGTACATCCACTTTCCGGTAAAAAGCTGAAAATTCCTGTATATTCGCGTTTTGAATGGCATTGACGAAGTCTATGGCAAATTTCTCACTTGAAACGTACAGCACATATTCCGAGATGCATTTTTCACGAACCTGGTTCCCGATTGCCTGAACCATGTGTGTTTTCCCCAAACCCACACCCCCGTAGATAACAAGGGGGTTGAAAGCGTTCTGTCCCGGATTCTGGGCGACGGATTTCGAGGCGGCAAAGGCAAGTGAGTTGCAGTCTCCCCGGATAAGCGTGTCGAATGTATACTTTGGATTGAGGTGGCTCTCGAATTTTGTGCGGTTGCGCTCCAAAAAGTCCCTGTCCGAAGATGCCTGCACTGTGGAACAGCCTTCTTCACCAAGCTCTGCTTTTGCTACATTCTGATGAGGAAGTTCGATCGTTACGGGATGACTTTGAGATTTATCCATAACGATGGAATACATTAGTTTTCCTTCGGAACCCAGGATGTCTTTCAACGCTTGTTTCAGTTGTATAGAGTAATTTTCTTCAATCCACTCGTAAAAAAACTGGCTTGGAACTTCTATAGTAAGTTCGTTGTCGGCAAAGTGGATGGGAGTAATCGGGGCAAACCATGTTTTGAATGCCTGATTGTTGAGCTTGTCTTTGAGTATCTCGAGGCAGGCATCCCAAATTTTCTCTGCTGTTCCTGTTTTTGCAAGGCTGATGTTGGAGTCTTTTTCAATAAATTCACGGGACAGTGACTGAGGCATGAAACTCACGGTTTAGAAACTTAAATTGGGGGTTGAAAAACAAATCATCAACATCTTCTGTTCGTAAATTACATTTTTCGGCGGATAAAAAACAATCTGCGAAACGAAAAAATCCTACCCTGCGAACGGTCACGTTAACAGATGTTATCAACATTTTAAAGTGTTTATTATTAATAATATAGGCCGAAGGCTTTTATTGGTTGTCAACATTTGCCGATCGGTTTTTGGTTCAGGTTTTATGCGGTCTTATGGGAATTGATTTTTTTTGCCCACAAGTTATCCACATTGTTGGTATTCCGACTTGGAGGGCTGTCGGGATTGCCGGAAAAGAAGGCCTTCACTGTTGGATTTAAATAATGGTTGTGCTAAATTCAAAGCCCGGTATTTTTTGAATTCCTAAATTGAGCGGTTCTCCTGTTTCGTCCTTAAAACCTTATGGGAACATGATTTTGTCAGGGTGCATGTCGATAGTACAGATGTCATCAAATACGCACGTTATACCGTACAATTTGAAACGTTCAATTTAGGTTGAATAAAAGGCACCTCTAAAAAGTGTCACGAGCGAGCAAAGTGTAAGGCGGACGGAGCGGAGAAACCGGAATGTACACGGAGTACATGGGGATTTCGAGCACCGACCAACGCAGCAATTTGGGCGCGCAATAAGTTTTTAGAGGTGCCCTAAACTATGAGAATAATGAGGAGTGTCTTACTATGAAAAGGACGTTTCAGCCGCATAACAGAAAGAGGAGGAACAAGCACGGTTTTCGCCAGCGCATGGCTACGAAAAACGGCCGCAGGATTCTTTCCTCGCGCAGGGCAAAAGGCCGTCACTCACTCAGTGTCAGCAGTGATATGGGGTTCCGAAAGAAGTAAGGGAAAAGTAGAAATCGTCCCGTGGCGTTTTGAATACGATACATGCTCATTCATTGAAAAAGTATGAGATACTCAGGGGCCGTACATTGGTATCGAAACTTTTCAGTTCAGGCCGCAGTGTGAGGGGCGAGTTTATAAAGGTACTGTTTGCTCCGCTCGATATGGAATGCGGGGGCGGCAGGTCGCTCCCAAAGGTTCTTTTTGTCGTTGGCAGAAAAATCAGGCCTGATGCCGTTGGCCGCAACAGGATAAAGCGATTGATGAAGGAATCCTACAGGCATGAGAAGTCAGTTGCTGCCGAGTGCGCAAAAAAGTATGCCGGAAGCGGTAATGTGATATTGTGTATAGCGTTTATGTATGTCGGGCGTAAGAAAACACTGCCGTCATCGGATCGTGTCAGAAAGGAAGTCAGGGGGCTGCTGGAAGGTATACTGAGGGCGATTCCCGGTTGAGTGATACCGCTCACCTTGCTGAATGGCTGTGTTTGAGTCAGGCGAAAGTGATCTTATAGCGAAAGAGCATCATGGAACTCAATGCGTTCTGGAAAGTTATAAACCAAGTGCCGATTTTTCTGATCAAGTTTTACCGGGCGTACATATCTCCCCTGCTTGGCCCGTCCTGCCGATTTTATCCTACCTGTTCAAGTTATGCTCTCGAAGTGTTCAGGACTCATAATTTCTTTTATGCGCTGTGGCTTACTCTGTGGCGCGTACTGCGCTGCAACCCGTTTTCGAAAGGGGGGTATGATCCGGTGCCGCTTGCCGGTAGAAAGTTAAATGCTAAAAAAGAAGACAATGGATAGAAATTCTGTAATAGGACTTGTGTTGATAGGTCTGATCATGATTGTGTGGATGCAGTTTATGGTTCCGGAGAGGAAGCCCGTGCAGGATGATATCATGACGACTGATGTGACCGCGGTTGGAGAAAGGCCTGACGGGGGTAGCGGGGCCGCATCGGTGATGCAGAAAACCGACAGCCGTGACAGTTTCGGAGAATTTGCCGTTGCCGCAGGCGGCGAGGAAAAACTGATTACGATCGACAACGACCTCTTCACAGCGGTACTCTCTTCCCGAGGGGCTACCCTGAAATCGATGGTGCTGAAGAAGCATCTCAACTCGGACCGGGAACAGTTTGATCTGATTAAAAACGGTGACAGCGGTGCATTGTCTCTTTTCTTCCTGACACGCGACGGCAAGCAGATCGACACAAGGGATCTGTTTTTCAGGACTTCGGTTAATCAGGAAAGGGTGTCGCTTACCGGTAAACGGTCATATTCCGTAACCTACAGACTTGATGTGTCGCCGGACAGAAGTATTGAAATTGTCTATACGTTTACGGGCGATACCTATGCCATAGGATATGATGTACAACTTACGGGCTTCGGTGGCATGCTGCCGGGAAATGAGTACCAGCTTGAGTGGGACGGAGGCCTCTTGCATTCTGAAAAAAATATCGATGACGAGCTGCAAAACTCGTGGGCTTCGGCGTACATGGGCGGAAGCCTTCTCAGGCTCGACGCAAGCGATCCCTCGAAGGATTACCGTGAAGAACAGTCCGGTGTTGCCAGATGGATTGCCGTAAGAACAAAATATTTTGTGGCGGCACTCATACCGGCTTCGTCAACGGACGGGGTGTTTCTGAGAGGCAGCCACAAGGCAGGCGAAAAATTCGAAGATTATACGGCAGCGCTGAAGTTCACGCTGCCAGCCGATAAGAAAACCCACAAGGAGTCTGTTTCGCTTTATGTAGGTCCGATCGATTACAACGTGCTTCATTCTCTTAACGTGAATCTTGAAAAGATCATGGACTTTGGCTGGGACTGGCTTACGAGGCCTTTTGCGGAGTACATCATTCTGCCCATTTTCGATCTGCTCAACCAGTTCATAGACAATTACGGGCTGATTATCATTATTTTCGCCTTGCTGATCAAGCTGGTAACCTATCCGCTGACCATGGCCTCGACAAAATCTATGAAAAAGATGGCGGCATTGCAGCCCATAATGAAGGAACTGCAGGAGAAGCACAAGGACAATCCTGCGAAAATGCAGAGTGAACTCGGCAGAATCTATAAAGAGGCGGGTGTCAACCCGCTTGGAGGCTGTCTTCCTGTTCTGCTGCAAATGCCGCTCCTTTTTGCAATGTTCTATGTGTTCCGTTCATCTATCCAGTTGCGGCAAGAGGGGTTCCTCTGGGCAAAAGACCTTTCCGTTCCCGATTCCATCCTTGATTTGGGGTTCAGCATACCGCTTTACGGAGATCATATCGCTCTTTTTCCAATCCTTATGGGCGGGGCGGTATATCTGCAGCAGAAGATTACTCCGATGACACAGACCAATGAACAGATGAAGATCATGATGTACATCTTCCCGGTCATGATGCTGCTCTTTTTCAACAATCTTCCTGCCGGTCTTGGCCTCTACTACCTGATGTTCAACGTATTCAGTATTATCCAGACGTTTTACATCAACAAAACCACATCTGCGGAGGACTTGCCGAATATCGCTATTTCCCAGCCCGCTTCGAAAGCCCCGAAGAAGAAAAAGGGTACAAAAAAACGGTGAGCGATGGAATACCTACAGCAGGCAGATGCATGGCTTTTTCAGCTGCTGAACCTGAATGTGGTTCATCCGGCTGCCGACGACCTGATGGTGTTTTTAACCAAACCCAAGCTGTCGGGTCATATTTTTGTTCTGGCCGCACTGTTTATGGTGGTGCAAAGAGGCTGGAACGGGCTCATGATCCTTCTGTTGGCGCTCCTTGCCGTAGGGTGTGCCGACTGGATTACTTCAGGTGTTCTCAAGCCGCTGTTCCAGAGGACAAGGCCGTGTTTTGAGCTGGAGGAGTTCAGGCTGTTGATCAATCAGACCCGTTCCTACTCTTTTGCTTCTTCTCATGCGGCAAACTCGGCTGCGGTGGCCAGTATCATCTGGATTTTTTTCAGCCGCGGGGATGCCATAGAGAGAGTGTTTACCGCTGTGATGGTTTTTTATGCGTTACTGGTGGCCTACTCGAGGGTCTACGTCGGAGTGCACTATCCGGGAGATATCGTTACAGGAGCTCTTATCGGGATAGCGTGTGCAGGGCTGGTGTATACCGTATTTGCCTGGATAGTGAAAAATAAGGTTCATCCAAAGAAGGTCCCTTTGTGAATTGCCGTGAGCGACTTGAGGGAACCTCTGTTTATTCCTGCGATTCAATTGCAAGGCGAACGGAGCGCAGAAGCCCTCTCCTGTCCGCCCAACGAAGCCGGGTACGCAACGAAGTTAATAGAGGTCCTCAGAGTGGTTGACATCGGCATGAGGGTTATACTATGAGCAGGAACTACTGGGGGATCGATCTCGGCGGGACAAAAATCGAGGGGAGCGTGCTTGATGAAAACATGCAGCCTCTGGTTCGTTTGAGAATCCCCACAGAGGCTTCGGGAGGGTACCGTCATATTCTGTCGCGGGTCGAGAAACTGCTCCGGATGATGACCGATGAACTGCATTGCACGCTTCCATCCCATATCGGAATAGGAACTCCGGGAAGGCTTGACCGGCAGAGTGGCCTCCTCAAGAATTCAAATACGGTTTGTCTGAACGGCAAGCCCGTACTTTCGGATATTGAGGAGTGCTTGCAGACAGACGTAACGGTTGACAACGATGCCAACTGCTTTGCGCTGGCAGAATCTCGCCTTGGGGCGGGGCGTGACGTAATGCGGCGGGAGAGTGCGGTTGTTTTCGGCATTATTCTCGGCACCGGTGTGGGAGGCGGTATTGTCTGCAACGGAAAGGCTTTTCGGGGGGCGCACGGTATCGCAGGAGAGTGGGGGCACAATGAGCTTGTTGCCGGCGGAACCCTCTGTTATTGCGGGAGAAGGGGCTGCGTGGAAACGGTTTTGTCCGGTCCGGCACTTGAAAGGTATTATGCTGAACGCTCCACCGGGAGGCGGAAGTCTCTCGAAGAGATTGCGGCGTCGGCGCCCGGTGACAAGGCGGCTGGGGAAACAATCGACCGCCTGCTGAACTGTTTTGGCAAAGCGGTTGCCCAGGTTATCAATATTCTTGATCCTGACATCGTTATCGTCGGGGGCGGTGTCGGTAACGTCGAGGCCTTGTATACTCCTGCCGCACGGAATGCAGTCGAAAAGCATCTGTTCAACAGCTCCCTCGATATCCCGGTTGTCCGGCCGGAACTGGGGGACAGCGCCGGTGTATTTGGGGCGGCATTATTAACTGCCTGAATTGATCGTTTCACATCGTCCCGGCCGCATCGGGAAGCTGGAACAATCGCTCGATTCAGGTAACGGGGATATTCGGTCACTATGGAAGACAATTTGAGGGAGCTGTACAAAAAGGGGGAAACCGTAGAGCTGACGATTTCGGATATCGCTGAAAAGGACCGGTGTTTCGGCAGGCTTGAAAGCGGGGCAGGCGTTTTTGTAAGCGGTATGCTGGCGATAGGCGACAGGGTTCGTGCAGCCGTAATAAAAGTACGCCCAGCGTATCTCGAGGCGGTTGCTCAGGAAGTGCTTGTGTTTTCCCCGGACAGGGTTGAGCCGGAATGTCCGGTTTTCGGTGTGTGCGGCGGCTGCAAATGGATGCATGTCGGCTATGAGGCACAGCTTTGCTACAAGCGGAAAAAGGTTCACGATGCACTCGTACATATAGGAGGATTTCAGGACTGTGTTGTCAAGCCGGTTCTCCCTGCCCGGCAAACCTTACATTACCGGAACAAGGTGGAGTTTTCCTGTTCCAGCAAACGGTATCTGATGCCGGAGGAGCTGAATAAAGAGGTGCTGGACAAACCGGCAGATTTTGCTCTCGGGTTTCACGCTCCCGGAAATTTCGAGAAAGTGCTTGAAATAGATTCCTGTTCTCTTGCCAGGGAGTGTATGAACCGCGTTCTTGGCGTGACGCGGGAATTTGCGCTTGAGCACGGCTTTTCACCCTATGCTGCAAGGCAGCATACCGGTTTTTTAAGAAATCTCGTGTTTCGCTACAGCGAGGAGAATGATGAACTGATGGTTAACCTGGTTACGTCGTGGCATGACGCCGACATGATGAAGGCCTACGGCGACAGGCTTCTTTCGGTAATGCCTGAACAGAAAATGACCATTCTCAACAGTGTTACAACACGGAAGAATACGGTTGCGGTTGGTGAGAAAGAGTATGTTATTCATGGGGAAGGATGTGTTGAGGAGCGGCTGGGCGACCTTCAATTCCGTATTTCAGCAAACTCGTTTTTCCAGACAAACACAGCCCAGGCGAAGGTTCTCTATGACGGTATCATGGGAATGGCTGGACTGAGACCGGATGATACCGTGTATGACCTCTATTGCGGAACCGGCACCATCACGCTTTATCTTGCCAGGAACTGCCGCCGGGCGGCAGGTCTCGAGATCGTTGAGAGCTCGGTTGCCGATGCGGAGGAAAACGCGGTGCTCAACGGTATTACCAATGCATCATTTTTCCGGGTGGACCTGAAAGATTTCCACACCCTCCACAGTACACTCGAGGAGCTGGGTTTCCCGAGGGTCATCGTGACCGACCCGCCAAGGGCCGGAATGCATCCGAAAGCCCTCCGGACCATGCTGCAGTTCCAGCCTGAAACCATCGTGTATGTCAGTTGCAATCCGGCAAACCTTGCAAGGGACGGAAAAGAGATATGCGCATCCGGTTACCGGCTTGAAGAAGTTCAGCCGGTCGATATGTTTCCGCATACCAGCCATATAGAGACGCTGGCGTGCTTCAGACGTGCCGTATGAAGAGAAGTCAAAAGTAAAAAAATGACATTGTGCGCGATCCTCTCGCAACGGTTTTCAGGGAGCCTTTGAGGATTAAATGTTGGGGGCATCTCAAACTGTTTGAGGAATTATTGGGTACGTTTAACGGTACCCCTTCCGCGGGTTGCTATGTTCGTTGAAGTTATTTATTGTGCAAGGCGATTTTATTATATTTTATACGAAAGCAGTGTACACGATTAACACTAAACTTGATGACGTTTGATATATGTTGAAAAACATCACATTGAGCGCTGATGAAGAATTGATCAGGAAAGCAAGGGAAAAAGCGCAGCGTGAACATACCACGCTGAACGCTTCGTTCAGGAAATGGCTCCGGCACTACGTGAACGCAGAGGTACGGGCAAGGGATTTCGACGAGCTGATGGAATCATTTGCCTACGTTCAGCCCGGAAAGAAGTTCTGCAGGGAGGAAATGAATGAACGGTAACTGTTTCCTCGACACCAATATCCTCATTTATTCATTCGATCACTCGAACCCTGCGAAACGGGCGGAGGCACTCCGTTTGATCAAAATCTCTCTGCAAACCGGAAAGGGCATCATCAGCTCACAGGTAGTGCAGGAATTTATCAATGTTGCAATAAAAAAGTTTGAGGTTCCCTTCTCCCTGCACGATTGCAGGAAGTATCTCGATACGGTTCTTTCCGGGCTGTGCAGGGTGTTCACGAGTATCGAGCTTTACAAGCACACCCTCGATATCATGGAGCGATGGGGATACAGCTACTACGATTCACTTATCATCGCAGCAGCACTCCAGGCAGACTGCGAGATACTCTATTCCGAAGACCTTCACCACAATCAAAAAATCCGCGGCCTTACCATCATCGATCCGTTCAGGGGTTAGTCCGAAAGGCTTTACCCGGCACGAAACGCCAAGCGGAGGTGAAAATCACGCTTCAGACTTCCCGTTCCCAGGCACCTCCTCGAAATCCGCATCGATAGCCCCGGCAACCGGTTGGTCTTCCTGTACGGATTTGTTCTCCCATTCCATAAATTTGTCGAGATCATGATTGATCGACGAGAGGACTGCGGTAAGCACAGCGACATCGTCAACAAAGCCGAGAAGGGGAATGAAGTCGAAAATTGCGTCAAATGGGGTGACGAAGTAAACGATCGCCGTTACGGAAAGAACGATGGTCTGCCAGGGGGTCACCAGGTACTCTTTGTTAAGCCAGCTTTTGACAAGACGGATCAACGCCTGGAACTTGTCGGTGATTTCCTGAAACTGTGAAGATGTTTTGGCCGCGGCGGCCTTTTGCAGCGCGGAATCGATGATTTTTTTTACTTTTTCCGGATCACGGGTGACGCTTGCCGCCTTTTGCTTTGCCCGATCAAATGCTTTGCCTCTTGTATGCATCGTACAAACTCCTCTTACCTGAAAGTCTTACTTCCCGCCCGCCTTGAGCAGCTTTTGTTTCTCAGCTTCTGTCAGGGACTCATAACCATAACGGGATATTTTATCGAGAATTGCGTCAATCTCTGCTTCGGACACTTCCATGCCGTTGTTTTTCTGTTCTTTTTTGTACAGTTTCGGTCCGTCCTTTTCATCTTTTTTGGGAAATGTTTTATCCAGCCAGTCCGAGAATGAAAAGCCTTGTTGCCGGAACTTGATATAGGCAAATCCGACAAGCATGCCGCCAAGATGGGCGAAATGCGCTATGTTGCTGCCGCTGCCCATGGCTGAGCTGTTGATGCCCATCAACAACTCGATTGCGGCATATCCTACCACGAAATACTTTGCCTTGATCGGGAACAGAAAGTAGAGAAAGATGTAGCGGTCGGGGAACATCAGGCCGAACGCGAGAAGTATGCCGAAGACGGCACCCGATGCCCCGACCGTCGGAAACGGACTGCCGACGGTTGTCAGCAGGTTGATCAATGCGGCACCGATACCGCAGATGAAGTAGTAGGCGGTAAACTCTTTCGTCCCCCAGTAGTTTTCTATTTCGGTGCCGAACAGCCAGAGCGCAAACATGTTGAACAGGATATGCGCAATCCCCCCGTGCATGAACATATAGGTCAGCAGCTGCCAGATCTGAAATGAATACTCTCCCGAAGATGCTGCAGGCCACAAGGAACCGTAATACATGACAAAAATACCGAAAGGTGAAAACTGTAGAAGAAAGACAGCGATGTTGACGAGTATGATGGTCTTTATCGCCGGGGGCATCACCTGGAATCCCCCTGGGCTGTATGGCTGGTTGTAATTATTCATTCAGAACTATCTTAAACTCATGGTTTAGTGGTTTACTGTTGCCGATAATAGGTTGCCGGAGATGTAAATGCGGCTTGGATATTAATCGTTCAGAGCGGCAATGCCGGGAAGCGCTTTTCCCTCGAGAAATTCGAGACTTGCACCGCCTCCGGTCGAAATGTGTGTTATGCCGGAGGCAACCCCTGCTTTCATGACAGCGGCAGCAGAATCTCCTCCTCCAACAATGGAGATGGTGCCTTTTGCGGTTGCGTCGGCAAGGGCCTGGGCTATGGCAATGGTGCCCTTCGCAAATGACTCGATTTCAAAAACGCCCATCGGGCCGTTCCAGACAACGGTTTTGGCCTGCAAAATTTCCCTTGAATAGGTGTCTATGGTTTTTGGCCCGATGTCCAGGCCCATCATGTTTTCCGGTATGGTTTCGATACTGGCTCTCCGGGTTTCGGCATCAGCGGAAAATTCCGTTGCTGCAACAACGTCCTCGGGAAGAAGCATCCTGATGTTTTTTTCGCGAGCAGTCTGCAGCAGGTGCATGGCGAGCTCGACCTTGTCGTCTTCGACAAGTGATTTGCCGACATGGTAGCCCTGAGCTTTGAAAAAGGTAAAAATCATGGCTCCGCCGACAAGAATCGTGTCGACCTTGCTGAAGAGAGTTTCAAGAACATCGATTTTCCCGGAGATTTTCGCCCCTCCCAGAATCGCAAGAAACGGACGTTCAGGGTTGTTAAGGGCTTGTCCCAGATATTTCAGTTCTTTCTCGATAAGGTAGCCGGCAACGGAAGGCTGGACAAAGTGGCAGATTCCCTCGGTTGACGCGTGAGCACGGTGCGCCGTGCCGAAAGCGTCATTGACGTAAATTTCTCCCATCGACGCGAGTTCGCGTGCAAATTCAGGGTCATTGGTTTCCTCTTCAGGATGGAAACGCAGGTTTTCAAGCAGCATGATCTCGCCGTCCTGAAGGGCCAGTGCCTGCTGCATAACCTCGGTTCCTATACAGTCCCCCGCCATGACGACATCAGTGTCAAGCAGTTCGGACAGCCGTTTTGCGACCGGAGCCAGAGAAAGTTCCGCCACAATCTTGCCTTTGGGCCGGCCGAAGTGCGACATGAGAATGAGCCTGCCGCCGGATTCAACAACTTTTTTTATGGAGGGCAGGGCTTCCACAATACGCTTGTCATTGGTAATGTTTCCCTGATCATCAAGCGGGACATTGAAGTCCACGCGCATTAATACTCTGCGGCCTTTACATGAAATATCAGACAAGGTCTTTTTTTGCATTGCTCCAGATTTCGGGTTTGTGATTGACAGGTTGTACACTTTTTTGAACCTACATTGAACGATTGTCGGGCATCCCGGCTTTGCCGGGAAAATTTGAATACGATCAATTGAGGTGCCCATACATATAATATAAACAATTCAGGTTGCTCTTTCCCGGCGGACCGTATGGTCATCATCTCCGGTTGCTGCGGTATTTTTTGACGTTCTCGGCATGTTCCTTGAATGTTTTTGCGAAATAATGCCCTCCGGTTCCCGTAGCGACAAAGTAGAGATACTCGGTTTCCGCCGGATTGAGTACAGCCATGATTGAAGACGCGCCGGGGTTGCAGATCGGGGCGGGAGGCAGCCCTTTATGCTTATAGGTGTTATAAGGAGAATCAATAGTGAGGTCCTTGTAAAGAAGCCTTCTGGGTTCACCACCAAGCGCATACTGTACCGTAGGATCTGCCTGGATTTTCATGTTTTTTCGCAGTCTGTTAAGATAGACCCCTGCTATGAGCGGTTTTTCTTCGTCGAGCGGGGTTTCGGCTTCGACAATAGACGCAAGGGTGAGCAGCTCGAGTTCATCGAGTCCATGGCCGGAGGCTGCTGCCTGCAAGCTGTCGTTGTAAAACAAACGAAACCGGTTTACCAGAAACCTAATCACTTCTTCTGATGTGCTGGTCCAGGGGAAATTATAGGTGCCGGGAAAATAGTACCCTTCAAAGCTGTCGGCTTCAACACCCAGCTCGGCAAGCAGCGTTTTGTCAGCGGTGCTTTTTATGAAGGAGAGCGAGTCGATATCAAGCCGCGACGCGATGATTGCCGCGATTCTCTCCTGCCGCATACCTTCCGGTATCATTACCCGTTCTTCATCCTGCGGATGATGGCGCAGGTAAGAGAGCAGCCCATAATTGGAAAGACCAGGAGGAATAGAGTAGCGGCCCGGCTTGATGTTTCGAAATTCGGGAAACAGGCCGGCCGTGATAAGCAATGGTCTTTCGTGTTGTATCACGCCTTTGTCGTGAATGGATGTTATTATAGAACGAAGGCTTGCTCCTTTGCGCACGAGGATCTTTTCATGCGGCAATCCTTCATAGGCTACATTCCAGCCGGGGATAAAAAAAAATGCGGCAAGAAACATCAGGGACGGAATGGTAATGCTTGAGATAAGAAAAAGAAAACGGCTTGTGATCGTGTCATGCATGAAACAATCCCGGCAGGTTATCTGGAAGAGAGCGTCTGCTGTTCGTTTTTCCATTCATGCTGGAACAACCTTGTCTCTTCAATGATGCATTTGTAGATTTTTTCCAGTGCGCAGGCTTTCAACTCGGAATCGGCCTGGTTCAGTACGTTGGTAAGCACCTCTTTTTCCCTGGCGGGCTGCAGAACCTCTTCGCCGATACGCTGCTTGAGCGAGCTGATATTCTGGGCACAATTAAGCCGTTCACAGAGCAGGTTTGAAAGTTTGTGGTCTATGGCATCTATCTTTTTTCTCCACTCTTCAAGCTCAAGCCAATGATTATCCTTGTTAACGATGCGGTTCGACATAGTGCATAAAATCCTTATGGGTGGAAACGGTTACAGGTAAAATTTAAAAAAATAAGGCAGATCTTTTCGGGGATCACCTCATTCTTTCGCTTCGCTGAATACGTTCAGCCAGTGATCCACCTCTTTCTGGCTGAGTTGTCCACTGCCGAATTTTTTCCGGTTATTACGGGGTTCTCCGGTTATATCACGCCCTTTTGGCCCGGAGAAATACTTGCCGATAAAATCTTCCGAGAGCATATATGATGCCCCGCAGGCAACGGCGTGGCGGCGGATGAGATGGTCGGAAGACACTATGGTAAGCATTTGAGCGTTTCTCCCCAAAGATTTCAGATAATCGATGATCCATTCGTCCGCCGAATATCCCAATGAAGTAAAAACCCTGTTAACGGCCCCACCATCCCTGAACGGGCTCCGGGGACACTGCCCGTCATAGACCACGGTGACCTTCTGGCACGTCGACTGTTGAACGCCGAGCAGCATGGATTCCGTCTGTTCACGTTTGCATTGCAAAGAGAGTTGTGGCTTGTCTGGAAAAAGTTTATGCAGCAGGTTGTAGCCATCAACGATAAACTCTTGAAAGATAGTTACCATAGTTTGCTGAAAACAGTTTTCCTGACACCGCTATTAATTTGTTGCTCGCCCTGATTACATCGCTGGCCGGATAGGAGAGTGTTTCTGTGCTCCGTCCGCCTCGTACTCATGCCGCTCACGACAATTTATAGAGGTCCCCTTTATTCCGCGCTTCAACTGCTTCGTTGAGAGGATAGAAAGGGCTTGAATCGCTCATGACAATAAAGGCGCCTTTTTCTGCCCTGCCCTCAAGGAGCATAAGCCTCTCTGCACGCCCTTATATAATAATAAGAAAAAGTGGATCAGATGAAGCATAATTTGGTGCAACCCCTCCGGGAATAATGATTTTTCACAATAAAGAGGCGCATTATTTTTTTACAGCAGGCTTTTTTTTACATTTTAGGTGGTGGAAAGTGGGAAAAATTGGGGGAAAGTGCGGAGATATGGCAGGTTTTATCGGAAAAGAGCGGCATTCGATTGATGAGAAGGGTCGTCTTATGATTCCTGCACGTTTCAGGAAACGCCTCGGAGAGGAACAGGATTGTTCAAAAAAGCTGGCCGTGCTCTATGTCATGAAAGCTGTTGACGGAGCTCTGGAACTTTATGAGCCGGCGGTATGGGCTGAAAAAGAAAAGAGTCTTTTGGCTCTTTCCGATTTCAATCCCGACGAAAGAATGTTGAAAACCTTGATGTATGAAAGCCTTGACAGTGTAGAGATAGACCGTCAGGGCAGGATTGCCCTTCCAAAGGATTTCATGGAGCATGCTGCCATAACAAAGGACGTGGTTATTATCGGGGCCAATGTCAAAATGATTCTCTGGTCTCCGGAAAAGTTGTCAAAAGTGCTTAAAGAGGGCGGTTCAAAATTTCAGGCGCTTGCCGGCAGATATTTTTAAGGCTCTATGTGTGAGGGTAATGACAAACGAGGGGTATCACCGCCCGGTGATGGTGCGTGAAGTTGTTGCGTTGCTGGTCAGACGTGCGGGCATATATGTTGACGGTACTCTCGGCGGTGCCGGACATTCGCTGGCCATCCTGCAGGCTTTGCGGGAGGATGGTTTTGAAAGGGACTCTTTTCTCATAGGTATTGATCAGGACCGTTTTGCGATCGGCGAGGCCGAAAACAAACTTGCACCCTTGCATGAAAGGGTAAGGCTTGTGCAAGGAAATTTTCGGGATATTGCGGGCATTGTGAAGGATGTCAGAGACAGCGGGCTGCCGGGTATGACGGTTGCGGGAATTGTTCTGGATCTTGGGGTTTCTTCCTTTCAGATCGATACCCCGGAACGGGGGTTCAGTTACCTTCGTGCCGGGCCCCTGGACATGAGAATGAATCCGGAGGGAGAGCTGTCGGCATCGGATATCGTCAACACATACGAGGAGCGGGAGCTGGCCGATATTTTTTTCAGGTACGGTGAAGAAAAAAAAAGCCGCAGGATTGCCGGTGCTGTATGTGCATGGCGCAGGGAGCGTGGCGGTATAAACAGTACGGAGGAGCTTGCGTCCATTGTCAGGCATGCGGTAAAAGAGCCTGAACAGCAGATAAAAACCCTTGCCAGAGTTTTTCAGGCGTTGCGGGTGGCGGTGAATGATGAGCTTGGGGTACTTGAGGCGGTGTTGAAAAATGGTGTGGAGTGTCTCGGTCTGCTTGGAAGGATGGCTGTGATCAGCTACCACTCCCTTGAGGACAGGATGGTTAAGCAGTTTTTCAGACAGCTTGCAACTGATGATTGGGGGCCGCGAGGGGTGGGCCTTCGCGAACCCCTGCACAGGGCTGCCTTCAGGCTTGTTACCCGTAAACCGGTGGTGGCTGGTGACGAGGAAGTTGAGAGAAATTCACGTGCAAGGAGCGCAAAGCTTCGGGTTATTGAAAAACAGGCGTCTCTTGTCGAGAGTCCCGGCAATGTCTGGACATGAGTGTTTCCGGGCATGTCACCCAGAGAAGTGATCGGAGCGTGCAGCATGATTGGCAGAGATGCCCAAAAAAGACTATGCAGGAGGACAAGGTGAAAGAGAATGCCGGGAAACAGGCGACCTACCTTTCCATGATGAAAGAGGCGATGCTGAGATTCCAGCCCCGGAAGCTTGTTTTTGTCGGGGTCGGGGAGCGAAGAAAGATGACGGAGGAGGTTCATGTAGCGGAACCTTTTCGGTTCACAAATGGAAGATCGGATCGTGTAAGCGGCACGCCGAAAAAGCTGTTCAATGTGAGTGCTGTTCTTCGCTTGCGTACTTTTGCATACCTTATCGCCGCGACCGTGCTTTTTGTTGTCTATATCAATAACCTGCTGACGATTAATGCGCTCTCCAGGGAAAACGAACGGCTGCGGGAAAATATCGGGATCAGCCGAAGCATCAATGCAGCTCTTGAGCTTGAACTCCAGGAACTGCACACAATCCATAAGATATCAGGAAAGGCGGAACAGATGGGGTTGAAGACCCGCATAACTCCCGCGGTAAAAATCAGCGGAGAATAACCCAAGGCAGGCGGGTACTATGAGCACGCAACGGCATACCGGGTTGTCGGGAAGAGAGGCCGGAAGGGAGTTCGGGTGGCGTCTGGCTGCCGTTGTGCTTCTGTTTGCCTTGTTTCTTATGGTGATTGTTGTAAAGCTTCTGGGCATTCAGGTTATCAATGTCCAGGAGTACAAAACCATGGCCACGAGGCAGCATGAGCGGGAAGTTGCTGAGCAGGCAAAGCGGGGAGGGATTGTTGACCGTTCGGGGAGCCGCCTTGCCGAAAGTATCCAGAAAATCTCGTTTTATGCCGATCCTTACCGTGTCCGCAATACCCCTGTAAAGGTAAACGGGATAAGGGATACGGTCAGTAAGGTATCCGATGTTGCTGCGGTGTTTGCCCGTCATTTCGGCAAAAGCAGGAATTACTACATCCGAAAGCTTCGGAAAAACAGCCGTTTTGTCTGGATGGAACGAGCTGTTCCGATTGCCCGTGCACAGGAATTTATGGATACAACGGTTCCTGGCGTGGGTTATGAAAAAGAACAGCAGCGGTACTATCTGAATATCGCATCCCAGGTTATTGGCTTGACAGACAGGGATAACTGCGGTATCAGCGGTCTGGAAAAGAAGTATCATGAGGAGCTGCAGGGGCATGACGGCATAAAGGTATTTCAGCGTTCCGCTACCGGAGAAAGGTTTCTCGCCGCCGGAGAAGAGCAGATTGATGCACGGGAAGGGTTGAGCATTCAACTGACGATTGATGCCAATATTCAGGCTATCATGGAGGATGAGCTGCACAAAGCGGTTAATGAGTTCAAGGCGAAGGCTGCGACAGGTGTCATTATGGAGGTTGCGACAGGCAAAATACTTGCCATGGCGAACTATCCGGCATTCAACATGAACAACCGCGGCAGCTATCGTCCGGAGATGGCAAGGAACCGTGCGGTTACCGATGCTTTCGAGCCGGGGTCGACGTTCAAGGTGGTCATGGCGTGCGCAGCTACGGAGGTGCTCCGCCGGACAGCGGAAGATACGCTTGAGGCCCACAACGGTAAGCTGGTTGTCTCCCGGCGCGTCATAAGGGATCATGAGAAGTTCGAGCACATGACGTTCCGCGAGGCTATGGTGCACTCGAGCAATATCATTGCGGCCAAAACCGCAATGGAACTCGGAGCGGAAACATTTTACGATTATGTCAAGCGTTTCGGTTTCGGTGAAAGAACCGGCATTGATATTATAGGGGAGGCTCAGGGGCTGTTGAGAAAACCGGAGGACTGGGATAGCACAACCCTGCCGTGGATGGGCTATGGATATGCGTTTACGGCAACGTCCATGCAGATCCTGCAGGCGTATGCGGTTGTTGCTAACGACGGTGTGATGATGCGTCCCTATATTGTAAACCGTATGCTGGATCCTGAAGGGAATGTGGTCAGGGAGTTCAAGCCGAAAAAGGTGCGCCGGGTTGTAAAACCTGAAACAGCCGAATATGTAAGAAAAGAGTACCTGCAGCATGTTGTCGGAGAAGGGACTGGCAAGGCGGCGGCTATTCCCGGCGTGCCCGTGGCAGGCAAAACCGGAACGGCACAGAAACTGAAAAACGGCTCTTACCATCAGAGGGTTTATGTTTCTTCGTTTGCGGGATTTTACCCGGTGGACAATCCAAAGGTTGCGGCGATTGTTGTGATCGATGAGCCGAAAACCGCATACTATGCGAGTATGGTTGCAGCGCCGGTTTTTTCCCGTATCGGCCGCAGAATGATTGCTTCATCTGAACGGCTGAAAGAACAGCTGGCAATAACCGTACCGGAGAAGCTGGCCCTTGATACCCTGAAAGCGGTTGCCGTGCCTGAACTCAGCGGTCTACAGGGCCATGACGCAAGGCGCCTTCTGGAGTGGACAGGGCTCGTTATGGAATACGACGGCAGTTTAAAGGATGTTGTTACCGGGCAAGAGGTTGTCTCGGGGGCTATGGTCGATGCAGGTGCCTCGATAAAGGTTACTCTTGGGAAACCTGTTAAATCACAAGTGCACAACCGGATGCAATGAGAGGGAGCGTGGATGATAGCGTTGGGGGTGTTGTTGGGACGGCTGGATGTTTCGTCCATTGAAGGCGAAGTTCAGCCTGGCATGCGAATCGAAAGGATAACTTCCGACTCACGTGCCGTTACGAGAGGAGCGTTGTTTAATGCGGTAAAAGGTTTCGTAACCGACGGCCACCGCTTTATCGGGGACGCTGTCTGTAAAGGGGCCGCGGTTGTTGTCTGTGAAGAACTTCCCGAAAGTCCGGGCGAAGAGTGTATCTATATTGTTGTGCCGGATTCCCGAAAGGCTATGGCACAAATTGCAAAGGCGTTTTACCGCGACTCGTCTGACAGGCTGCAGATTATCGGTGTTACCGGTACCAACGGTAAAACAACGACGGCACGTTTTATAACCGCTATGCTGAATGACTGCGGCATCGGGACGGGGTATATCGGTACAGGTCTGGTGCTTGCAGGAGAGGAGGCTATACCTGTCGAGAGGACGACTCCCGAAGCGGAAGAACTTCACCGTCTTTTTTTGATGATGGTCGAGCAGGGATGTAGGGCTGTAGTGATGGAGGTTTCCTCTCACGCGCTGGTTTTGCAAAGGACATACGGGATTGTTTTTACCGGAGCTGTTTTTACAAATCTGACGCAGGATCATCTTGATTTCCATCATACAATGGAAAAGTATGCTGCGGCAAAGAGAACGCTGTTCAGCAATCTGGCACCCGGAGGGTTTATCGTTATCAATGCCGACGATCCTTACGGAGAGTTCATGGCCGGGAATCAGGAGAATACAAGGCTGTATTGCTGCACGGTCGGGGGTAAAAAGTTTACCTGCAACCGGGGAAAAGAGATCAGGGCAAAGGTGATCGAGGCGGGCATGAACCGGACACAGGTGGAAGTAGAGGCGGAAGGCCGATCTTATCACGGTATTGTTAAACTGCCGGGCCTGTATAACGTCATGAACATGCTGGAGAGCTTCGGGTCGGGTGTGGCCATGGGGCTGCAACCTGAAAAAGTTATCCGCAGTCTTTCCTCGGCCTCTCCTGTGGAGGGCCGCATGGAGATGGTCAGGGGTGCGGCCGGTGATTACTGTGCGGTTGTGGATTATGCGCATACGCCGGACGCCCTCGATAAAGTGATCGGGGCGCTCAACGCCTTGAAGCCGAAGGGAGCGGAGCTTATCGTTGTATTTGGCTGCGGGGGAAACCGTGACAGGCAAAAACGCCCCAAAATGGGAGAAATTGTCTCCCGGGGAGCTGACAGGCTTATCATTACTTCCGATAACCCGAGAGACGAAGATCCCCGAAACATTATGGATCATATCGCCAAAGGCGTATCTTCGGGGAGCTACATGCGGTTTGGTGACCGCGCCGAAGCGATCCGCTGCGGGGTGAATCTCATGAAAAAGGGCGATATTCTGCTTGTTGCCGGAAAAGGGCATGAGAAATATCAGGAGATTGCAGGAGTGCGCAGGTACTTTTCCGACCGGGAAACAGCAAAAGAAGCTTTGCTGGCAAGGAGTAACGGGAAGCGGAGATGAACGCCAGTTTACAGAGAGAGGACCTTGAAAAGGCAGGGAAGCTTGTGGGATTCACTCATGATGACCCGGCCATGTTTCCGGATCCTTCGGTCGTGATCGATTCCCGGAAAGTAACGGGCGGAGAAATATTTGTTGCCCTGCAGGGAGAGCATACGGACGGCCATAAGTTCATTCGCCAGGCGTTTGAACGTGGAGCAGTTTGCGCTGTTGTAAGCCGCGAGTGGTACAGTCACCAGGGAGAGCCGGCGCGTGAGGCAGGGTGCCGCTATATTGTGGCAAACGATACGGTATCGGCAATGCAGCGGCTGGCGCATTTCTACCGGCGGAAATTCGGCATTCCGGTGATCGGTATAGGCGGGAGCAATGGAAAAACCACCACCAAGGAGATGACGGCATCGGTTCTCCGGAACCGTTACAGGGTTCATATGAGTGAGGGAAACCTCAACAACCATCTCGGAGTTCCGTTGACGCTTTTCGGGCTCCGCAAGGAACACAAGGTCGCCGTGGTTGAAATGGGGATCAACCATCCCGGTGAAATGGAACTGCTTGCCGGCATTGCAGCGCCGACGCACGGACTGTTAACCAATGTAGGCCGCGAGCATCTCGAGTTTTTACGCGATCTGGACGGGGTCACCCATGCTGAAACCGCGCTTTACAGGTACCTGCGTGACCACAAGGGTGTTGTGTTCGTAAACCAGGGGGATGAGCGGCTTGCTATTGCGGCTGCCGGTCTTGAGGACACGGTTGCTTACGGTATACAGAAAGACGGGAGCAGCGTATGGGCTGAGGATATACGGATGGATGAGTCTGGTCGTACTGTCTTTACCCTGTGTTCACCCGCGGGGGCCGAACCGGTGACGCTGCTGATTGCCGGTCGTCACAATGTCACGAATGCGGTTGCCTCGGCAGCGGTAGGGGTTCATTTTGGACTGACTCTGGAGGAAATCCGTGAGGGGCTGGAGCGTTTTAAGCCGGCCAAAGGCTGGAAACGGCTGGAGTTTCAGGATGCCGGAGGCATTACCGTTGTGAATGATTCCTATAACGCCAATCCTGACTCCGTGCGTCGCGCACTTGACCTGTTATGCGAGCTTCCCGTTTCGGGAAAGCGGGTTGCGGTCATAGGGGATATGCTGGAACTGGGTGCAGTGAGCGCCCGGGAGCATGAGGGGATAGGCCGTTACATCGCCTCGCTCGATCGTCTTGATGCTCTGTATACTTTCGGAGAGCAGGCTGCGCTCTGCTGCAAGGCGGCCGGTGTCAAATGCTCCGGTCACTTCACGGACAGTGACCGGCTTCTCGGGGTTTTGAGTGCCTTGCTCGTGCCGGGGGATGTGCTCCTGCTGAAGGGATCAAGGAACATGAGGCTGGAAAGGCTCGCCGATGGCCTTATGCAGTCGTATGGATTGGAACAATAAATCGTCTTTCTTTTTATGCTGTACTACATTTTGCAATACATCAATGAAGTGTTTGACCCCCCCGGTTTCGGCGTTGTGGAATATATTACGTTCAGGGCCAGCGCTGCGGCGATTACCTCCCTGCTGATTACCATTCTTTCAGGACCGAAACTGATCCGGTACCTGAAATCGAAGTATGTCGAGCCGATCAAGGAAGAAGCACCGCCTGAGCACCGGCAGAAGCAGAAAGAGCTTCCTACAATGGGCGGCACGCTGATCATATTTTCCGTGCTTGTTTCCGGGCTTCTCTGGGCAAAGTTTGACGATCCCTATGTCTGGCTTATTCTGGTCTCTATTCTCTGGATGGGCGCTATAGGCTTTATCGATGATTACCGGAAAGTTGTGCTGAAAATCAAGGGGGGACTGGCTGCAAAATACAAGCTGATCGGCCAGGTTTCGCTCGGCTTGTTTGTCGGATTCTATACCTGGTATGATCCGGCATTTTCCGTGCTCATGACAGAAACAACGATTCCGTTTTTCAAGGATCTGATGATCGATTACGGCTGGTGGTATATCCCGCTCGTGGTCTTTATCATTACCGCCGTGTCCAATGCAGTGAATCTCACCGACGGCCTTGACGGTCTTGCAGCCGGGATTTCAGGGATTGTTGTGTTCGGCCTTGGCGGGTTTGCCTATCTTACAGGCAACTCGGTCTATGCCAAATACCTTAATATCGCCTATGTTCCCGGGGGAGGTGAGGTGGCGATAGTCAGCATGGCGATTGTTATGGCATGCGTTGGGTTTCTCTGGTTCAACTCTCATCCTGCCGAGATTTTCATGGGCGACACCGGGGCGCTGGCTCTTGGCAGCGCCATAGCGGTGATCGCACTGCTTATAAAAAAAGAGCTGCTTCTGCCGGTACTTGCCGGGACATTTTTTCTTGAAACGCTGTCCGTTTCGCTGCAGGTTGCCTGGTTCAAGTTTACAAAATGGCGGTTCGGTGAGGGGCAGCGCATATTTCTTATGGCTCCCCTCCATCACCACTACCAGATGAAAGGATGGGCGGAAGAGAAAATTGTCATAAGGTTCTGGATCGTTACACTACTGTTTTTCCTGGCCAGCCTGATGACGTTAAAACTGAGGTGAGCGTGGACGCTGAAGGGATAAACGGGAAACGCATCAGCATCATCGGCGCGAAACGCAGCGGTATCGCGGCTGCATTGCTGCTTCACAGACACGGGGCTTCGGTTTTTGTCAGCGACAGTGAGCCGTTCGGAGAGCATGAGCGCGGCCTTCTTGAACAAAGCGGTATTTCCTGTGAAGAGGGAGGCCATACCGGGAAGGTACTCGAAGCGGATTTCTGTGTCCTCAGCCCCGGTGTTCCGCCTCATGTTCCGGTTATCCGGCTTCTGGAAGACAAAGGTATCGCACTGTTCAGCGAGATCGAGGCGGCGTCCTGGTTCTGTTCTGCACGCATCATCGGTATTACCGGAACGGACGGCAAAACAACGACGGCGACGCTCGTGGCGGCAATATGCAATGCCGAGGCCGCAGTCCGGGATTACAAGGTGTTCGGCGTGGGCAACATCGGTGTTCCCTTCTCTTCCCTTGTTGGGGAAATGAACAAACGGGATATCGCGGTTGTCGAACTCAGCAGCTATCAGCTCGAACGGTGTGAAACTTTCAGGCCGGACGTTGCGGTCATCACAAATATCATGCCGGACCACCTCGACCGGTACGGGGGAAGCATGCAGCGGTACGCAGAGGCGAAGTACAGGATTTACGCAAGACAGCGCAGGCCGGACAGTCTGGTATACAATTTCGACAACGAACTGCTGCGGGTTCATTTCCGCAACAGGGAAGATTTCTGCCCTGTGCTTGTGCCTTTCGGGGTGGACAAGGTGCAGGTTGCCTCGGCAGGCGGAAGGTATGCAACGGTGGACGGAGAGTGGCTGACAACAGTTGTCGATGGTAAGGAGGAAAGGGTTATCAGCAAGGCTGACCTGTTCAAACGGAGTTTCAGAGGGCGCCATAACCTTGAAAACGCCCTGGCAGCGGTTGCTGCCGTCAAGGCTGTAGGTTTAGAGGGTTCAGTGATCCGGAAGGCACTCGGGGAGTTTAGCGGCGTCGAACACCGCCAGGAGTATGTCGGGACAGTTCACGGCGTTGACTGGATCAACGATTCCAAGGCAACGAACCTGAACGCTCTCCGCCAAGCGCTCGACGCTACACCCGGAAGGCTGGTGCTGATTGCGGGGGGGCGTGATAAAGGAGGAGACTTCGGCGACCTTCAGGAGGTTGTGCGGGAAAAGGTGTCGGTGCTTGTGGCTTTTGGTGAGTCGGGGGAGAAACTCGCCGCAGCGTTCGGCTCTGTCACCAGGGTCGTTCAGGCAGGCTCGCTTGACAAGGCAGTAAAACAAGCCTTGCAGTATGCCATCCCCGGTGATACTGTTCTTTTTTCACCTGGTTGTTCGAGCTTTGATATGTTTGAGAATTTTGAGGTAAGGGGGATGATGTTCAAAAAACATGTCCGGGAGATGGCCGAATGAGACAATGGGGCGAAGCACTGGAACAACCTGAATTACTTTCGGGCAATCCCGACCGGCACCCGTTCGAGGCAAAGAGTATTGCGGGCAAGCTGCTGCTGTTTATTGTTGTGCTGTTGATGTGCATCGGTATTCTTGTTGTTTACAGCAGCGGTGCCGGATGGGCCCAGAGGAAGTTTTCGAACCCGGAGTACTTTTTGTGGAGACAGGTGGTTTTTTCGCTGCTCGGAGTTATCACCGTCATCGTGTTTTCGTCTATCGATTATCTGATTTTCAAGAAGCTCAGCAAGTTTCTACTGTTCCTGAGCATCTTTCTGCTTGCGATGCTGTTGTTTCTCAAGTTCATGGGGGTTATCAAAGGTGCAGCCCGCTGGATCCAGTTAGGGCCGGTAAGTTTCCAGGTATCTGATTTCGCCAAGTACGCCCTGATTTTTCATTTCGCCCGTCTGATAACCGACAAGCGGGATTTTATTAAGGACCTCAACAACAGTTACTATCCATTGCTTACCCTGCTGCTGGGGGTCGTGGCGCTCATTGCTTTTGCCCCGAACTTCAGTACGGCTTCTCTTGTGGCAGCCATCGGTTTTACGATGATGTTTCTTGGCGGGGTCCGAATCAAGCACCTGTTGGTAACAGCTATCCCGTTGATTCCTGCGGCCGCTGTATTCGCGGTTGCCCAGCCTTACAGGGTTGCAAGGCTGTTATCGTTTTTCAACTGGGGCGATGAACAGCATCTTTCCTACCAGGTACGGCAGGCGCTTATCGGCCTTGGCAACGGGGGATTGTTCGGGCTTGGTATCGGAGAAAGCAAACAGCGGGAGCTTTTTCTGCCGCTCTCTTACAACGATTTTGTTTATGTGATTATCGGTGAGGAGTTTGGTTTTGTCGGTGCAGTTGCCGTCCTCGTGCTCTTTGCCGCCTTTTTTGTCTGCGGCCTGATCATCGCCAAGCGTGCAGTAGACAGGTTCGGCCGTTTTGTTGCGCTGGGCATTACCATTACCATCGTGCTGTATGCGCTTATTAATATGGCGGTTGCATGCCATATACTTCCCACGACAGGAGTTCCTCTGCCTTTTATCAGCTACGGAGGAACAGCGTTGCTTTTTAATTCGCTGGGTGTGGGAATCCTGATCAGTATTTCCAGGAAAAGGCATGCCAGACCGGGGCCTTCACCTGATACGGAGTTGAGCGGAGGTGCGGGATGAAGGTTATATTTGCGGGAGGCGGAACCGGCGGGCACCTGTACCCGGCGATAGCAATGGCAGAGGAACTCCTGAAACGGTTTCCCGGGGCCGAGGTTTTGTTTGCCGGAACTGAAAACGGTATCGAGGTGACGGAAATTCCGCGCCTCGGCTACCGCCTTCATACATTCAGGGTTCGTGGGTTCAAGCGCGGAAAATCACCCGGGGACATGCTTGGCAATGCAGGAGTTCTGGGCTATTTCGTTGCAGCCCTGTGGAAAGCTGCCGGCCTGATCAGGCGGGAAAAACCCGATGTTGTCGTTGGTACGGGGGGATTTGTCAGTGCCCCCCTTCTGCTCGCCGCCCAGATTCTCGGCAAAAAAAATCTGATACAGGAACAAAACGCGTTTCCCGGAGTGACAACAAGGCTGCTGGCCATGTTTGCCACCGAGGTGCATCTCTCGTTTCCTGACAGCCGGCGGTTTCTGAAAAGAAAGACCGGGATCCATGTTTCCGGCAACCCTGCCCGCGGTTTCACCGTAACCGGCACCCGCCGGGCCAGAGAGCAGTTCGGCCTTGATCCCGAGATGCCTACCCTGCTTGTTTTCGGGGGAAGTCGCGGAGCCCGGTCTATCAACAATGCCGTGAAAAAGTGGGTCGGGGAACTCGAGGGAAGAGCCAACGTGGTTTGGCAGACCGGATCGCTCGATTACAAAAGTATAAGCGAAGAGTTCAGGCCTTCGCGCAATCTCTGGATCGGCCCGTATATCAACGTGATGGGCAACGCCTATTCGG
Organism: Chlorobium sp.; assembly: GCA_028277485.1. GTDB lineage: Bacteria > Bacteroidota > Chlorobiia > Chlorobiales > Chlorobiaceae > Prosthecochloris. The sequence continues at coordinate 53,932 of JANQGE010000117.1, forward strand.
CGGCCGACCTCGTGCTTTGCCGGGCGGGCGCATCAACCGTAGCGGAATTGACCAATCTCGGCAAGCCGGCAATCCTTGTTCCCTATCCGCATGCGACCGGGAACCATCAGTTGTTCAATGCCGAAGCACTGGTTAGGGAAGGCGCCGCGGCGCTTGTCGAAGACCGGGATGTTGCCGGCGGCCACGCGAAAGAACTGATGATGAGGCTGCTTGCGGACAAGGAGGCACGCATAAAAATGGCGGAAGCTTGTAAAAAGCAGGGAAGGCCTGGAGCGGCAAGAGAGCTTGCCGGAAGAATCGCTCAATTGGGAGCACTTCTATAAATTGTCCTGATTCTATCGGGATCAGAAGCGGACGGAAATAAGGTAACCGGGCAGCGCGACAAGTCGAGCTGCCCTTAGGAACGAGGTATCATGGAGCTGGGGAGAACAAGATGTGTACATATTGTCGGTATAGGCGGTGCAGGGATGAGTGCGATTGCCGAGCTGCTGCTTAAATCCGGTTTTGCGGTGACAGGGTCCGACCTTGTCGCCAATGAGGTGACAGGAAAGCTGCAGCGCCAGGGGGCCGTGGTTTTCCGGGGGCACGACGGCGAGAACATCGGTGACTGCGATGTAGTGGTATATTCGTCAGCGGTGGCGGCAAATGACAATGTGGAGATAGCGGCTGCGGAGCAAAAGGGCGTTCCTGTTATCAAACGGGATGAAATGCTTGGCGAGCTGATGCGTTACAAAAACGGTATTTGCATCGGGGGAACACACGGCAAGACAACGACGACGGCCATGATTGCCACGATGCTTATCGAAAGCGGCGAATCCCCCACCGTTATGATCGGCGGTGTTTCTGATTATCTGAAAGGGAGCACCTTGGTTGGCAGCGGCCGGTATATGGTGATAGAGGCAGACGAATACGACAGGGCGTTTCTGAAACTGACCCCGTCGCTGGCCGTTATCAACAGCCTGGAAATTGAGCATACTGATACGTATGCCGACATTGAAGATCTCAGGGAAGCCTTTATTGCATTTGCCGACAAGGTGCCTTTCTATGGCAGGGTGTTGTGCTGTGTTGACTGGCCGGAGATAAGGAAAATCATTCCCCGGCTGAACCGGCGCTCGATAACCTACGGCATCGAAGAGTCTGCGGACCTGATGGCTCGCGACATACATGTAGACAGGCACGAAACAGCTTTTACTGCAGAATATCACCGGGAAGAGCTGGCCCGTGTCCGCATCGCGGTTCCGGGGAGGCATAACGTGCATAACGCTCTGGCCGCGATTGCCACGGGACTGGAAATGAGGCTGTCGGTTGAAAATATTGTTTCGGGGCTTGCCGCGTTCAGCGGAATGAGGCGGCGTTTTCAGATTACATGCGGCAAGAGAGGCGGACCGGTAATTGTGGATGATTATGCGCATCATCCTTCAGAAGTCAAGGCGGCAGTCAAAGCCGCCAGAGCGGGATGGCCGGATTATGAGGTTATTGCGGTTTTTCAGCCTCATCTCTTCTCCAGAACGAAAGATTTTGCCGACGAATACGGCTGGGCGCTCTCAAATGCCCACCGTGTATGTGTTACCGATGTTTTTGCGGCGCGGGAAAACCCGGCAGATTTCCCTGGGATCACGGGTTCCCTGGTTGCAGAAGCAGCGAAAGTTGCAGGTGCGCAGACGGTGGAGTTTTTTCCTGGCAGGGAGGAACTCTGCAGGTACCTGGCCGGTTACTGTGTTGCAGGGAAGCTGCTGCTATGTATGGGTGCAGGGGATATCACAAAGCTGGCAGCAAAGCTTGCAGAGCAATGTGGGGGCCATGATGATCGGTAGGCGTTCAACAAATCAACGAATGAACAGATCAACGGCTGTATAGATGATCAGTACTGAAGAGCTGGTGGATACCATCAGGGGACAGGTGCTTCTGGGAGAGTCCATGAAAGAGCATACCACCCTGAAAATCGGAGGATCTGCGGATTTTTTTGTCGATCCTCTTGACAGGGATGATCTCTGCCGGGTGGTTGCGTTGTTCGAGGCGCATGGTTTACCTTACAGGCTGATCGGCAGGGGATCGAACCTTCTGGTGCATGACGAGGGTGTGCGCGGGGCTGTTATTGTAACCTCGAGGGCTTTGGGAGAATACCGTGTCAGGAAAAATGTCCTGACATCAGGTGCAGGGGTGCCTCTGCCGGCGATCGCGGAGAAAACGTTTTCGCTTTCCCTCAGCGGGCTTGAGATGCTGCAGGGGATTCCCGGTACAGTAGGCGGTGCTGTTGCCGCGAATGCAGGGGCCCACGGACAGGAAATATCCGATGTTGTTTCCTGGGTCGAGATACTCGACCGCGGGAAGCCGCAAGTAATTCCCAGGGATGAGATGGCGTTCGGCTACCGTTACTGTTCCCTTGAAGGGCGTGTTATTCTTGGTGTCGGGATGAAACTTGAAAGACTTTCCGATGCAGGGCATAACGAGAGGGACAGGCTGCGCAGGGAGGCTCTTCAGCGGAGGATCGTTTCCCAGCCTCTGTCCTGGCCCAATGCCGGGAGCGTTTTCCGCAATCCCCGACCGGAGGAAAACCCTTCCGGACTCAGTGCCGGACAGATGATCGACGCCTGCGGGCTTAAAGGGGTACGGAGAGGCGGTGCGGCTATTTCTGAATGCCATGCCAATATTATCATTAACAGGGGTAAGGCAAAAGCTGCCGATGTTATGGAGTTGATTGGTATGACAAGAGAGCATGTTCGGAAGATGTTCGGGATTTCTCTTGAGCTGGAACTGAAGCTTCTTGGATTTGAAAAAACCTGCTGCTGATGGAAGGATTTGTCTACGATGATGATTCAGGCATTCCGCCGGAACCCCGGGAGCGGGCCGATGGGAATCATGAGGATGATTCTGACATGACAGGTCCCGGGTGGAAAGTTATTACCGCAGCAATGCTGGTTGTTGCGGCAGGACTTGCCGGACTGGCGTTATATGCCCAGCACTGGAAAAAAAATTTGTGGGTAAGAGAGGTTGTTTTCAGCGGTAACCGGTTGTTGTCAGGGGAGGAGTTGCTGAGACAAACAGACGGGCTGGTCGGTAAGGACTTCGAAAACATAGACAGCTCGGAATTGGTGGGCAGCTATGCCGCACTTCCCTACATCAAGCGTGCCGGGGTTGCCAAAGAGTTGAATGGTATCGTTCGGGTTACGGTTGAGGAGCGTATTCCAATGGCACGGGTTATAAGTGGAGATAAGGTTGAGGTTATTGATACGGAAGGTTATATCTTGCCGTACCGTGACCTTCCTCTTCCCGCGGCGTCGTTACCACGGGTCGCCGGGGTGAAAAAAAGGCATGTGAAAGGAGAAAACCTGGGGAAAGCTGAGGAGAGAGGTTTTGCGGTGCTCAGGGAGATGATCGAAGCTGTTGCGGCATCCGAATACGCACGCTTGCTGATAAGCGATGTCAACCTGAAAGAAGAAAATGAAACGTATTTTACGGCAGCAGGGTCTCCTACCCGCTTTATCGTAGGGAATGATGGGAACTACAAGGAAAAGTTGAAAAAATTCGAGATATTCTGGCAAAAGGTGGTTGCAAAAAAAGGGCTTGACGGATATGCAACGGTTGATCTGAGGTTTGCCAAAAGAGTTTTTGCCGTCGAGAAGAGCCGGTAGAGTTCCTCCAGTATGTCTCCCTTATCATCTTGCACGGGATGAAACAATGCAGAAAAGCAATATAGTCGTCGGGCTAGACATTGGGACAACTAAAGTATGTGTTGTGGTTGCCGAGAAGGATGAAATGGGGAAACTCAACGTCCTGGGGCACGGGCGTGCGGATTCAGAGGGACTCCAGCGTGCAACTGTCGTCAACATCAATAAAACGGTTGACGCCATAAAAACTGCGGTCACCGATGCCGAACGCGAATCCTCGATCCGTATTAAAGGGGTTAATGTCGGGATATCAGGTGCCCATGTCCATTGCATTAACAGTAATTCCGAAGTAAGTGTCAACCAGTCGGGTATCGTCAACTCGTCGGATGTAAAGCGTTTTCTGGAAAAGGCAAAGACCAACATCCGTTATCTGGACATTGATCACGAGATCATCCACGTGATTCCCCAGGAGTTCATTGTCGATGACCAGGATGGAGTACTTGATCCTATAGGTATGGCGGGAACCACCATGCGCGGCAGCGCCTATATTGTGGTGGGGATGAAAACCAAGATCCGCAACATCAAGCAATGTGTCGAAAAGGCCGGCCTCGAAATCAATGCCATGACCTTTGAGCCGATTGCGTCCGGACTTGCCGTCATGAAGGAGAGCGAGAAAAAAAGTGGTGTCGTCATTGTTGATATCGGTGGCGGAACGACCGAAGTTGCCATCTATATTGACGGAGCGATACGTTTTTCGGAGGTGACAAAGGTTGCGGCCAACGATGTAACGCATGATGTTGCCTATGGTATCAAGGCGCTCTACGAAGTTGCCGAGGAGCTGAAGATCAAGCACGGCTTTGCCTTTACCGGGACCCGTTCCGAAGATGAGGAAATATTGATTGAGGGTATCGAGGGCCGGCCGCAAAAATCCTTTATGAAAAGCTCACTGACGCTTATTATTGAAGCCCGTATGATGGAGATTTTTGAGATGATCAGGGATGTTGTCAAGCGTTCCGGGTATTTCGAATATTTGAACGCCGGGGCTGTGATTACTGGCGGCGGCTGTTTGATTCCCGGAACCGACGTCCTTGCCGCGAATGTACTCGGGCTTGACGTAAGGATAGGGTTTCCTGAAGGTATTTCGGGCGGCATCAAGGGGACCATAAACAGTCCTGTCTATGCGACGGTTATGGGACTGGTTGCGTATTCGTTCGAGAACAGGACATTCCAGGACCATGATGTGATCGATTTGCGGGCCGGTCATACTGAAAAGATGCATGAAAAAAGCGGTTCGCTTCAGGCACAGGGACAGGCGGGCAAGAAAATCGTCGACCGGTTAAAGGACTGGTGGGAAAAGCTCTAAGGGTTTGAGAGTGTGAGGAACAAATTAATAGAGGTGCCTTAAAAAGGAGGAAATACGACACATGGCATTTGAACTGGACCCCGGTTTGTTTGAACATGAGGAGGAAAAAGGTGTCTCCATCAAGATTGTAGGTGTAGGCGGCTGTGGGGGAAATGCAATCAATAATATGATCGACCGCAGGATTGCGGAAGTTGATTTTATTGCCTTCAATACGGATCGCCAGGCGCTGCTGAACTCCAAAGCGCCGGTAAGAATTCAGATCGGCAAGAAAGCAACCAACGGTCTCGGTGCCGGTGCTGACCCTGCGAAAGGAAAGCAGGCGGCAGAGGATGACCGTGAGGTCATCGCGGACCAGCTGCGGGGAGCGGACCTTGTGTTTATTGCCGCAGGTATGGGCAAAGGTACGGGGACCGGGGCGACTCCGGTTATTGCCTCCATTGCACGAAATATGGGCATTCTTACTATCGGTGTCGTTACCCGTCCGTTCAATTTTGAGGGTAGAATCAAGGCTGAAATTGCCGATGGCGGCATTGCCGAGCTGCGTAAATACATAGATACGCTGATCATCATTGAGAACGAGAAGATTCTCAGCATCGCTGAGGAGGGGATCAGCGCCACCGAGGCGTTCAACATGGCTAACGATGTGCTTTACAGCGCAGCAAAGGGAATTGCCGATATCATTACCAGTCATGGCCATGTCAATGTGGATTTCGCGGATGTGAGGAGCATCATGTCCGGAGCGGGAGACGCCGTCATGGGATCGGCCTCGGCCTCCGGTGAAAGAAGGGCGCTGAAAGCGGCTGCCGATGCGGTTGCCAGCCCGCTGCTGGACGGTGTGGCGCTCAAAGGTGCGAAAGGCGTGCTTGTCAATATGACCGGCGATGTTACCATGCGGGACATGTCGGATGCCATGAGCTATATAGAAGAGCAGGTTGGAAAGTCGGCAAAAATTATCAACGGCTACGTCGAGGATCCCGGCGCATCAGGAGAGATTCGGGTGACGGTCATCATTACAGGTTTCAGCCGCAACCATGGTGATGAAGAGCCGGAAGATTCCGAAGATACGCAAGCTGTCGATACAAATGTGTCCAGAGGAGTGTATGCCGCCCACCAGCCTATGTCTCGACAGGTCTCCCCGGGTACCCAGGAGCTGAACCCGGACGACCTTCGAATTCCCGCTTATATCCGCAGAAAGATCGCCATTCATGATCCCATGGAAGTGGGTGTGAAGGGCAACTCGTCGAAAGAAAAAGAAAACAGCAGGCACGACATGATTCGTAAAGGGGAAACAGACACTCCAGCATACCTGCGAAGGCTCAAGCAGTGATTTCAGAAACTCGACCATTCCCCTTGTGGAAATCTTTTCAGAATTGTAACACAATGAAGCATGTCAATGATGATCTTGGTGCTGTCTCATGTTATTTTGTTGGCGGATGCGAGTTGTCCGCAGGTTTTCTCACCACGTTTATCGTTTAAGGATGCAAAAGAACATTGAACGATCAGGTCCATCAAGAGATAACCCTTCGTTCAGGACGTTTCTGTCCACGGCATCCTCTTACAGGATCCGGGCAGGTATGGGAGCGTGGTTGCTGCACCGGCTGTCAGGTCTCTTCCTCGTGCTCTATCTTGTGTTTCACATCAACGGGCTGCGTGCCCTCAGCGATCCATCTGAATTTGAGGTGTATATAACGGTCTTCCGCAGTCCCCTGTTCAAGATTGCAGAGTTCATGCTGCTCATTGTGGCTGCGTTCCATGCGTTCAACGGTATGAGGATACTGATTCAGGACATGGGTTTCCGTTCCGACCGTCAGCGTGTACTGTTTTATGGTGTGCTTGCGCTTACGATTATCGTGGTGCTTGCCGGAGGAGTGCCTATCATTTTTCCCTACTTCATCGCACCGTTGTTGCCATGAACCGCCAGCACGATTTTCAGGGGGTCGGTTCTGCCCGTTCCAGGGCTTTGGGATGGATGATGCAGCGTATCACGGGGGTGGCTCTTGTGCTGTTTCTCGGGCTGCATTTCTGGGTACAGCATATGCCGACAGGCTTTCTGGCGACCGCGGAGGAGTACAGTGAAATCCTTAGAAGACTTGGGGAAACAAGCCCGGAGTTCGCCGACGCCATAGCCGAAGGAAAGATCAGGGAGGCGTTGCCGGGCGAGCATGTGATTACTTACGAGAAGGTGCTCGAGCGGTTGCGCACCCCCCTGTGGAAGCTCATCAATATCATGCTGTTGCTTTTCTCCCTTGTGCACGGTATGTTAGGCGTGGTCAACGTTCTGGGAGATTACATCCGGCACTCTTTCCTGCGGAAAGCTGCCGTGAGCTGCGGCTGGACGGCAGTCCTGTTTCTCGCGGCACAAGGAATCGCATCCATAATGGCAGTTGGAATGAACTAAGGATATCGGGGTTATGCAGGTTGTGTATCATGATGTGATCATAGTGGGGGCGGGTTTAGCCGGGCTCAGGGCGGCGGTCGAGCTTGCGGGAAAGCATGATGTCGCGGTGCTTTCAAAGCTCCATCCTCTCCGGTCACATTCAGGTGCAGCCCAGGGAGGGATATCCGCTGCGCTCGGGAACGCCGAGAAAGATTCCCCTGAATGGCACGCTTACGATACCATTAAAGGATCCGATTACCTTGCCGACCAGTATGCTGTCGAAGTGATGTGCAATGACGCTCCGCGGGCCATCATTGAACTTGAACATCTCGGGGTGCCGTTTTCTCGGTTTGACGACGGTCATATTGCCCAACGCCCATTTGGCGGTCATACAAAAAGCTTTGGCGAGGCTCCCGTCCGGCGGACATGCTACGCAGCAGACAGAACCGGTCATGTCTGTCTTCATACACTCTATGAACAGTCGCTCGGGCGGAATGTCAGCTTTTACGACGAATACCAGGTGCTTGATCTTTGCATGGTTGAAGGGGCGGTAAACGGAGTTGTAGCTATCGAGCTGAAAACCGGAAGGCTGCTGCTGTTCCATTCCCGGGCAGTCATGTTTGCAACCGGCGGTTATGGAAAGGCCTGGAAAACAACATCAAACGCTTTTGCCAATACCGGTGACGGGCTGGGCATCGCTTTGAATAACGGCATCCCCCTGGAAGATATGGAGTTTGTCCAGTTTCACCCTACCGGCCTCTATCAGCTCGGCATTCTCATTACTGAGGCTGCGCGGGGAGAGGGCGGCGTGCTGCGCAACGGTCAGGGTGAGAGATTTATGGAGAGGTACGCCCCGAGCATCAAGGACCTTGCCCCCCGGGATATTGTGAGCAGAAGCATCTATGAAGAGATCAGGACGGGAAGGGGGGCAGGGCCGATGAAAGACCATGTTCTCCTGGATCTGACAGCACTTTCGAAGGAAAAAATCGCTGCAAAGCTTCCGGAAATAGAGTCGTTCGCGAAGATTTATCTGGGCATCGACCCCGCAGATGAAGCGATACCGGTATTGCCTACCTGCCATTACGCGATGGGAGGAATTCCTACTGATGTAAACGGCAGGGTGACCTGCGATCCGGAAGGTAGCGAAGTTTTCGGATTCTGGGCGGCGGGAGAGGTTGCCTGTGTTTCGGTTCATGGGGCGAACCGCCTTGGTTCGAATTCACTGCTGGATCTTATTGTTTTCGGCAGGCGTGCAGGAAAAGATATCAGTCGATTCCTGGATCGTGTCTGCCTTGCTCCGCTTCCTCTGGCTACAGGTTCGGCAGACAGGGTCAGGGAAATGATCGGCAGGTTTCAGGGAAGAAAAGACGGCGAAACCATCGCGGCGGTCCGAAGCGACCTGCAGGATGTGATGATGGAAAAAGTGTCGGTTTTCCGTAACGAAGAGGGGCTTTCGGATGCGGTTGATGAATGTGCCGTTCTCCGGAAGAGGGCCGCCGACATCCGTGTATCAGACCACAGCAGGAATTTCAATACGGAACTCCTCGAGGCGATTGAACTTCAGCACATGGTGAACTATTCGACAGCCGTGGCCGTATCGGCCCTGGAGCGCCGAGAGTCAAGAGGAGCACACGGGAGGGAAGATTATCCCCTGCGCGATGATGCAAAGTGGCTGAAGCATTCGCTCTGTTTTCTCGGAGAGGATGGGAAAATGTCGGTAACCGGGAAGCCGGTTGATCTCTCGCTTGCCGAGGCAAGAGCTGAATTTGCGCCGAAAGCAAGAACGTACTGATCGGAAGAGAGAGAAACGCTTGGAAGAGGTGTGTACTGCGTGTTGGCAGGCAGGGAATGGAGTTCGGAAGCAAAATCAGCCGGCAAAAGGAGAATCGGATTTAGGGGTCGAGATGAAGAAGTGTTGATCTTTGAAATGTTTTGGGCGCCTCTCTTGTCATGAGCGGTTCAACCCCTTTCTATCCGCTCAACGAAGCAATTGAGTCGTGGTATAGAGGTGCCCTTTATTCAGAATTAGGATAAAAAGGAGTGATTACATTTATGAAATACAAAACAATTTCCGCTGCGGAAGCGGTTTCAATCGTTAAATCGGAAGACAGGGTTTTCCTGCAAACAGCGGCGGCTACGCCGCAGAGGCTGATCAATGCGCTTGTTGACAGGGCGGATGATCTGCGGAATGTTGAGATTGTCAGTCTTCATACCGAAGGGGAGGCCGGGTATGTCCGGCCGGAGTACAGTGAAAGTTTCCGTCTCAACGCATTGTTCGTCGGAAAAAATGTTCGATCCGCCGTGCAGGAAGGCTTGGCTGACGCGATACCTATTTTTTTAAGCGAAGTTCCGGCTTTATTCTACAGCAAGGTGCTTCCTCTTGATGTTGCGTTTGTTCATGTTTCTCCTCCTGACCGTCATGGATACTGCTCTCTGGGAGTATCGGTAGATGCCGCACGGGCGGCGGTTCATACCGCAAGGTATGTGATCGCCCAGGTGAACCCGAACATGCCTCGCACACACGGAGAGGGTCTGCTGCATGCCAGTCATATAGACGCCATGATCGATGTTGACGATCCCCTGCCGGAAACGCCCAGGCATGAGATGACTGATGCCGAACGAAAAATCGGGGAAAACATTGCCTCCATTGTCGAAGACGGCGCAACCCTTCAGATGGGGATAGGTGCGATCCCCGACGCAACGCTTGCGGCGCTTTCGCGCCACAGGGACCTGGGTATCCATACCGAAATGTTTTCTGACGGTGTTGTTGATCTGGTAGAACAAGGGGTTATTACAGGGAGGCGTAAGCGTACCCATAATGGGATTATCGTTGCCAGTTTTCTGCTGGGGACGCGTAAACTGTATGATTTCGTGGACGACAATCCTCTTGTTGAGATGTTTGGGTCGGATTATGTAAACGATACAAGGGAGATCCGGAAGAACGCCAAGGTTACCGCGATCAATAGTGCAATTGAAATCGACATGACCGGGCAGGTATGCGCCGACTCGATAGGGCAGCGGTACTTTTCCGGAGTCGGCGGGCAGATGGACTTCATAAGAGGGGCGGCACTTTCCCCGGGCGGAAAACCCATCATAGCCCTGCCGTCGGTTACCAGGCGCGGTGAATCACGGATTGTGCCCGTACTTAAAACCGGTGCCGGGGTTGTCACCACAAGGGCTCACGTACAGTATGTCGTTACGGAATACGGGATTGTGAACCTGCATGGCAAGAACATGCGCCAACGTGCCGAAGCACTTGCAAGTATAGCCCATCCGGATTTTCGTGAGGATATCTGCCGTGCTGCACACGACCTTTACGGCGGCTGCAGGAAAGTCTGTCAGTAAAGGATTGTGATTGATAGGTTGAATAAGGGCGCCTCTATTGTCATGAGCGGTTCAAGTGCAAGGCGAACGGAGCGCAAAGCCTCTACCCCCCATCCGCCTGACGAAGTGGTCATGGTGAGCAACAAAAGGTGCCCTTATGAGACAGCCTTTTCAATGCTGATGCCTCCGTTACGAAGGCTTTACAGCTTCTACGTACAGGTGGTCATAGCGGCGGACCATGCGGACGTCCGTGAAGCCGATTTTTTCAAGGATAGGCTTGTAGTGTGATTGCTCCTTGAAACCAAGTACGGAAAAAGGCATACCGATACCCATGATGTAGTGGCTGAGATAATCGTAGTTCGGGTTATCCTGTTCATCGACAATCATGTCAAGAATGATTACTTTGCCGCCCTCTTGAAGAGCGTTGAAAGCCTTGGTGCACATCATCTCCGTCAGCTGTTCATTTGCCGAGTAAAGAATTCTGCAGAACATGACTGCATCTGCCGGCGGGTATTCCTCCCTGTAAATGTCTACGGCGGCGCCTCTCAGTCTGTCGGCAATCCCTTTTTCCTCCGCATTTTCATTGACAAGATCAATGGCTCCGGGCAGATTCAGGATGGTTGTGTCAAGCTGGGGATACTTTTTGCACAGGGCGGCTGAGATGTCGCCGATTCCTCCACCGACGTCGACAAGTTTTTTATTACTGCCGAGATCCGCCTCCTCAAAGAGGAGCCTGATGGAGAAGTGGGCGTTGCTCCGGTGTATTTCTTCAAAGTAAAGGTTCTCTTCCCTTGTCTGAGGCGGGTAGGAGGTTTCTCCCTTATAATCAAGCTTCCCCCGAACAGCTTCGGCCATATTCATGTAAAAGTTTTCGGCAGTATACGCCATTGCTTTGGCGACAGGAGCCATATACAGGTTCGGGTGCTCGTCGCTGGGCAGGAACATGTTTCGGGCAAAATCCGTCAGTTCCCATTTTCCGTTCTCCTGACGGGCAATCCCTATCTGGCGCAAAGCTTCGAGAAGCATCCCCAGTCTTTGCGGCACGGCACCGAGAGCCTTTGAAAGGGTTTCGACATCTTTTGCTTCTCCAGCGAGTTGGTTGAAAAGGTCGAGCTCAAGTGCAGCCTTGAAACAGCCAAATTCCACGAGCCCTTTGAAAAGGATTTCATTGGCCCGCTCAGTTTGTTTCAGTAACTCATTGTCGTTCATGTTCAGGTGAGGCTAAAAAGTTGAAAAATAAGCTGATCACGGCATTTTTGGGTTAAGCCTCAATTTATTTCAAAAGGCTTTATGAAACAACCCCATAAATGCCTGTGCTTTGTGGGCTTCATGCAGCTCTTTGTCCTGAAGGAGATCGGATTCATGGGCACCTCTATTAATTTGTTGCGCGCCCTGATTACTTCGTTGGCCGGATAGGAGAGGGTTTCTGCGCTCCGTCCGCCTTGTACTCAAGTCGCTCACGACAATTTATAGAGGTGCCCTTTGTTGCCGCGATTCAATTGCTTCGTTGAGCGGATAGAAGGGGGGGCTGCGCCCGGTTCGCCGAGCTGATGCCGATAAGGCTGATCATCCGGCCGGTTTTTCCTCCTTCTTTGCGGTGGGAAAAAAAGTCCTTGTTGTTTCTGACCGTGCAAAACGGTGAAACCTCAATAGCGTTGCGGGGAATGCCCGCCTCCAGCAGTTGGTCGAGGTTTGCTGCCGCAAGATCGAGCAGAAACCGCCCATCGCGTGTCGGCGAAAGGTATTTATTGTTAAAACGGGCGGCAACTTCCCTGCCGACTTCATAAGCGCTTCCGGATATGCCGGTTCCGATGTAAGCGCGGCAGCGGGATGGCGACGTGCCGAATTTTTCCTGCATCGTTTCGATGGTTATAGCCGCAACGTTTGCTGCGGTGCCTTTCCAGCCGGCATGTGCGGCCCCTGAAGCTTCATGTTCAGGATCAAAAAGGAGCACAGGATAACAGTCGGCAGTAAGAATGCACAGGAAAACATCCCGCTCGCCGGTTACAAAAGCGTCATACCCGGAGCGGTGTCCTCCGGCGTCTGCATGGAAAACCTTCGTTCCGTGAATCTGGTTGGCTGTAACGAGTGAAGATGGCTCTAAGCCCAGATGACCGCAGAGAATCTCCCTGTTCCGGAGGATGTTTGCAGGGTCGTCACAGGTATTGGTTCCAAGGTTCAGGGAAGCGAACGGCTCCGGGCTGATGCCTCCGTGCCGGGTGGTCTGCAGGGCGACCAGGCTTCCGTAAGGTGCGAAGATTTGCGGTTTTTTAAACAATTCGGCTATCCTTGTGATTTGGATAGTCTCAATTATTGATACCCCCCTGTAATATTAATGAAAGTGTTATCTTTGGCAAAGAGAAACAAAGAGCCCTAAAAATTTCAGTCCTTTGGTACAGTGAAGATACTTGTCATTGGCGGTGCAGGATACATCGGGAGTCATGTGGTCAGAGAGTTTCTGGACCGCGACTATACTGTTACGGTTTTTGATAACCTTTCATCCGGCTCCCGTCAAAACCTTTTCGATGAGGCGGCGTTTATGCACGGTGACATCATGCATCCGGTAAGGCTTCGTGAAGTTATGGCCGAAGGTTTTGACGGGTGCGTTCATCTTGCCGCTCTGAAAGCTGCCGGAGAGTCTATGGTCAGTCCTGAGCAATATGCGGAGATGAATATTGCCGGTACAATCAGCATTTTAAATGCAGCGCTCTCGGCGGGGATGCAGAACATGATTTTTTCATCATCGGCGGCAATATTCGGTTCCCCCAGGTATTTGCCTATTGATGAGAAGCATCCGAAAAGTCCTGAAAATTTTTACGGCTTCACCAAACTTGAAATCGAGCGGCTGATGGAATGGTATGGCAGGTTGAAGGCCTTGAAATACGCTTCGATCCGCTACTTCAACGCGGCGGGCTTTGATCCTTCCGGCAGGATTAACGGTCTTGAGAGGAAGCCTGAGAACCTGCTGCCGGTCGTTATGGAAACCGCAGTGGGGCTGCGCCCGGGTCTTTCGATTTTCGGCGATGATTACCCGACGAGGGACGGAACATGCATTCGTGACTATGTCCACGTCAGTGACCTTGCAACGGCTCATGTTTCGGCGTTCGAGTACATTAACCAGGCAAAGGAGAGCATATCGGTAAACCTTGGCAGTGAAACAGGTGTCAGCGTATCGGAGATGATCCAGAGGGCGCGGGAGATAACAGGAATGGACATTCCTGCGGAGGCGTCGGAAAGAAGGCCGGGTGATCCTGCCGAGCTTGTTGCGTCATCGGCAAAAGCGAGGGAAATACTGGAATGGGAGCCGCGCTACAGTGATCTTGACACCCTGATCGATTCAACATGGCAGGTGTATCGTAGTAATTACAGCCTAATCTGAGTCCCATGGCATCACGCCGGAAAAAAAACGCCGTGTATACCCTCAGCCTCGTCCCTGCAGGAGGCCGGTCGAGGCCTGTGATGTTGTTAAAAGGCCGTCCGGCGGTATTTATTCTTGTTCTCTTCATTATTTTTGTAGTGCAGGCGGGCCTTGTGGGATTGCTTTTCTTCGGCACGCCACTGCGTGACATGATTCCCGGATGGTTGCTGCCCGGCTACCAGGAGCAGTTTATTGCCCGTCAAGCAAAGAGAGTGGACAGTTTGGTTGTCGAGATTGAAAGCATGCGCGCGTTTAGCGAAAAGATGGAAGGAATGATGTTTCAGGAAAAGGCTCTGGAACAGGAACGTGAATCATTCGGGGGCGGTGTCGGCCGGAAAGTGTTCGATACGGGCATTATGCCTGCAGCCTCTGCTGTTGGCGCCAGGGAACATCCGAAATTTACCGGGAGGCTGGTGACCGGTTCCATATCGCAGCGTTTCAAGCGGGGACGAAGCCATTACGGGATCGATATAGCGACACCGCGCAATGAACCTGTCGGCGCGGTGGCCGATGGTTCGGTGATTTTTTCTGACTGGACAGGTACATTCGGATATACGCTGATTGTCGACCACGGGGAGTACATGACGTTTTACAAGCACTGCAGCCGTCTTTTCAAGAAAGGCGGGGAGCAGGTAAAACTTGGAGAAGTGATTGCGCTTGCCGGTGATACAGGCCATGAATCTTCAGGTATCCATCTGCACTTTGAAGTCTGGAGAAACGGTATCCCCGTCAACCCTGAAACCTATCTGAATTTTTCCATGTAAAGGGCTCCTCTATCAATTGCCGTGAATCCCGGTTTTATCGGGATAGGAGGCGGACAGTGCACAGGAGCCCTTCCTGTCCGCCCAACCAAAGCAGATCAATCGAGGTGTTTTAAAAAAAAACAGGGAGCATGTTCGGTAAAAGAGGAAAAAAACGAAAAGCCGGTTCGGCCGGCGGCTTGACGCTGCTGATGGAAGGTACTTCTGTTCAGGGGGAACTCGTTGCAGAGGGTGACATCAGGATCGACGGGAATGTTTCCGGTCGGATTACCTGCCGGGCAACGCTTATCATCGGAAGTGAGGGTTATGTCGAAGGAGAGATAACCGCCCAGAACATGAGGGTTTCGGGGAAGTTAAAGGGAAACGCCGATGTGTCCGGTGAGCTTCGGCTTGAATCGTCCGCTTCCATTGATGGCGACCTGACTGTTGCAGCCCTTGATGTCGAGGACGGAGCAAAGCTGAACGGGAGGGTCTATATGAAGCAGGACGGGATGGTCGAAGAACGGCTGCGGGAGCAGGAGAAGGAGGCGGAGCCGCAGCTTTCCGGGATGAAAAGTCTATGAGAACCGACGAGAAAGAAAAGTTTGCGGATTATTTCGGAAGATCCACCAGGGCTTTGTCGGATTATCTTGGAATAGGGTTTCAGATTACCGTGAGTTTTGTTTTTTTTGTGCTTGTGGGCTACTGGGCTGACCAAAAGTTTGGTACGACCCCGCTGTTGCTGCTTGCCGGAGTTGTTGCCGGGATGATCGGTATGGTGCTCGTGCTGATGAAAGTTGTGAGAAAAGCCAATAAAAAAGATTGCTGAACCGCCAGCCTGTACAGGATGGCTGCGGCAATCCCTATTTGTTTGAATCTTATGAAACCATTGTTTGATTTTCTTTTAAAGATATTTATCTTGTCCGTCATTTTATGGGGGGCGGTTTTCTGGGGGGCAGCGGAGTATGGTATTGACCTTCGTTCGGTTTTTGTTGCCTGGCTATTGATTGCGGCAAACACCCTCGTCGGCTATCTGCTTTTTGAGTATGCCTTTGACAAGCCGCAGGCTGTCTATACCAAGATTGTTTTGGGGGGAGTGACGCTGAGGCTGCTTGTGCTCATGGTACTTGTCGCAGTTGTCATTGTTCAGCGTCTTGTTGCTGTAAATGATTTTGTGTTGTCGTTATTTGCTTTTTACTGTATTTACGTGATTATCGAAATTCTCGGATATCAAAAAAAGAACAAACAGAAAAAGAAAGTTGCATGAAACGGTTTAATGCTTTACGGACCGGGGAGCTTGTCAAGGTGGTTGCACTGGTTATTCCATTGCTTTTTGGTTGTGGTATTTCCGCATATGCAGCTTCTGCCGGAGAGCATGGTGAAGAAGGGCACGGAGGCCCAGGTGAAGTCATCATGCATCATATTCTCGACAGCAATGTCATGGCGTTTGAGCCTTTCGCCGAATTCGAACTCCCGAAAATAGTTGTCGGTGGTTTTGATATATCGATTACCCGTCACGTTGTTTTTATGTGGATTGCAGCGGTTATTCTGTTGCTGGTTTTCGGTTATGTCGGCAAAAAATATAAGTCCATCAGCAACAGTCAGGCTCCGGGCGGCCTTGCAAACGCCATGGAGGCGCTTGTTGAGTTTATCCGTCTCGATGTTGCAAAATCCAACATCGGTGAGGGCTATGAGAAACATATGCCATACCTGCTTACGGTGTTTGTCTTTATTCTGTTGCTGAATCTTCTCGGTCTGATTCCATACGGAGCTGCAGCTACAGGCAATATTAGCGTGACACTCACGCTTGCTGTATTTACTTTTCTCATTACCCAAGTATCGGCGATCAAGGCAAACGGCATCAAGGGGTATCTTGCTCATCTTACCGCGGGTACGCACTGGGCGCTCTGGATTATCATGATTCCGATCGAAATTATCGGTTTGTTTGCCAAGCCATTTGCGCTGACTGTTCGACTTTTTGCCAATATGACCGCCGGGCACATCATAATTCTCAGCCTGATTTTTATCAGCTTTATTCTGCAAAGCTACATTGTAGCAGTGTTTGTGTCGGTACCGTTTGCCATATTTATCTATTTGATCAAGATTTTTGTTTCTTTCCTTCAGGCCTTTATTTTTACGATGCTCTCTGCACTCTTTATCGGGCTTGCTTCTTCGCATGAAGATCACGAAGCAGAGGCTGCGCATTGACCGGGAAGAGAATATTCTTATTAATTAGTTATATTTTGTACCTTTGTCAGGATTTTAAACCGTTTTTTGCAATAAGTTTCAATACATAACAAATCATTTGGAGGGAATTAAAACATGGAAGGTTTGGGTAATGAAGGCTTGGGTTATCTGGGTGCCGGTATAGCCGCAGGTTTAGCTGTTCTTGGGGCAGGTCTTGGTATAGGTCGGATTGCCGGTTCTGCCGCTGAAGGAACCGCACGCAATCCCGAGGCAACTGCAGATATCCGTACAACCATGATCATTGCCGCCGCGCTTATCGAGGGGGTGGCCTTGTTCGGTGAGGTTATTGCAGTGTTGCTGGTTTTGAAGTAGGCGGAAAATATATAGATCATATGTCATGAACCGAATGCGGCAATGGAGTGCGCCGCATTCGGGATTTATCCAATCGTAAAGGAGAATAGTATTCCATGCTTACGTCAGGAATTATAATTCTTAGCGGGGGCCTGCTCGACCCTAACCCGGGTTTGATTTTCTGGACCACCGTGACGTTCCTCGTTGTGCTCTTCATTCTGAAAAAGTTTACCTGGGGGCCAATGCTGAGTGCTCTTGAGGAAAGAGAGAAGGGTATCCAGAGCTCTATTGACCGTGCCCGCACGGCAAAAGATGAGGCTGAGGAAGTGCTGAAAAAGAACAGGGACCTTTTGGCAAAGGCGGATGCGGATGCTGAAAAGATAATTCGGGAAGGAAAAGAGTATGGAGACAAGATCAAGGCGGAAATTACCGAGAAGGCTCACACGGAAGCTTCCAGAATGATAGCGTCGGCGAAGGAAGAGATCGAGCAGGAAAAGCGTCGTGCGCTGGATGAGCTGAGAACCGAGGTTGCTGATCTTGCGGTGAGAGGCGCCGAGAAAATCATCATGGCGAACCTGGATGCTGAAAAGCATAAGAAAATCGTTGACAGCATGATCCAGGAGCTTTCAAAAAACCGTAACTGAAAACGCCTCCGAAATGTCAAGTACAATAGCGAGCCGGCGTTATGCCAAGGCTTTACTGGATGTCGCAGAAGAGAGCGGTTTGGTCGAGCAGATAGCCGGGGATCTTGCAGCGATCCGTGAGACCGTTACAGACTCGCGAGACCTCATCAACATGGTGAGAAGCCCTATCATTAAGGGGGATACCAAGGCCCGTGTTCTGAAAGAAGTCTTCAAAGACAAGCTGGATGGTACAACCGTTCTGTTTATCGATCTGCTGTGCCGGAAAAAACGAGCCGCCCTTCTCGTGGACGTCATCAATGAATACTATGCTCTTCGCGATGAGCGGGAAGGTATTGTCAACATAGATGTTACAAGTGCTGTTGAGCTTGATGGGGAACAGTCCAAAAAGCTCATCAATGGTCTGGCATCCTATACCGGTAAAAAAGTCCAGGCGCGGTTGTCTCTTGACAAAGGGCTGCTTGGGGGCGTGACCGTGAAAATCGGTGATACGATTCTGGACGGCAGTGTAAAACACCAGCTGCAGGTGCTGAAAAGTGCTCTTGTGAAAAGCGCCTGACTGTTGGGTGCCTCCATTGCCGTGAGCGGCATGAGTACGAGAGGCAGGCAGGCAGGCAGGCAGGCAGGCGGAGCGCAGAAAACCTTTCCTATCCGCTCAACGAAGCAATTGAGTCGCGGAATACAATACACATAGAGTTGTCCTGTTGTAAGTACAGCCTACGAACCCGCACCTGCCTGTTAATGGGGCTTTAGCTCAGTTGGTAGAGCGTCTCGTTCGCAATGAGAAGGTCAGGGGTTCAACTCCCCTAAGCTCCACGAAGAAGCATTTCAGTGAAATTCAGAGAACTCCACAAAGCCCGGGCAATTCAGGGCTTTTCTGTTTTGTACTTAAAGAAATGCAATAGATATCTTTGCTTGCTGTAAGTAGTCGATGAACGCATCCCTATTGCAAAAATACAGTATATCTTGCGGCTCCACATCAGTGGCTCGTTTGAAAATCTGTAGTAGAGCTACTAGATCATGTTGGAATCAAGAAACAAAAGAAGCGAAATGAAGAAGACGACTCCATTGCTGGTATTCATGATCCTCGCAGGGCTCATCATCCCGGATACGGCCTACACTAAGGACTCCCACGACCATCATGATCATGATGAAAGCGGCATCGAGATTGGGCTTTCGATCGGGTATGTGCATCTTGAAGAGGAAGGCGAACACCACGAAGAGGAGGGGCATCATGAAGAAGATGGTCACTCCGACGATGCACTGGGTGTTCATCTCCACATCGGCAAACGACTGGCTGATGACGGCATTCTTTCCCATGTATCGCTCGGTATCGGCAGCGAGGTGATTTTTGCAGACGAGGAGCACTACGGACTGAATGCATTCACGTCAATCTATCCCTGGCGAGGCTTGGTACTCAGTATTGGCCCGGCTGTCGAGTGGTCCAAACACGAAGGTCAATGGGAATCGCACTACTCGACACACATGGAGGCAGCATACGTATTTGATATGGATGAATTCCATCTTGGACCGATTGTCGGCTACTCGAAGTCGAACCACGGCGAGCACTATACGGTCGGGGTTCATCTGGGTTACCATCTCTGATCGTGAGCCGGGCCGGATAATCCTCTCCACCAGACGCGTTCTACCCATAGAATTCTTCGAACGGTAGCGAAGATGAATAGCTGCTCGACGGTTAACGCTGGCGTTCAGCCTGGACGCTCTCGAGGCCCAGCTTGGGCACCGCGTTCCTGATCGGCTCGGTACGGCATACAATCGCACCCAACACATCGAAGAGCGGAAGAGAATGATGCAGGCCTGGGCGGATTATCTGGATGGGTTGAAGTAATGCTGGAAGTTGGATGGGAGTTGGAATATGCCCGGTTGAGAGCGAAAAAGGTTGTTACTAATAGTTGTTTGTCTTGCTGAACAACGTTCCCCTACTCCTACTCTCCCCTACTCCCCACTCCTGGCTGCGACTGAAGCCGTTTGCGTGCATCATGGATAAACAAACCCGTTAGTCCGCAATGGAAGCCGATCCCCCGACAGACCCGCTTGCCGGGCTTTTCGATGAATACCGCGGCTAGTGCGATAGTTTTAAGACTGCTACGCCACTAATGATTAACAAAACTCCAAAAAATCTCATTAGATTTGTTGAATCACCAAAAAATATTATACCGACCAAAAATGTTCCTGCAGCGCCAATACCAGTCCAGACAGCATATGATGTACCAATGGGAATTTGTTTTTGAGCAAGCCAAAGTAGAAAACCACTTAATGCCATGCAGAATATGGCCAATATAACTCCAGTGATTCTTGTATTAATTTGCTGAGCCATCTTAAGGCCTACTGGCCAGCCAATTTCAAACAAACCGGCCAAAACAAGATATATCCATGCCATGATTACTACCTTTAAAATCGTTTACATAGTTATCTATGGAGTGCTAACATTATTTGTTATCTACACTACAGTATTTCATACAAGCCCACATAATGGGCTCATATAAATACTGCCAAAATTCTTTTTTATTCCGTTCGTTTACTATCTATAGCAAGAAAAGATATCTCTTATACTGTTTACGCATAAGTGACCCACAAATTATTTTTCTTCATCTACCCTCCACATCTCCGCACAATTTCGTTACTTCTGTCGATAATAAAGCATTTCACCTATCCCGCGCCCGGCCCGGTACACCGCTCCCTCGACTGCTTGATTACACCCGCTATAGGGGCTGTGCAGCGCGGCTTTTGATCGGGCACAATCGTTAGAACTTCCATAAGTAGTAAGTAGGGGACATCCTATATTAGGTTTAAAAGTATTTTGTTCGTCATTCCGTGTTTATGTGCGGTTAAGGACCGTTGCAACAAACGTCCATGCTGTAGTTCTGTAGACATTAAATGCGTGCATAGCCTGTGTGATTCACACACATCATTTCAAATGAATAAGGGTTTTGGCGATTTGGTCTCGCAGGCCGGGTGAAACCGCTACTTCATCGGCATATTGTTTCCATTGTGCGACAACTGCATTGACTTCGTCAATGATGTCGGCGGCTTTTTTTACGCTTACGGCATTGCCGATAGTCAGCAGATCTTCTTTTGTGATGTTCGTCCGTTTCCCGTTGATGCTCAAAGCATGCTGACTAACCCATTGATGATTGGGCTGATAGGCATGGCAAACATCATAAGCCGGCGCCAGTTCCCATTTGGCGGCCTGCTTCAACCGGAACGAAAAGTTTTTGGTGTGGTCATCACAGTTTCGGGCCGCCACATTGAACGCCATCCTTCTGAACATCTGCTCAGCGTCGGGATAAGGCAGTTTCAATTCACGCATGGTTTGAAAAAGCTGCTCATAGCTGAAACTCATGACTAAGTTGTAGTCGAAATGCTTTAATGCACTGAATGTCTGAATGTGGTGTTTCGTCGATCCACCTTCCCGGTCGAAACGCTTGGTCATAAAGTGCGCTCTTTCGTTTTCTTCAAGCAATCGGCATGGCATCATGATTATGCCGCAGGCTTGGGCCATGTTATAGTATGCCATTTCCACCCTGCCGTAGCCGTGAGAGGTTCCCAGTTGCACGTCACTCACCCCGTCCAGCTTTAAAAGCCAATGTTCGAAACCTTTCGGGGCATTGGTCTGGCCGGATCGTACTTCTCTTGTTTCTTCGTTGTAGGCAATCACGGCCTTCGGCCTTGCGCCGCCAGCTGAAGTACCGATACGGACAAGTTCCGACACTGCCTTTTTCGCATCATCATCCAGGTTGGCTGCAAAGGCTTCTTTTTTGGAGAGCATGTTTTTTGCAATGTCCACCAGAG
The DNA here is from genome assembly GCA_028277485.1 of Chlorobium sp. GTDB lineage: Bacteria > Bacteroidota > Chlorobiia > Chlorobiales > Chlorobiaceae > Prosthecochloris. The sequence continues at coordinate 75,754 of JANQGE010000117.1, forward strand.
TCTCTATCTCAACAGAGAAGGTTCTTTTTTTCGCTTTCCAAACAGGCGGTTCGAACTCCAAGGCCCCCATTCCTCGGGTACCGATAAAGCAGAGCATCTCCACCGGATTCATGCTGTTCTGTGGACGGCCCTGTTGGGCCAGCCACAGGTTGATCAACTCATTTCCATATCGGTCAGGCAGAACGTCGGCTAATAACCCCGGCAATCCTTTGAAACTGTCCAGTTCAGGCTCGGCTTTTTTGCGCAAGTTAGGAAACACAAACGTGCTTGTAGTAGCGGAAATGGGCATTTGCAGGGGGGCTATATCCCATCCCTTTGCCTTGAATCGGGGATCATATTCAAACGTGGCCAAGCCGGCGGCATCGTCCCATGCCACGGCTCCTGCCAACTCGTTCCATATTCCGACTTCCGCTACGTCCATTTTTCACCAATCATTTTTTGTTGTATCATCGCCCGGTTTTCCTCTGGCGCGTTGTCTTTTTTCTTTCTGTATTTTTGCCAGCATCAAGGGACTGATGCGCTGTTCTACGACAAAAGCATCCATTATCTGCAACTGGTCCAGTACCCTGAGTACCTGGATTAAAGTGGCGAGGGTAACAGTCTTGCCTCTTTCCAGCAAACTCAACGTTGATCGACTGATGCCAGCCGCATGTGCAAGTGTATCTTGGGTTTTGTTCTGTTCCAGGCGATGATGCCGCACAAATGTTCCTATTTGTCCGGCAAGCGCCTTGTCGCTCATTGCTGTCCAATTGGAGAATGATTTATCAGTCATAATGTTATTGATAGCGCATCAATGCATGATTTTCCATTCAAAGTTACTGTTAATAACGCGGGAAATCAAATTGTTCGAATGATTTATCATTTAGCAAAGTACCATCCCCTCCTTCGGCTTATCGATGAAATCCGGTAGAACGCTGATCCTCAAGCATCGTTCCTGAATTCCGTGCTGCAGCAAAACCCCCATGCCTTGCGGGATGCTTATTAAGTGACGGTTAACTATTGTGAAGTATTATTTGTGTATCGTTTTGATTCTGTTTTACTTATATTGGCCTGCAGGTTCGGGTATTTTCTGTAACCGGGGCCTGCTGCTCTCATCCCGAAATGCAATGATCTTTGGAGGCCAAGGGATTCGTCAATAACTATAATTTCAACCAGAGGAGAGAACAATGATAGGTTCCATGAAATACGGTACGATGCTGCTTGCTATGCTGATGATGGTTATGATGCCTTTGCAGTCTCATGCGGCTGATGACGATGCTAAAGGTCTGTTTGTCGTCGTGACGACCCCGGATGCTCAAACACAGATGATGGCGATGGTTTTGTCGACAAAAACAGTGGAACAGGGTAAAAGCGTTCGTATGCTTCTGTGCGGCCCTGGTGGAGAGCTTGCTTTGAAAGACAGCAAGCAGACAGTGCTCAAGCCGCTCGACAAGTCACCGCAGATGCTGCTGAAAAGCCTTATTAAAAAGGGTGTTGCCGTAGAGGTATGCCCGCTTTTTCTTCCCAACAAAGGTGCTTCTCCTGATGATCTGATCGAGGGAGTAACGGTTGCAAGACCTCCCGTTGTTGCAGAAAGGCTTCGTGAAGAGGGGGTCAAGCTGTTCACCTTCTAAAAATCACCTCTATTGTTTCATTCGACAGGCAAGCCCCGCTCCGGAGAAAACCGGTGCGGGGGGAGGTAAAAAACACTTCGGGTTTTTGATATTACAGCCGCCGGGTTGTAATTTTACTGTTAGATTTTTTTGCTACTTATTTTTTCCAAACAGTTTAAACATGAGGAACCTGAAAAGATGCAGAAAAACGTTGGCACTCTCGACAAGAATGTGAGAATCATTCTGGGTTCTGTGATGCTTGTCGCAGGACTGATCTTTCAGAGCTGGTGGTGGCTTATCGGTTTGGCACCATTGATTACAGGTATAATAGGATTTTGTCCTTTCTATGTTCCGATTGGATTCGATACTGCGGGAGGATACGGTTCTACCGGGGGTTATTTGGATCAGTCCGTCAAGCCCGCCGGGCAGGGGGAGCGGATGTCTGTCTGACTCATTTTTGTTGTAAGGTATAAGGGCTGCCAGAAAGGCAGCCCGATGCTCTGTGCTCCTGCTACGTCGAATCTAATCGCTTTCAGGCGCTGTCCGGTAGATGATTGTCTTTGATTTTATGCCGAATAGTCTTATCCTTTCTCTTCATTCATATTATGCAATGTACGGAGTTATGATGCCGGTTTCAGGATTTATGGTCAAACGAATGACCCCAATCATCGGGGTATGTCTGGTTGCAGGCGCGTTATTTTCAGCATGCTCGTCCGTAAAGGCGCCCAAAACAGGGAACCTTGCCGGCAGATACGCATACACGCAGGCCCTTGTCGGCAAGAAGGATTACGACAAGGCGATCTTCGAGCTGGAGTCGTTGATGTTTGACACCAGGGCCACAACCCTTGAGGATGATGTCCTGTTTGAGCTGGCTGAGGCTTACTACAATTCGAAGCAGTACCTGCTGGCCATAGAAATCTATAAGAGGCTCCTGGAGCAGACTCCGGGTTCGCCATATGCAGAGGACACACAGTTTAAGCTGGCAAAGTCACACAAACAGCTTTCGCCGGTTTTTTCCCGTGACCAGGAGCATTCCAGAAAAGCTGTCCGCGAGTTCCAACTCTATCTTGAGCAGTACCCGGTTAAAAATCTGCAGCAGTTACAGAGTGATATCGAACTCTATACTGAACTGGTGAAGCTCAATCCTGAAAGTGATATGTATAATAGACAGCTTACGGTTGCCAAGGCACAGTATGCAAGGTTCGATAAAGCCAGCGAGAGCAACGCCAGTATATCCGAGCTGAGGGGACGGCTTGCCCTTAACGAGTTCTCCGTTGCAGAGCATTACCGGAAACTGAAAAAATACCGTGGCGCAATTGCCTATTACGATGATGTTATCCGTTTCTATCCCGATACCATCTATTTTGAGAAAGCCTGGCTTGGCAAGATAGGTGTGCTTATAAAGAGGGAGAAATGGTTTGAAGCCAAAGCTGCTCTTGACGCTTATGATCAGCAGTTTCCCGAGAATGTGGAAAAGGTTGGCGATTATCGCGAGAAAATCATCAGGCATTTCGATAATACATAGTGCTCAGGAGACGTGCAACTTGCGGTTTTTGGCGGAACATTTGACCCCCCGCATAACGGTCACCTTGCGTTGTGCCTTTACGCAAGGGAACTGCTGCGTATAGGCCGGCTGGTTATTTCGGTTTCCAACAACCCTTTGAAAGACATTCTTCTGTCCGCTGACAGAGACAGGGTGATGATGGCCGAGCTGCTTGCCGAAACAATCAACAGAACCGGGACCATTGCAGAGGTTTGCAGCTGGGAGATTCACCGCGGGCATCCTTCCTATACCATAGATCTTGTAGCATACCTTGAAGAGGTATATTCCTCTCCGGATATTACGCTGCTGATCGGTGAAGACAATTACCGGGGGTTCAGGCAGTGGAAATCATGGGAGGAGCTGATCCGGCGCTGTACTATCGTTGTGTTCGGCCGTAAGGCGGAGGCAGGTGAAGAACCTGGCTCTGCAGGCCTGGAGAAGCTCCACGAAAAAAAGTTCCGCCGCGTTGATTTCAGTTTTCCCCTTTCATCTACTGAAATAAGGCAGTGCATTACTTCCGGTGAGGACTGCTCAGGCCAGATGCCGGCTTCAATCTGGCAGTACATCGTCGAAAACCGCTTGTATCAATAGTCCTCGATAAGTCACAGTTTTCCTGCTGTTGCCTTTCACAATCATCTTTGTATACAAGGATAGCCCCTCGAATAACCGTAGCGAGCGGTTTGAGAGCAAGGCGGCCGGAGCGCAGGAACCGGAGCGTACAGAAGGTACATGAGGATTCCGAGCACCGGCCAAAGCAGCTATCGGATTGCGAAGCAGGTTATTCGAGGGGGCTCCTTTACATGGATTCCGGTGCGGTGATCCCCAGTATGCAGAACCCGTTGCGCAGCACCTGACGTGTCGCTATCGAGAGGAAGAGGCGTGCGGTGCAGATCTCGGGATCGGCTTTCAGGATAGGGCATTCCTGGTAGAAGCGGTGGTAGAGTTCAGCGACGCGGTGCAGATACTCGACCATTTTCTGCGGTTCCAGAAACTTGGAACAGGCTTCAATTACTTCCGGATACTCAAGCAGGGCAAAGCCGAGCTGAATTTCATGTTTGGAGCTTAGTTTTTGCATAAGGTGCGTCCCTTTTGCGGGCAGGGTAAACCCGACTTCCTTCTCCGCCATACGAAGGAGACTGCAAATCCGGGCGTGAGCATACTGAAGGTAGAAAACCGGATTATCTTTCGACTGCTTTTTGGCAAGTTCTATATCAAAGTTCAGATGAGAGTCCTTGCTGCGCATGATGAAGAAAAGCCTTGTGGCATCAGCGCCGACATCGTCGATAAGGTCGTCGAGAAGATCCGCGTTGCCTTTTCTGGTTGACATCTTGACGGTTGCCCCGTTAACCGTTGTCGTGACGAACTGGTTGATGGCGACACGGATGCGGCCCGTGTCGTAGCCGAGGATTTTCAGCGCTTCTATGACGTCAGGGTATTCATCGATGTGGTCGGCCCCAAAAATATTCACGATCTCGGAAAAACCGCGTTCGAATTTTGTGATATGGTAAGCTATATCAGGCAAGCGGTAACTCGGTTCTCCGCTTGACTTGACAAGCACCTTGTCTTTCTCCTGGCCCAGTTTTGACGTGGTAAACCAGGTTGCACCGTCGTACTCGTCGATGTAACCTTTCTCCCTCAATGCATCAATCACTTTCCGGTTCGGTGATTTGCCGCTTTCGTCTGCCACATAAAGCTTGTGCTCGTTGAAGTAGCTGTCGTGTGTTATGTCAAGCCTGTGAAGGGTGTTTTTGATGTGGGTGAAAATATACGTTTCGGCGGCTTGCTTGAACACATCCGATTCTTCAGTGTCAGCAAGAGCATCACCATGCTTTTCGTGGAGTTTTTCGGCAATATCCCTGATGTAGGCTCCCTGATAGTGTGTGTCGGGGAAATCAACGCTTTTGCCGCACAACTCGAGGTAGCGCAGGCGCACCGATTCGGCGAGAATGGACATCTGCCTGCCGGCATCGTTGAAGTAGTACTCCTTTGTGACCTTGTACCCTTGTGCTTCCAGAAGATTTGCTATGCAGTCCCCGAGAACCCCTCCCCTTCCGCGGCCTATTGTAAGCGGCCCGGTAGGGTTGGCGCTGACATATTCCACAATAGCAGTTTTCCCTTTGCCGGTGCAGCCCTGCCCGAAACGGTCAGCTTCGTGGATAACCTGTTCGACCGACCGCATGATAAAAACGGGGTCAAGGTAAAAATTGATAAAACCCGGGCCTGCGATTTCTGTTTTTCTAACGGTTTCTTCCCGGAAAAAGAGGTGGCTGGCAACAACATGAGCAAGCTGACGGGGGTTCATTTCACATTCTTTTGCAAGCACGAGAGCAATGTTCGTGGAGAAATCCCCGAATCTGGCATCGGCCGGTTTTTCTATCTGAATTTCCCTGTTTGCCGTAATGCCTGCTCTTTCAATAGCCCGCTGTATGTTTTCTATGAAATATTCTTTCATGTGTCGGAAGGCTGTTTCCTTTACTGTCTTATGGTTGTGCTACACAGAGTTTTTCAAGCATCTCTGCCGGCGTCACAGTTGTAAAATCATCGATAACAGCTATAACTCCCGGACAAGCTTGCATGATTTCCTTCGGATTTGTTGTTGTGAGGGCTATGCTCTTCATGCCCGCGGTGTTTGCCGCCTCGATGCCTGCAACGGCGTCCTCGAAAACAATACATCTGGCAGGATCGGTGCCGAGAAGCTCGGCAACCCGGAGGAAGATATCAGGGTGAGGTTTGCCGTGCCTGACCTGATGAGAGCCCACAACAGCTTGGAAACGGTTTTTAAAGCCCGGAATGTCCAGAGTGAAATCGATATTCCTGGCACCAGCCCCGGTGCCGACACCGAGCCTGATGTTCAGTGATGCCGCACTGTTGAGAAATTTCTCGAGTCCTGCCATGGGGCGGATCTCTTTTCTGTACATGGCACGGTACAGAAAATCTTTCAGTTCCGTGAGACGGCAGGCTTCTTCAGGGGTTATATCGGGGTCCAGAAAGCGGCGCAGGACATCGAGTCCTTTCATGCCTGACGTTTCGCGGAGGTATCGGCCGGGATCGAGGCCTTTGAGACCGTGATCGCAGAAAAGCTCGACCCATGACCGGGCATGCAGGTGCATATTGTCGACAAGAACGCCGTCCATGTCGAAGATAAAGGCAAATTGTTCACTATGCTGCATTGTCGTCGTTATTTGTCAGTTAAGGGCACCTCTATTGATTTGTTGCGCGCCCTGATTACTTCGTTGGTCGGATAGGAGAGGGTTTCTGCGCTCCGTCCGCCTTGTACTCAACGCGCTCACGACAATTAATAGAGGTGCCCTTCAGAGAATAGTTGTTCATTGCGCATTCAGCCTATTTGCATTGCCTCTTGAACTTCCTTCATGGTTTTTTCTGCAACCCGGCGGGCATTTTCTTCACCGCGAAGCAGGATGTCTTTCACCATATCCGGTTTAGCCGCATATTCCAGTCTTTTTTCAAGGATCGGGGCGAGATCACGGGAAATGGCGCCAGCACATCTTTTTTTACAGTCAACGCAGCCAAGGATGCCGGATCTGCAGTCTTGCGCAATTGTCTCGACTTCATCCGGACTTGAAAACTTGCAGTGATAGCTGAAAACAGTGCATACCTCAGGACGCCCGGGATCGTTTTTTCTGATCTTCTGCGTATCGGTGACCGCCTTCCGGACCTTTTGCAAAACCTCTTCCGGCTGGTCGGAAAGAAGAATGGTGTTGCCCAGGGATTTGGACATTTTGGTTTTGCCGTCAAGCCCCGCGAGGCGCGAAAATTTCGTTATTTTCGGATCGGGTTCCTCAAACACATCCCCGAGCTTCGGGTGCTGGTACTGCTTGTTGAAGCGCCGGGCAATTTCCCTTGTGATTTCAACATGCGGCAACTGATCTTCACCGACCGGCACAGTGTTGCCCTTGTACAGCAGGATGTCCGCGGCTTGAAGGACGGGATAACCGAGATGCCCGTAGGAAACAGCTTCCATATTGAGGTCCCTGATCTGGTCTTTGAGCGTAGGATTTCGTTCAAGCCTCGATGCGGTAATAAGCATCGCGAAAATGAGAAAAAGCTCCGTATGCTGCTTGATTTGAGACTGGCGGAAAACAGGACTTTTGTCAGGATCAATGCCCGCAGCGAGCCAGTCCGTAACCATGTTGATGGTATGGTCGAATATGTCCGCGGTGTCGAGCGATGTGGTCAGGCTGTGGTAATCGGCGATAAGAAAATACGTTTCGAAAGCTCTTTTCCCGTCCGCCCCGAGCTCGTTTTGCCGGGCAACCCAATTTTCAAGCGCACCGGTATAGTGTCCCAGATGCAGCTTGCCCGTAGGGCGCATGCCGCTTAGAATTCTTTTTTTGCTCATGGTGTCATAATCGGGGCAGTGACTGTAGTGCGCTGTGCCCGTCGGTGCGCATGGTACATATTAGGGCACCTCAATGTGTTGCGCGCCCTGATTACTTCGTTGGTCGGATAGGAGAGGGTTTCTTTGCTCCGTCCGCCTTGTACTCAAGTCGCTCGCGACAATGTAAGTGCCCATTGGTTTTAGTCTTGGAACATTGGTCAAATGTGCATTGGAAGTTATAACAGTTGCTATAAAGATAAAAGCTGTTTATAAGGATCATTGTGAGTTTTGTTTGTTTTTTGCTTGCGCAGAATGATTTTTTCATGCTATATTCAAGGCCTTCGACGTAACGAAAGATTTTCAGGAGAGCAAGTCCTATACAACATTCGGTTACCCAACCATGTCAGGTCCGGAAGGAAGCAGCATCCGGTAATATGAGTGTGTGATATAGTCAGCTTGCTCTCTTTTTTTGTTGTTCCGGGCTTCTGCTTCACCGACAAAACTTTTTGTTATTTTTCGGCATTGGAGTTCCCGGATTGGCGGTGGAAGCATGCCGGTCGTCAGGAGAGAGGAATCATTGAATCCGGGTCTCTCAGGAGCTGCTGTTCGTGCAGGATATGCAATGAGGAGCCGATCAACGTGGTTAGGGCAATTATTTACGGGAAAGAGCAACTATGTATGCAGGCGTAAGAAAAGAAGATATGCTGAAAGAGCCGGTCAGTCATATCGATATCAAGTCGCTGGATGTTGTGCCGCTTATCGAGCAGATGGGGAAGACCGCGTTTCAGGCAAGAAATCTTGCCAGAGCAGCTTCCATTCTTGACAGGATGCAGAGGGATCAGGATTGTGCAGTTATCATGACATTGGCAGGTTCGCTCGTCAGCGCCGGTCTTAAGCAGGTGATTATCGATATGATCGAGCACAACATGGTTGATGTGGTTGTTTCTACCGGAGCAAATATCGTTGACCAGGATTTTTTCGAGGCGCTCGGCTTCAAGCACTACAAAGGTGACCCCTTTGTGGATGACACTCTTCTCAGGGAATTGCATATTGACCGGATATACGATACCTATATCGATGAGGATGAGCTCAGGATATGTGACGACACCATGGCTTTCATCGCCAATTCCCTGAAGCCCGGGGTATATTCCTCGAGGGAGTTTATCATGGAGATGGGCAGGTACATCGAAGAAAAAAACCTGGAGAAAAACTCGATTGTTTACAAGGCGTTCGAGAAAGGAGTTCCGATTTTCGTCCCTGCATTTTCAGACTGTTCGGCAGGGTTCGGCCTTGTTCACCACCAGTGGAACAACCCGGACAAGCAGGTGGCGATTGATTCCGTGAAAGATTTCCGTGAGTTGACCAGGATCAAGACGACCAACGACAAAACAGGTGTTTTCATGTTAGGCGGCGGTGTGCCGAAAAACTTCACGCAGGATGTTGTTGTTGCAGCCGAAGTGCTCGGTTACGAGGATGTGTCGATGCATACCTATGCTGTGCAGGTTACGGTTGCCGACGAGCGTGACGGGGGCTTGTCGGGTTCAACCCTGAAAGAGGCCAGCTCATGGGGCAAGGTTGACACTGTTTTCGAGCAGATGGTCTTTGCCGAGGCAACCATTGCTTTTCCGCTGCTGGCAGGATACGCCTATCACAAGAAAGGCTGGGAAAATCGCAAGGGCAAAAACTTCAACGCTCTGCTTGCGGGGCAGCCGGAAGCGGTAAGGAATGGTTGAACTGTTGAGGCAATCGAAATGAGAACGAAAAGACGATTTATGGATATTAAAAACATGAGGAGTGCGACATGAAATTTTTCATCGATACAGCTGATCTGGACGAGATCAGGGCGGCCAATGATCTGGGGATTCTTGACGGTGTGACAACCAACCCTTCGCTGGTGGCTAAAATCGTCCAGGAACCGGACAATTTTTCCTATGAGGATTTCAAGAACCATATTGCAAAGATCTGTCAGATTGTTAACGGTCCGGTGAGTGCCGAGGTCACCACGCTTACGGCGGAGGAGATGGTCGTCCAGGGGGAAGAGCTCGCGGCAATTGATGAAAATGTTGTGGTGAAGTGCCCGCTTACGCTTGAAGGGCTCAAGGCAATGCATCATTTGTCCGGCAATGGTATCAGGATCAATGCGACGCTGGTTTTTTCCCCCACGCAGGCCATACTTGCCGCCAAAGCCGGGGCATCGTATGTAAGTCCCTTTGTGGGACGTCTTGACGATATCAGCACGGAAGGGATGGCGCTTGTAGACCAGATTGTCGGGATTTACGAGAACTACAGGTTCACCACCGAAGTACTTGTTGCAAGTATCCGCCATCCTCAGCATGTTGTCGAGGCTGCCATGATCGGTGCTGATGTTGCAACAATTCCCTTCAAGGTTATCAGTCAGCTTGTCAAGCATCCTCTGACCGACACGGGTCTCAAACGGTTCATGGATGATGCGGCCGTGATCAAGAACGGATGAATCGAAAGAGGTGCTGTTCAAGATTGACGGAACCGTCAGGCCTGAATGTGATTCCTTCGGTTTCGAGCATTTCGCGCATGGTGTCCGGAGTCAGGAAGTGCAGTTTTCCGGTCAGCTCTCCATTGCGGTTGACAACTCTGTGCGCGGGAACCTTTGCAAGATCGGCCTTGTTCAGGGCCCATCCAACCATTCTCGCAGCTGAACGCACACTTAACCGCTCGGCGATTATCCCATATGTGGAGACTTTTCCTCGGGGGATGAGGCGGACGAGCTCATAAACTTGTTCGTAAAATGTGCTGCTGGTCGGCATTGTGGAAAATCGGGAGGGAGTTGCGCGGTTATCATGAACCGGCATCCGCGGTCAAGGAAACAACTTCAACCAAGACCCTTACTGTGCCTTTCTCATAAAAGCCAAGTTTTTTGGCGGCGCCGGCGCTTAAGTCTATTATCCTGTCACGTACAAAGGGGCCACGGTCATTGACCCGTACAACAATTGATTGTTTGGTTTCAAGGTTTGTGACGCGGACATTTATAGGCAGTGGCAAGTACTTGTGTGCGGCACTCAACCTGTCGGGATGAAACATTTCCCCGTTGGCGGTCATGTGTCCGCCCTTTTTTTTTCTTGTTTCTTCGCCATACCATGACGCTATACCTGTTTCCCTGTAGTTCCTGGCTTCTTCGACGCTCATGGGAACGTAGGTTTTCCCGTGGACGACATAGGGCGAATTTTTTACACGACCCTGTCTCACAGCTTCTTCGGGGGTGAGGCCGTCAATCGTTTCAATCTCATCGTGAGTAAAGGGTGCCGTGACAATGCCTACGGCAAGTTCTCCGACTGAATAAACAGCTTTTCCCGTGGTTTTAACCACAGAGCATGAACTTAGCACAAACACCAGTGCTGTGCATGTGAGTACTGTTATTCGCATGGTTCCCTTTTCGCTATTATTCATGAATAATAGTGAAAAGAGTTGAGAGTTTCTGCTTTCATGAGAGCCGCATCCCTGAAATGATGAAGTGAAATGAGCGGCTGTATGGTTTTTTTTTATGTATTGGCGTATTTTGCCTGATGTGTAAGGGTATTGTGGCGATGCCCCATGAGCTGTGTCATCAAGCAATGAGCAGGGAGGAGTGTTAATGAAGCAGGATGCTTTCGGAGTTCTTATTATTCATGGTTTTTCCGCTACCCTTGACAGTGTTAACTCGCTTATAGAGCCCCTTCGGGAACTGAAGCTCCACGTTAGCGTTCCGGTTCTTAAGGGGCATGGCGGGTTATCCCCGGAAATGCTGCGGGGGATTACCTGGCGTGACTGGATGAAGGATGCCGAGACAGCCTTTCTTCAGTTATCTGAAAAAGTTGAAAAGGTTTTTGTTGTCGGTCACAGTATGGGGGCGCTCATTGCGCTCAACCTTGCTGCAAAATATCAGAACGCCCAGCTTGATTCCATTGTTCTGGCTGCACCTGCTTTTCGTCTGGTATCGATGCTCGGCCCCGGAAGGCCTCTTCACTTTCTGGCACCTGTGCTGCAGACGTTCATAAAAAGCTGGGATCTTAAGGTTGCTTTCAGTGATCATGACGAAGCAAGCCGTGCGGTACACTATTTATGGGCACCAACCGATGCGATCATGTCGTTTTTTGAGTTGATATCCTTTACCGAATCCCGACTGCATGATATCCGGTGTCCAATGCTGATCGTACACAATCGCAATGACCAGACCGTGATGCGGGACAGTACCGACATTGTTTTCAAAGGGGTGACAACCCAGCAGTCGGACAAGGATATTGTCTGGCTTGAGCGTTCCAGGCACCAGATGTTTTGTGATTGTGAAAAAGATGTTGCGGTAAGATCCATCAGTGACTACCTCAGCAGCAGAATAAGCCGGCTGCGGCCGTCGTCATCCGCTTAATGAGTTGTCCAGCCTGTAACAGAATCTTTGCACTCCGGCCATCGTTTTTCAGCATTCGATTCTGTATAGTACTTCGGAAGACCTATGAAAGGCACCTCTGTGTATTTCCGCGATTCAATTTTAACCTAAACCGAGCGTTTCAACGATCGCTCAATTTGGGTTGAATAATTCACCAAAGGAAGAAAAAAACTTAATCGGGAATCGGGGGCGAAAGGGGATCAGTTGGCAGTCGGTAGGCAAGGGGGAGTGACAAATTCAAAATTCAAAAAAGGGGAAAGTTGGCAGTGAGGAATGAGCAATGAGGGAAGATGGAAAAAAGGAGTCAGGGAAAAGAAAAATCGATTCCCGATACCGATAGCGACGGCGAACCCCGAAAGAAGAACAATCGGGGGTCGGGTGTTTGAACTCTCATGAATTATTCAGGTTAGGTTAAATAAATTCATCGATATATGGCACGATACGTTACTTCCTCAAGACAAAACAGGTACCGGTCGATCCAGGTGCTGGTGCTCGCTGCAGCCGTTTTTATTACCGCGTGCGGTATTGCCGGTACGCAGCGTCCGGGTAAAGCCGGCAGCTCCACAGAAGCACCCAAATATGTTTTTTATTTCATAGGTGACGGCATGGGAGTGGCGCAGGTCAAGCTTGCCGACGCTGTGCTTGACGACGGCGAGACCCTTGAAATGATATCCTTCCCTGTTTCGGGAATGGCCGCTACGCAAGCCGAGAACCGTTATATAACGGGATCCGCCGCAGCCGGAACCGCTCTCGCCACAGGGCATAAAACCACGATCGGAACTATTGCAAAGAGCAGCGATCATTCCACTGACTTTACATCCGTGGCTGAAATGGCCAGGGAAAAAGGGATGCGCGTCGGCATCGTTTCCAATGTCAGTATCGACCACGCGACACCGGCCTGCTTTTATGCTCATGCGGACAGCAGAAAAATGTATCCCGAAATTGCCGTTCAAATGGCTTCGAGCGGCTTTGATTACTTCGGCGGCGGATATGCTTTCGGGGACCTTGACGACGGGAAACCTCTGGGCAAGCTGGTCGAAGTAATGAAAGACAGCGGCTATACTGTTATTCAGGGAAGAGAGGCGCTCAGCAAAGCGGTTTCCGGACGGAAATACTGGGTGTTTGGCAGCTATGACGGCTCCGGTGCTCTCGATTATGCCATCGACAGGGATGACGGCAGCCTTACGCTTGCAGATTTCACGAAGCATGGCATCAGGCTTCTGGAAAATGATCGTGGTTTTTTCATGATGGTCGAGGGCGGAAAGATAGATTGGGCATGTCATGCCAATGATGCCGCGACAGTAGCGCATGAAGTTGTGGATTTTGACGGGGCGATAGAACAGGCACTCGAGTTTTACCGCAGACATCCCGATGAAACGCTTATCGTGGTGACGGCGGACCATGAGTGCGGTGGGCTGGCTCTTGGCTATGCCGACAAGGCATATGAAAGTGATATCGGGATTCTGCGGTATCAGAAACTCTCTGCACAGGATTTTACCGCCAAGGTTTCACAGTGGGTCGAACGGAAAAACGTTACTTTTCCAATGGCGCTTGACAGTGCGAGTGTTTATTTCGGTCTCGGCAATATTCAGTTGGATTCAGCGCTGGCGCTGAGCCCCGAAGAAAAAAAAGCTCTGAGAGATGCATATGCCGAGAGCATGAACGCTGACAACGGTGGACAGGCTTACGGTAAAGGAGACCCGCTGACCGTTATGCTGGTAACGTTGCTCAATCACAAAGCGGGTGTTGGGTGGACAACCGGTGCACATACCGCAGTGCCTGTACCGGTTTTCGCCATCGGCAACGGTGCTCATGAGTTTTGCGGGGTTTATGACAATACGGATGTAGCAAAGAAAATTATAGACATAGCCCGGCTGAGCGAGGAAAGGTAGGTTTAAGAGTTCTCATTTTTAGATATGCATTTCCTGCAGGATGCCGCTGAACCGTTTTTTTTGATATTCGGGCGGGAATGGCTTATTTGGCAGTAAATGTGTTGTTAACAACATGACCACAGGAGGATATATGGTTGATTTATCGACAACGTACATGGGGCTGAAGCTGAGAAATCCTGTTATCGTTGGCAGTTCAGGCATGACGGAATCGGTTGAAGGCGTTAAAAAAGCAGCAGATGCAGGTGCCGGTGCGGTTGTGTTGAAGTCGCTGTTCGAAGAGCAGATACGCAATGAATCCGGATACGCGATCGACAGCAACGAGCAGATGTACTATTACGCGCAGGCCGAGGACTATATCCGCAACTACACGCGGGGCAATGATCTCAGGCAGTATCTCGATCTTGTAAGCCGGAGCAGGGATGCGGTGGATATCCCTGTTATTGCGAGCATCAACTGTGTGTCTTCTACTGAATGGGTGGAATTTGCCGTGCAGGCGCAGCGGGCTGGTGCGGACGGGCTTGAACTGAACCTGTTCATGCTGCCGTCAGATCCCCGTAATGACAGCAGTCAGAACGAACAGGTGTATCTTGACGTGCTTGAAAAGGTCTTGCAGTTGGTCAGCATTCCCGTTGCAGCCAAGATAAGCTATTATTTTTCCGGGCTTGCCAATATGGTCGGGAAGATAGCCGCCACGGGTGTCAGGGGGCTGGTGATGTTCAACAGGTTTTTTTCGCCGGATATCGACATAGAAACCTTCGAGGTCAAAAGGTCAAATGTTTTCAGCACCCCCGAAGAGCTGGCGGTTTCATTGCGGTGGGTGGTGATGCTTGCTTCCAGGGTGCCGTGCGATATTGCCGCCTCGACGGGCATTCATGACGGAACTGCCCTGATAAAACAGCTTCTTGCCGGGGCGAAAGCCGTACAGGTTGCCTCGGTACTGTACCGGAAAGGATATTCCGCAATCGGTTCTATGCTTGGGGAACTGGATGCTTACATGGAGCGGCATAACTTTTCATCTCTTGATGAACTGATAGGAAAAATGAGCTTTGAGAAGGCCGATAATCCCGCAGCATATGAAAGGGTTCAGTTTATGAAATATTTCAGCGGGATTTCATGAATAAAAAATTATTAAATCCGGATAAATATGCGACATTCCGATCCGAACTGCCTCTTCTGCAAAATCGTAAACGGCGATATTCCTGCCGATATCCTTTACCGTAATGATCATGTGCTGGCTTTCAGGGACATTAATCCGGCAGCGCCGCAGCACCTGCTGATCATTCCGCTGAAACATATCGCTTCGCTCAACGATCTTGCAGGAGAAGAGGACACCGGCATAGCCGGGCAGATCATGCAGGCGGCAAAAGTTGTCGCAAAAGAGGCCGGTATTGATGAATCAGGATACCGCCTGGTGTTCAATACCGGCCCGGATTCGCTGCAGAGTGTTTTTCATATACACGGACACCTTATGGGCGGCAAGAGGATGGGATGGCCTCCTTTTCCCGGTACTTCTGTTGAGCACGGGTAGATCAGTTGGCAGTGATTGAACAAAAGACAGCACAGCTATTAAAGAGCGTGCGATCAAACGAATGCAATACGTTTCGATACCGATTTCCGACGGCGAACCCCGAGAGAAGGAGCATCGGAGATCGGGGTCGGCATCGGGTTTCGGGGTCGATTGTATTTCTTTACGGTAACCGGTGGTGCGAGCAGCTTAAACACTGTCAACTATTTCAGGACGGGACAGAGTTTTGATCTTGAGGTAATCCCATGAATACATACAAAGATCCTTTCGGGGTTGTCAGGACGTTGCAGCTTTCCGATGGAGAGGTTGACTATTACTCTCTTGCCGCGCTTGAATCGGCAGGCCTTGGTGCTGTTTCAAGATTGCCGAAAACCATCAAGGTTTTGCTTGAAGCGGTGTTGCGCAATGTCGATGATTATTCGATCCGCAAGGAAGATGTTGCCGCCGTTGCCGGATGGACGCCGGAAAACGCGGCGCCGGTGGAGATCCCTTTCAAGCCGGCAAGGGTTGTCCTGCAGGATTTTACCGGTGTGCCTTCGGTTGTCGATCTTGCCGCTCTGAGAGAGGCGTGCAGATCACTCGGCGGGGACCCGTCCAGGATTAATCCGCTTGTGCCCTGCGATCTTGTGATCGATCATTCGGTGCAGGTGGATTATTACGGATGCCCCGATGCGTTGGAGAAAAATCTCGACAGGGAATTCGAGAGGAACCGTGAAAGGTACGAGTTTTTGAAGTGGGGGCAGCGGGCTTTTGATAATTTCCATGTCGTTCCTCCCGGGACAGGGATTGTTCACCAGGTCAATCTTGAGCATTTCGCAACCGTCGTGCGCTGCAGCGGTGATATGGCTTTTCCTGATTCTCTTGTCGGGACGGACAGTCATACCACCATGATCAACGGCCTCGGCGTTCTCGGCTGGGGTGTAGGCGGGATCGAGGCTGAGGCGGTCATGCTTGGCCAGCCCATCTATATGCTGCTGCCCGGAGTTGTCGGGTTCAGGCTGACCGGAAACCTGGGCAATCAGGTTAATGCAACCGATCTGGTGCTCACCGTTACCGAAATGCTTCGCAATGAGGGGGTTGTTGGCAGGTTCGTTGAGTTTTTCGGTCCCGGCCTCAATGGGCTCTCACTTCCCGACCGGGCGACAGTGTCGAACATGTCTCCGGAGTACGGAGCAACGGTGGGGTATTTTCCCGTAGACAAGGTGACGCTTGATTATCTCGCCCTGACCAACAGGCATGGATATTGTGAACTGGTCGAACGCTACTCAAAAGAACAAGGATTATGGCATGATGAGCAGCATGAGCCGGAGTTCAGCAAGATTCTTGAGCTTGATCTCGCTGCCGTCCGTCCCTCTCTTGCCGGTCCGAAACGCCCCCAGGACAGGATAGATCTTGGATCGATGCAGTCTCAGTGGAAAAGGGATATGTATACGGTGTATGGAAAACAGTTGTACAATGGCGGCAGCAACATGTCGGCTGAAGGCGGAGTTCCGCAGCAGGAAAAACCCGATCCCGGAAGGCACGGCATTCAGGTTACGATGGACGGGAAGCGTTTTACTTTGCAGCATGGAACTGTCGTCATTGCGGCAATCACATCCTGTACCAACACCAGCAATCCTGCGGTGCTGATCGCGGCGGCTCTGCTGGCACGAGCAGCACGGATGAGGGGATTGACGGTCAAGCCCTGGGTGAAAACGTCGTTTGCTCCCGGCTCCAGAGTAGTGATAGATTATCTGGAGGCGGCCGGTTTCATGGCGGATCTTGAGGCTCTCGGCTTTGCCAATGTGGGCTTCGGCTGCACAACCTGTATAGGGAATTCCGGGCCGTTGCCCGGCCCGGTTGCCGGGGCAGTACATGAAGGGGAGCTTGTGGTTGCGGGTGTTCTGTCGGGCAATCGTAATTTCGAAGGGAGAATCAACCCGCTTGTCAAGGCGAACTATCTTGCAAGTCCCCTGCTTGTTGTGGCATACGCACTGGCCGGTACGGTGAACGTTGATTTTGAGCGCGAGCCGCTCGGACGTGATTCCGCTGGCTCTGATGTGTATCTTCGCGACCTCTGGCCGGAGGACGGTCAAGTGGATGAGCTGGTCGACTCCATTGTCAGGCCCGATTATTTCAAGGAACGCTATGCCGAGGTGCACCGGGGGCCGGAACAGTGGCGATCCATTCGAACAGCAGAACATGAACTGTATGACTGGAACCCTTCATCCAGCTACATAAAAGAGCCACCGTTTTTCAAGGGGATCGGTTCTCAGCCGCAGCCGATAGAGCCAATTCTTGAGGCTCGCTGCCTTGGGTTGTTCGGTGACAGTGTCACGACAGACCACATCAGCCCGGCCGGAGCCATTCAGCCCGGACAGCCGGCCGGGAAGTATCTGCTGGAAAACGGTGTGGATGTAAGAGATTTCAACAGTTTCGGCTCACGGCGGGGAAACCATGAAGTGATGATGCGCGGTACCTTCGACAACATACGTGTCCGAAACCGTCTGGCGCCCGGAACGGAAGGCGGTTTCACTACCTGCTTTGCCGGTTCGGAAGAATCGCAGGTTATGACCATTTTCGATGCTTCGGTGAAATACCGTGAGGCCGGGACACCTCTTATTGTCATTGCCGGAAAGGATTACGGCATGGGAAGCAGCCGTGACTGGGCGGCAAAAGGTACAATGATGCTGGGTGTGCGTGCGGTTATCGCTGAAAGTTTCGAACGAATCCACCGCTCGAACCTCGTTGGTATGGGCGTGCTGCCCTTGCAGTTTCTGCCGGGAGAATCTCGTGAAACGCTCGGTATTTCAGGCAGAGAGATATTTTATATCGATGTTGATGAGGCTCTTGAGCCAGGCATGAAGATTTCCGCGAGAGCAAAAGACCCGGAAGGTGGAGAGGTAACCGGATTCAGGGTTCTTTGCAGGATTGACTCGCCCGTCGAGATCGAATATTACCGCAATGGCGGTATTCTTCACACCGTGTTGAGGAAAATCGCGGTTTAATTCCCCTGTTCGACCACTCTTTCCGAATTCCCCGAGCAATAGATTTTTTCCGAAGAAAATTTTTTATATTCGTATCCGGTTATTGATATTTGATCTAAATAATCGCTTTTAAATCCTTTTATGAAGAGTCTGAAGTATGCTTTTGTCTGATTTAAGGGTTGGAGATAAAGCTGAGGTGACCGGGCTTCTTGCCGACAGCTCTGTAAGAAGGAGAATTCTTGATATGGGGCTGGTAAAGGGCACACGTTTCAAGGTACTGCGTGTTGCTCCGCTCGGCGATCCGATTGAAATATTTTTTAAGGGAGTTTATCTCTCCCTGAGAAAAAAGGAAGCCGCAGGGGTGCAGGTACAGAAAAAAGGTGATGTTGGAGATGGAATGCCCATAGGGAGCCAGCGCAGCAGGTGGAGATTTGGGAGTTAGTGTATGACCGCATTAAAGGAAGTGAAGGTCGCTCTTGCGGGTAATCCGAATTGTGGCAAGTCATCTTTGTTCAATGCGCTGACCGGTTTGCACCAGAAAGTCGGCAATTTTTCCGGAGTAACGATTGAAAAACATGAAGGATATGTCGATTACAGGGACTACAGGATACGATTTGTTGACCTTCCGGGTACCTATTCACTTACGGCATATTCACCGGAAGAGCTTGTTACGAGAAACTACCTGATTGAAAATTCCCCGGACATCGTTGTCAATGTTCTTGAAGGACCGAATCTTGAACGGAACCTGCTGCTTACAACCCAGCTGATGGAGATGGAGGTCGATCTTCTGGTTGCGCTGAACATGTTCGACGAGGTTCAGGCGCAGGGGATAGAGATCGACGTCAAGCAACTGCAGTGCCTTCTGGGGTGCCATATTGTACCTACTTCGGCAAAGAAAAAACAGGGTCTCGATTCATTACTCGATCATGTTATCCGTGTGTACGAAAAGGATATCGAGGTAAAGAAGAACAAACTTGCCTTCAGGCCTGAGTTAGACCGGGCTATCGAGCAGATTACCGAACTGTTTTCCCATGAACCCGAACTCGGCAAGTATAACCTGAGATGGCTGGCGATCAAACTGCTGGAAAATGACAAAGAGGTCTACAATGTGGTCAGGCAGTATCCTGCGTGGGTAAAGATCGAGCTGATTCTCCAGCACGCCATGCGGGAAACGGAAGCGGTCTATAAAGCTGACCCGGAAATCATCATTACCGAAGACCGGCACGCTTTTATCCGGGGAGCCATGCAGGAATGCATGAAACTTCCTAGGGACAAAAAGCAGTCCCCTACCGATTATATCGACCTTATTGTCTTGAACCGGGCACTCGGCCTCCCGATTTTCCTGTTTGTTGTCTGGGTGATCTTTCACATGACTTTTACTCTCGGCACCCCAATGATGGACGGGCTTGACCATCTTTTCGGTGCACTTGCCGACACTGTTACCTCCCTTCTGCCGAATGACACTTTGCGTTCGGTTCTTGTTGACGGTCTCATAGCCGGGGTGGGAGGGGTGCTCATCTTTCTGCCGAACATCCTGCTGCTCTTTATCGGACTCTCTTTTCTCGAGGCTTCGGGATATATGGCCCGAGCAGCGTTTGTCGTCGATAAGGTAATGCACCGATTTGGGCTGCACGGCAAATCATTTATTCCGATGATTACCGGGTTCGGCTGTTCCATTCCTGCAATCATGGCAACGCGGACGCTTAAAAGCCGTTCGGATCGCCTGGCCACAATCATGGTTATTCCTTTCATGAGCTGCGGAGCCAAACTTCCGGTCTACGTGCTGCTTGCCGGGGCATTCTTCAGGCCCGCGGTTGCGGCAAATGTCATGTTCGGTATCTACATGCTTGGCATTGTTTTCGGCTTGTTTTCGGCTCTTGTCATGAAAAAAACCGTTCTGAAAAGCGAATCGGAACCGTTTGTCATGGAGTTGCCGCCCTATCGCTGGCCAAGCCTGCGCTCCGTCCTTGTTCAAGCAAAAAACAAGGCCATGATGTATCTCAAAAAGGCAGGAACCATTATTCTGCTTGCAGTGCTCTTGATCTGGACATTCAGCAACTATCCGAAAAATCCTGAACTCGATGTCGAACTTGATCGACAGATTGCGGTAATCGAGCAGACAATCGTTGACGAAGAGCAAAAAGCGCATGCCATCGTCGAGGCCGAAAACAAGATCAACACCGCTCAGCTCGAATATTCGCTGGCGGGCAGGGCTGGGAAACTGCTTGAACCGGTGATAAAGCCTCTCGGTTTTGACTGGAGGATCGGCATAGCTCTGGTTACCGGGCTGGCAGCAAAAGAGGTTGTGGTATCGACGATGGGCACAATCTACTCGCTCGGCGAGACCGATGAGACATCATCGGAGCTGAAAACCATTCTCAAGAACGACCCTGCTTTCGATCAAGCAACCGCTCTGAGTCTTATGGTGTTTGTGCTGCTCTACATTCCCTGTGTTGCGGCTGTCGGTGTCATGAGAAAAGAGATCGGGGAATGGAAATCCGTTGCGTTCTATGGAGCCTATGCGCTATCCGCGGCCTGGATATTTTCGTTTATCACCTATCGGCTGGCCCAGCTTGTTGTTTAGGATACTTTTTGGCTCTTGAGGCGAGCAATGCTCGTTCAGATCAGGCTTTCACTTCCTGTTTCTCTCTGTCCTCGGCCCCGATCAGTCCGTTTTCTTCGGCAAAAGCAATTATTTCATCAATGGTCAGCTGCATGTTGACCGGTGATCCGTCAACCATTTGCAGGGTTATGTCGGGGTGCCGGACCTGGTGTTTTTCCATAATGTCCTGCCAATGATGCTGTACGGCTGGCTCAAGCTGTCCCCAGGCCTGTCGGCCCCTGCATTTCGGGAATTTCGAACAGCCCAGCCAGAGGCCTCTCTTTCCGGTTCTCAGGTAAAGCGGGGCGCTGCATTTCGGGCAGGCAAGATCGGTTTCAAGCGGCGGTGTCTTGGGCGGCTCGATTTTCTGTTGTTTGTCCAGTTTCAGCAGCGTATTGCATTGGGGGTAGTTTGTACACGCAAGAAAAGGCCCGAACCTTCCGTTACGCAGTACCATTCTGCCGTTATTGCAGCTTGGGCATCTGATGCCTGTTTCCCTGGGACGTACCTTCGTAGAGGAAAGGGGTTTGATGTTTCTGCAGGAAGGGTATCGGGAACATCCGAGAAATTTCCCGCTGGTTGTCCATTTAACCACCATTTTCCCTTTGCCGCATTTATCACAGGTTTCCGCATCGCGGTTCTGGGGGAGGAGCGGATCGTTCTTCCTTACGCTCAGGGCAGCTTCAAGAGGCCTGTAAAAGCTGCCAAGAACCTGTTCATAGTCATCTTTGCCGGCGGCAACCTTGTCAAGCTCATTTTCCATGTGAGCGGTAAACTTGACGTTGAAAATGTCCGGAAAGTTGGCAACAAGGATCATCGAGACATCCCTGCCCAGTTCGGTCGGGATGATTTTTTTCTTTTGCAGCTCTACATACCGTCTTTCCTGGAGTGTCGAGAAGATTGTTGCGTAAGTTGACGGTCTTCCGATGCCGTAGTTGTCAAGCTCCTTGACAAGACTTGCTTCCGTATAGCGGGCAGGAGGGCGGGTGAAACTTTGTTTTTTCTCGAGATTTTCAAGGTCCAGCTTTTCATTCACAGAAAGCTGTTTGGGAAGCTGAACCATATGCTCTTTCTCCTCATTGTCACGGGTGGATTTCTGTGCCTCGTAATCGAGTTCCTTCTGCTCGTTGTATACTTTCAGAAAACCGGGGAAAAGAACCTTGCTGCCGCTGGCCCGAAAGATAAACTGCCTTTCGTGGTCGGCAACATCGACACGGGTCTGTTCTACCTTTGCCGGGGCCATCCGGGAAGCGAGGAATCTTTTCCAGATCAGCTCGTAAAGTCTGTACTGGTCGGATGAAAGAAACTTTTTCATTGCATCGGGCGTACGGGAAACCGACGTAGGCCTGATTGCTTCATGGGCGTCCTGTGTTTTTTTGCTGCTTTTGGCCGGCTGTCCGCTGCCCGTATATTCTTTCCCGTAATGTTGTGTGATAAACCGTCCCGCCTGCTCCACCGCTTCGGAGCTGATCCTTGTGGAATCGGTCCTCATATAGGTTATCAGGCCGGTTGCTTCTTCGGGGCCAAGCTCAATGCCTTCATACAACTGCTGGGCGACACGCATGGTTTTTTTCGAGCCGAATCCCAGCTGATTCGATGCAGCCTGCTGCAGGAGCGAGGTTGTGAACGGAAGCGGCGGCTTGCGCTGCTGAACCTTCGGGGTGATGTCCGTTACGCCATAGATTCTTGAAAAAATAGCCGAAGCTGTTTTTTCAGCATCGGTCCGGTTGGCAATTTCAGCCTTCTCGCCGTCAATTTTAACCAGTTTTGCCGAAAACGTTTCGCCCGGACCGGTTGTAAAATCGGCAACAATGGCCCAGTACTCTTTCGGCTGAAATTTTTCAATCTCCACTTCACGCTCGCAGATCAGCCTGAGAGCGACGGACTGTACCCTGCCGGCGGACAATCCCCGCAAGACCACATTCCAGAGGAACGGGCTTATCTTGTAGCCTACGATTTTATCAAGCCCCTGGCGGGTCTGCTGAGAACGCACCAGCCGGAAATCGATCTGGCGGGGATGACTGATTGCATCCAGGATCGCATTTCGGGTAATCTCGTTAAACAATACGCGATGGACGGGTTTGCGCTTAAAGTCGACCTCGTTGGCGATGTGCCAGGCGATAGCCTCGCCCTCACGGTCAGGGTCGGTTGCGATAAGAATATCGTTCGCTTCTCCGGCCAGCTTTTTCAGTTGCCGGACAACTTTTTCCTTGCCGGCTATAATTTCATAACGGGGTTCATAATGGTTGTCGAAATCCAGCCCGATCTCTTTTTTGGGAAGATCCTTGATATGACCCACCGAGGCGAACACCATGTAATCTTTTCCAAGATATTTATTGATTGTTTTCGCCTTTGACGGGGATTCAACAACAATAAGAGTTCTGTCTTTTGCTGACGAGGATACCATTGAAAAGCCTTACAGGTGATAAAAAGGTTGCATTGAATTTTTGGAAAAGATAGGGGTTGCTTGCTAAAAAACAAATTTTGCCGCCGGTCGATCCTCAAGCAAAAGGGCCATTTTTAGCAAGGCGGATGGAAATTTTTAGTATAATCTCCCTTAAGCCGAGGTTTCTTCAATGCATAAAACACCTTTTCCGTGACTGGATGTCCCTGCCACCGTGTCAGATACCATGCTTTTCTTATTCTGCTGCTGACTGTTGCCATGCCTGGCAGACTTTCTGCGGTATCGCTTGATAATGCCCAACAGGAGAAGCTCTCCCTGCATGTCGTTAAAGGTTTCCGGCTTGATTACAAGCAACAGGTCAGCGCGGTGAAAGCAGGGGGAATCGTTTACGTTGATCTCGAGTCGATGTCGAGAGCCATGCGTCTTTTCAACAAACAGGAAGGGAGTGAGTTGAAAATCGCCTATGAAAACGGCGGACAAACAAGTGTTTGCCGGATCGGGGAGGGCAACAACTTTGTAAGCTTTGCGCCGGAGAAATTCCTTGCGGGGGGGCGCGTCATACAGCTTCGTTCCGCCCCGGTGCTCCAGAAAGGGAAGTTCTGGCTGCCTGCCGTCGATGCGGCTCGCCTGTTTTCTCTCTGGATGGACCGCGAGGTTGTCTATGACCGGGCAAAACGCAGGATCGAGGCGTTTTTGTGGAGTTCGCGGCCCGGGTCCAGAAAGAAAATGATCGGCCTTGTCGGAAATCAGAAAAACTTTGGAGCAAAGCCCCAAGACAAGCGGCAGACGGTAATAACAGGCATGGAAGTAAAAAAACTGACCAACGGTGCTGTTATCCGTTTGAGGGCATCGGGGGCGAAAACCGCAGCATCTTTCATCAAGCCCGATGCGCAGGGTACGGCGTCTCTGACCCTGCAGAGTGCCGAAGGGAACCCTGCTGATATATTCAGGACATTCAAAAGCGGGATTGTTAAACAAATAAGAGCCATACCGCTTGGAAGCGGTGCGATGCAGATCAGCATCGTTCTGAATACCCGGTATTACAAGATAAAATCCAGCGGGTATACGTGGGATCCCGAAACCAATTCCTATGTTGTTTCATTTCTGAACGATATTGATGTGCAGGAAGTGTACCGCACGGAAAAGCAGAAGCAGATCACCCGGGAGCTTGCAAAAGACCTTCAGAAATGGAAGTTCGACACGATTGTCCTCGATGCCGGGCACGGCGGCAAGGACCCTGGTGCCATAGGGCCGTCGGGCACGCGGGAAAAGGATATCGTTCTGAAAATTGTCCGGGATCTCGGGGCAATTATCGAGAGGGAGTGGCCTGATGTGAAGGTAGTCTATACGCGAAAGGATGATCGCTTTATTCCTCTCAAGCAGCGGGGAAAAATCGCTAACCGCAACGGAGGCAAACTTTTCGTAAGTATTCATTGCAATGCAGCCAAGAACAGGTCGGCAAGGGGTGCTGAGGTTTATATACTCGGACCCCACAAGAATGAAGCTGCGCTTCGCGTAGCCATGCTTGAAAATGAAGCGATCAAGCAGGAGGAGGACTACAAGGAAAAGTACAAAGGGTTCAGCGAAGAGCACATGATTATGAGCAGTCTTGCGCAGAACGCCTTTACCCTTCAGTCCAAAGAAGTGGCGCGGCATGTGCTTGAGGGGATGGAGAAAAAAACAAAAATAAACGGCAGGGGAGTTCGTCAAGCCGGTTTCATGGTTCTTTGGACCCCTTCCATGCCGAGTGTGCTTGTCGAAGCAGGATATCTTTCGAACCGTCAAGAGGAAAAGATGCTTCTACGCAGACAAGTACAGATCAGAATTGCGCAAGGCATTTTCAATGGCTTGAAACAGTACCGCATGAGTTATGAAAGACAGCGTGTCGCATCGGGCTCCGGCGAACGTCTGAAAGGGTGAGGGTGAATCAGTGGACGGATGGGAATGGGTTTCTGTGCTCCGTCCGCCTCGTACTCAAGTCGCTCGCGACAATTTAGGGTACCTCTAAAAAGTGTCATGAGCGGTTCGGGAGCAAGGCGGACGGAGCGCAGAAACCGGAGCGTACCGATAGTACGTGAGGATTTCGAGCACCACCCAACGCAGCAATCGAGACGCGCAATAAGTTTTTAGAGGTGCCCTTTATAGAGACGCCCGCACATGTTCGACAACAAGGAACCTTGGAATATTAGGCAAATGTGGATAATAGTGTTCGTTACGGGGATGCTGCTTGCCGTTGTTGTATTTATTTTGATGCCGCGCAGCATTTCCAATCTTTCCTCTCGACCAAACCCGGAGCAGCGCTACGAAGATGCTGTCCGGCGTGTCGATATGTTCCGTGGGCAGGAACCACAGGCTATGAATCCGTTCTGCCGGTTGCAGCTGATGACCCATGACAGAAAAACTGACCGCGCTGTCATTCTGGTTCATGGCTATACAAGCTGCCCGCAGCAGTTTCACGAGCTGGGGGAACGGCTGCATGCTTCCGGCTGCAACGTTCTTATCGCTCCGTTGCCGCATCATGGTCTGGCTGACCGGATGACGGAAAAACATTCCCTGCTCAGGGCCGAAGAGCTTGCGGTGTATGCCGACACGGTTGTCGATATCGCTCAGGGGTTGGGAAAGGAGGTTGTCATGATGGGGATTTCCGCCGGAGGGGTCACCACCGCCTGGGCAGCGCAGCAGCGGGACGATATTGATGTTGCGGTCATCATTTCGCCGGCATTCGGATTCCGAGAAATCCCAACTCCCCTGACGGCTGCGGTCATGAATATCTTTTCGGTTCTTCCGGACAAGTTTACCTGGTGGAACCCGGTTCACAAGGCAGAGGCTCCCCCGTTCTATGCCTATCCCCGTTACTCCCGGCGTGCATTGGCCCAGATTCTCCGGCTCGGATTTGCGGTGCAGAGGGATATAGGGCGCAACCCTCCTGCCGCAAAAAAGGTTGTGATGGTTTTCAATGCGAACGATGACCAGATCAACAACGAGCTGACGCAGGATATTGTTGAAAGGTGGCAGTCACACAACATCGATCTCATTACCTACGAGTTCGATGCGTCTCTGAAACTTAGTCATGACCTCATCGACCCCAGCCACCCCGGCCAGAGGATCGACATCGTGTACCCCAAGCTTGTTGAGCTGATCGGTCGTTGATAACTGGTCTCCCGTTATCTGAACATCGTTGCTTTACATCTCATATACCCCTATCTCCAACCAAACCTCCCCCTGTGTTTTCTCGACGATAACTTGTCCGTCTTCAAGTGTGTACGTCAGATAACTGTGATGACGGGGATTGGAGAGCACGTTCGGGTTCAGCAGGGCGTAGAGGTGTCCATGTTCATGCCTGACGGATGCGGTGAAGAGGCCGGGGTGTCCCTCACGGTGCATCCGTGAGCCGACCAACTGGGTAAAGGAGTAATCGGTTTTATGGATGAGGAGCGGGTAGTCTTCGAGGAGATGACGAACATCCCACAGCGCGGCACGGCAGCGTACAGAGTAAAGCTTACGCTCAATGACAACGCGTTCCTTGTTGAAACCTGCATCGGTGAGCAGCCCCCGATACCAGTGGTACGCCGTCTCATACACGGTTGTCTCTATCGTGTCGCTGCCATACCAGACGCCGAACGATCCGTCCGAAAACCGGCTGATTCGCCAGTTTCTGAATGGCCAGATAATGGCATTGAACCATATGGCTTCTTCAAAAGGGCGATGGATTTCCGGAGAGTGTGACTGGTAGAGGTAGGGGTTTGCGTCCGATTCCGCCTGTTGAGCCAGTGCCCGCTCATCCGGGTCATCGGTCAGGTCATCGAATAAATCCTCTGATGCTTTTAAGGATACAATATTGCGGATCAGGTTCTGATGGACATCTATCAAAGTGATGCGAGAGAAAAAATCGTCCATGTCCTCAACAGTTCACAATCCCCTCGTGTGATCAAGATAGGAACGGACCATAAGCAGTCCGGCAAATCCCCATTCCTTTATAACCTCGACCGGCGTGAGGTTGTTGAAGGCTTTGTTGCGGGTTGACATCCAGCGATAGGCAAGATCCCGGTTTTTCGGAAACAGCAGTCGCAGGTTCTTGTGAATGGCCAGTAGGTGGCCGACACGTTCATACTGATCGCGGCTTGTCCCGATCGGCTCGCCTTTGCGGTACCTTGTCAAGGTTCCACGGTTGGTCGCGGCAAGCCCCAACAGCATTGCCTGATCCATCGTCGTCAGGTTCCAGTGATCAAGCAACTGCATTACCATTCTGGCCAAGGCACCGCGATCTTGCGGGCTCATGTCCTGACGTTCAGATGCTGCTTCCATACATGGTCCTCCGTTGTTGCGGGTGCCTTTGTTTCAAGTCTCTGCTTAAAGATAGTTTTTTGTATGAATAGCTGCAATATTTGTTTTTATGATACCGTCTTCGCCAGAACGGTTAATACAAAAGGGCACCTCGATTTGTTGCGTGCCCTGATTGCTTTGTTGGTTGGATAGGAGAGGGTTTCTGTGCTCCGTCCGCCTTGTACTCCAGTCGTTCACGACAATGATAGAGGTGCCCGAAAGACCGGAGCGCTGTCACGTTCCGTTCTCTCTGCCGTCACTTCGGTTGCATCTCTTTTTTTTTCAGAGGTTCGTCGCGCAAAAGGATCGCCTGAGAAAACGCTACAGCTCTTCTTTCCCGTATCCTCCGGTGTGTGTCGCGGCAAAATCGACTCATGTCACGTTTTTGTGAATTTTCTTGAAAAATACAGCTATCTGTTTTTGCTGTGACGAAATAATGATATATTAAAAGCGAAATAGTTGAGTATTGTCTGTTTGAAAACCGTTTAATTGCCCCCATGCAATGACGACCGCAGCTCGATCTTTTACGGAATGATCTTTACGGCAAAATAATGTTTAGCCGCATCGGGGCTTGTTGTTTTATGGACTGTGCAGTAGTGCATGGGTCATGATGTTTGTGCGTTCTCGTAGTATCCGTTAAAAAATCAAATCGTAAAGGAGGTTCTTATGTCAGAAACAATGCCAGGTGGATGGTCAGAGTTCAGCTGTGATATTTCACCGGATGAGATGGCTGTCTTTAGAAAAGCGTTACAGGGCCTTCTCGGTGTGGATTATACGCCGGTTGCCGTGGCAAGTCAGGTGGTAGAAGGGATGAACTACGATTTTTTCTGTAATGCGAAAGTGGTCTATCCCGGTGCTTCGAACGAGGCGGCTATGGTGAGTATTTACGCTCCTTTAAAAGGAGATCCGCATATCACAAAAATCGAGAGATGCCCTCATTGAGCCCTTGCTGCTTGCTGATGCTGCAAGAAGGCCTGCGGTGATAAGAGAACGGTGTTAAGTGAAAAGGCAATCCATGAATAACCCTCATGGATTGCTTTTTTTTTGATATAAATTACAAAACGTCCTTGTTTAGCGATACTTACTGCATAAAAAACCTCAACCATGCACATTCAGCATTCCGTTATCATCCGAAAGCCGCTGGCCGAAGTTGAGGCTTACCTTACCGATATATCGAATAACAGTGAGTGGCAGGAGGATGTGCTCGAGTCCGCCCTCACAACCGACGGAGCCATAGGAAAAGGAACGAAGGGCTATGAAGTTCGAAGCTTCATGAATTTCTCTTTCCGGACAGAGTGGGTGGTGACAGAATATAATTCCGGAAAATCCTACAGTTTTGCCAGCACGTCAAGTGTTGCCCCCTATGAGGGAACGTTCGAGCTTGAAAACGCGGAAAGCGGCACGAAAGTCACCTTTTCCTTCACCATCCGTGCAACCGGCTTTAACACCCTGTTCGACCCGGTTATGCACAGTGTATTTGCTCCGAGGTTCCGCAGCAATCTTGAAAAACTCGTTACGATCCTGGAAAATAACTGACGCGGTTTCAACTGGTGCGTTTTTTATCGGGGTGCCCGTAATTTACCTTTGACCGGCACCTGCTTTCAGCGCTTCTTTTGCCTGGCTGAGCGAGGTCCGGCAGTCGTCGTTGTTAGGACGGCTTTCAGCGAACTTGACGAGATCTGCCGTGTTGAG
The DNA here is from genome assembly GCA_028277485.1 of Chlorobium sp. GTDB lineage: Bacteria > Bacteroidota > Chlorobiia > Chlorobiales > Chlorobiaceae > Prosthecochloris. The sequence goes on from JANQGE010000117.1 coordinate 105,028, forward strand.
AAGGGCGGTCAGGGTGTCAGCACGCGGCACTGAACAGCCTGCCAGTTCACCACCTATCTCACTGGTGACCTGTTCGAAGGCCTTTATGCCGTACTGTTCTTCCAGGTATTCACGAACCAAGTGGCTAAGCTGTTCGTAGCACTCTTCGGGGCGTAACCCTTTTTCGAGGTTTTTCTCAAGCTTCCGGATTTTCCGGAGAACAGCCCTGGTGTAATCAACCGGTTTCCGTGAAGATTCTGCGGCTTTCCTTGTGAAAAACCGGATCAGAAGAATCGTCGCGGCAATTACAACAAGGACAAGAGCAAAAAAAACATAGTCAACCCAAGGACGGTAAGGCTGTCTGAGCGGTTTGATCGGCAGCAGCTCGGTCATGGTGGTATCCGCCAAGGCCTCTACCGTTATAGTGTCCTCGGGTACCACTTTTCTGACGCTTTTTCCGCCGCTTTCAGTGTCGCGAAAGGTAACTGAAACTGTTGGCGATGGATACTTGCCGATGTCGAACAAGGCCAGTTCCGCTTCAAATACCGTTGTCCCTTTTCGGGGCCGTTTCACTTCGCGCTGTATAAGAACAAACGGCATTAGCTCTGTGCTGTCCGGCAAGGCAAATGAAACCGTTTGACCGGAGACGTGTGTAACCGTAACCGTGTATGCGACCCTGTCCCCTATAGTAACCACTGAAGGGGAAAGAACGCTCTTGAGCTCCGGTTCATCAGCTTTCTCATCAACCGCATCCATCCGGGGAGAGAGGAGCAGGAAGAGCAACAGTACCAGGATTGAGGTCATGTTAGACTTTCTTCTCACGATACCGGAAAAACGTGTTGAGCGCACCGATAATGGAACGGTTTGTTTCGAGATAAACTACATCAATTTTCAGACTGCTGAGCTGTTTTCTCAAAGCTTCCCGCTGTTCGCGCTGCATTTTTTTGTACCGCACCAGCATCTTGCGGCTGGCAGCATCGACCACGATCTCCTCGCCGGTTTCAGGATCCCGGAGCTGGAGCAGGCCGGCACGCGGCATTTCCCTGTCAAGCGGGTCGCCGAGGTGGATGAGCACGAAATCATGTTTTGCGTTGAGTATTTGCATTGCTTTTTCGTAGTGCTCATTGATCAGGTCGGTAAGCAGAAAGACAATTGCCTGCCGTTTCTGGATCGAACGGATAAAAGAAAGGGCAGCGTTGATATCGGTCTTGCGGCTTTGAGGCTTGATGCTGATGATTTCTTCAAGTATGACCAGTACGTGACTCCTTCCCTTGCGGGGAGGGATGAACTTCTCAACCCGGTCGGTAAAGATCAGCAGCCCCACCTTGTCATTGTTCATGATTGCACTGAGGGCGAGTACCGCACACACCTCGGTGGCGAGCTCCTTTTTCGTGCGCCGGCGGCTGCCGAACAGCATCGACCCGGACCCGTCGATAACAAGCAGCAGCGTCCTTTCCCGTTCTTCCGTAAAGAGTTTGACGTAAAGGTCGTTTTTGCGGGCCGACGTGTTCCAGTCGATAGTGCGCACATCGTCCCCGTAGGAGTATTCACGAACATTGTTGAACTCGATGCCGTGCCCCTTGAATGAAGAATGGTACTCACCGCGGAACAGCTCATTAACCAGCCGTTTTGAGCGAATTTCGATGCGCCTGATGGTCTGCGCCAAGTCTTTCATGTTCCGGACACTGCGTTGCATGGTGGAAACAAGTCAAAATTCAAAAGTGAAAAGTCAAAATCAGCCGGATAGCACTCACTGCTCTGTCCCTCTCGTCACTTGTCACTGCCTTATGGCACCTGTACATGCCCGAGTATCTGGCGGATGCAGTCTTCAGGGTGCACATTATCAGCTTCGGCTTCGTATGTCGGGCGAATACGGTGCCTCATCACGTCAAAGGCAACCGCCTTGACATCCTCTGGAGTAATGTAGGCCCTGCGCTGCAGAAAGGCGTGTGCTTTGGCGGCGAGCAGAAGAAAAATAGACGCTCTCGGCGACGCTCCATATTCGATCATTTCTTCAAGTGACGACAGACCGGCTTCAGCGGGATTTCTGGAGGCTGTAACAAGATCGACAATGTAGCGCTGTACCCTCGTATCAGCATACATACGGTCGATCAGCTCCTGCGCTTTCTGTATCTCGCTTTTTTCAACAACCGAAGAGACATCCGGAAACAGGCAGGTCCTTGCCGACCGCTGCATGATTTCAAGCTCTTCGTCATAGGAAGGGTAATCAACCATTACCTTCATCATGAAACGGTCAAGCTGGGCCTCGGGAAGGAGATAGGTTCCCTCGTGTTCAATCGGGTTTTGCGTAGCAAGCACCATGAACGGTTCGGGAAGGGTGAATGTCCGGTCGCCTATGGTCACCTGACGCTCCTGCATGGCCTCGAGCAGCGCCGACTGTACTTTGGCCGGCGAGCGGTTGATTTCGTCAGCAAGAATGATATTGGCAAAAACCGGTCCTTTGCGGGGGTAAAACTCCATCTCTTTTGGATTGTACACCATGGTGCCGACAAGGTCCGCCGGGAGCATATCGGGGGTAAACTGTATGCGCTGGAAGGCAAGGTTCAGCGCTGACGCAAAGGTTCTGACAATAAGTGTTTTTGCAAGCCCCGGAACACCTTCGAGCAGAATATGGCCATTTACCAGCAGGGCGATAAACACCCTTTCGAGAACCTGACTCTGTCCCACAACGCGCTCGGATAGAAGGTTTGATGCGTTATGCAGAAAAGCAGAAGCCTCTGTGATCTGACTTGTCAGTTCCTGAAGTTCGGCATCATGTTTCATGGCGGGGGATTATCTGTATTGGGAAAATGGTAACAGCAGCTCGACTCCGGCTGTAGTATTAAGTATAGGTTGTTCCATGAAGAAAAGCACGAAATGTCGAGGAGATTGTTGAGCCCGGTGCTTACCGTTTCTGGTAAAGCCCCTTGAAACCAAAACCAAGGAGGAGGATTCCGATAATAAGGGAAGACCAGCCGATGATCTCGCCGATATAGAACACGCTGTTGAGGATACCGACACCGGGGGCGAAGAGCAAGATAAGATCCGCGCCGAGAAGAACCAGCAGCAGGTTGAGAAACTTTATCTTGACCCTTGGTTTATTGTTGCCCTGTTTATTAGGTTTGACCATATTTTCCTAAATCGATCGTTTTATCAGACAGAATCGGCATGCATATCCTCGGCATTGAAACCAGCTGTGACGAAACATCGGCGGCAGTCCTGCGGAACGGGCACGTAGCATCGAACATCATCAGCTCCCAGCTCATTCATAAAGCCTACGGGGGGGTTGTCCCCGAACTGGCTTCACGGGAGCATGAGCGGCTGATTGTTTCCGTTGTTGATGCCGCTGTAAATGAGGCTAATATACAAAAAAACGATCTCGATGTCATAGCGGCAACAGCAGGCCCCGGCCTCATCGGTGCGGTCATGGTAGGGCTTTGTTTTGCCCAGGGTCTTGCCTATGCGCTCCGGAAAACGTTTGTACCGGTTAACCATATCGAAGCTCATGTTTTTTCAGGCTTTATCCAGGAAGATCCCGGTCATGAACCGCCGAAGGAGCGTTTCATCTCGTTGACCGTTTCCGGCGGGCACACCATGCTCTGTATCGTGCATGAGGATCTGACCTACGGAGTCATCGGAAAAACCATTGACGACGCAGCGGGTGAAGCTTTCGACAAAACAGGCAAGATGCTGGGGCTTGACTACCCGGCAGGGCCGGTTATTGACGGGCTGGCCAAGGAAGGGGACCCGAAGTTTCACGAGTTCCCGCGTGCGTTGACCTCGCAGTCCCGGACCAGCAAGAGTTACCGGGACAATTTTGATTTCAGTTTTTCCGGCCTGAAAACCTCGGTGCTGCACTATATCGGCAAACACGAGCCGGCGTTTATCGAACGACACCTGCCCGATATTGCAGCGTCGATCCAGGATGCGATTGTCGGTGTCCTTGTTGAAAAAACCGTCGCTGCCGCCTGCAAATACAATATCAAAGCCGTATCGGTATCGGGGGGGGTCAGCGCGAACTCGGGATTGAGGCAAAAAATGGAAGAGGCCTGCTCGAAACGCGGCATACGCGTGTATATTCCCAGAGCGGTTTATTCAACCGACAACGCCGCCATGATCGCCACACTGGCCAACCTCAAGCTGTCCCGTGGCCTTGCAACACCGAACAACTATGATATCGCCCCTTTTGCAAGCTTTGCAGCACCCGGCCCGCATAGCGCGTAACATTGCTTTTTCGACCCCGATCCCCCTAAGAAGTAAATCGGGGTTCGGTATCGATCTTTTTTAGGGCACCTCTCGCTATCAAGCCTTCTCAAACTCCTCATTGAAATAGTTGGCCGAATACGTTATCTTTCGGCTTTTAGAGCTGAAGCTTGTTAACTATCATAACAGTGCCATGTACAATTTCATTTTTTCACTTCTGCTTTTCGCTCCGCCCGCAGGCGGCGAGTCTCCTAATTTGTTTGTTCAGCTCGTACCATTACTTCTTATTTTCGTTGTCTTCTACTTCTTTCTCATCCGTCCGCAACAGAAAAAACAAAAAGAACGCGAGAAAGTGCTTGAAAGTCTGAGGCGGGGAGATAAGGTTGTTACCATCGGAGGCATGCACGGCACCGTGGCCGGGATCGATTCGGAGAAAAAAACTGTTTTAGTGCAGGTTGCCGACAACCTGAAAATAAAGTTTGACCGCAGCGCAATAGCAACCACTGAAAAACAGGAAGCAGGTGAAAAACTTACCAGCAAAGATTAAACGATATATATGCAGTTTACACCCGCAACATTGGTTTTAGAAAACGGTTCTGTCTATAACGGCGAATCGTTCGGACATATTGGCGAAGCAGCCGGAGAAGTGGTTTTCAACACCTCGCATACAGGATACCAGGAAATCCTTACGGATCCTTCTTACGCCGGACAGATGGTGGTCATGACCTATCCTCTTATCGGTAATTACGGCGTCAACAAGACAGATGGAGAGTCTGAAAAAATCTGGGCATCAGCACTCATCATTCGTGAAGTGTCCAACATACACAGCAATTACGCAGCAACTGACAGCTTGAACGAATATCTCAAGGCATCGAAAGTCATGGGTCTGGCCGGAATCGATACCAGAAAGCTGGTTCGCGAAATCCGGGAAAAAGGCGCTATGAGAGGCTGCATCTCAACGTATGACCATGATCAGAGAAGGCTGCAGGAAAAGGCTTCACAAATACCTGAAATGACCGGACTCGACCTTGTCAAGAAAGTCAGCACAACCCAGAGCTACACGGTGGATTGCCCGGACGCGAAATACCACGTTGTTGCCTATGACTACGGCATCAAACGAAACATTTTGAGAATGCTGCAGGATGCCGGATGCAGAGTTACTGTACTCAATGCAAGCACAACGGCCGAAGAAGCCCTGAAGCTGAATCCTGACGGGGTGTTTCTTTCAAACGGTCCCGGTGACCCGTTTGCTGTAACTTACGCGATCGATACTATCAGAAACTTGGTGCGGCAGAACAGCTCGCCACGCCCGTTGCCGATATTCGGCATATGCCTGGGGCATCAGCTTCTTTCGCTGGCTTTCGGTGCCAGAACCTATAAACTGAAATTCGGCCACCACGGAAGCAACCATCCGGTCAAGCGTCTCTCAACCCGGTCTATAGAGATCACTTCCCAGAACCACGGCTTTGCCGTTGAGATGGACTCCCTTCCGGAAGAGCTCGAGCTGACGCACCTCAACCTTTACGACAATACCGTTGAAGGTGTGCGGCACCGGAAGCTGCCTTGTTTTTCCGTGCAATACCACCCGGAAGCGGCCCCCGGACCGCATGATTCGCACTACCTGTTTAACCTGTTCACCGAAACGATGGAAAAATAAAGGGTCATGCGCAGCTTTCTATTGGCAGCCCTCTTCTCTTTTTTTGCCTTCTTTCCGTTTTTGGATGTTCTGGCGGATTACAGGACACTGAGGGCTGCAAATGGATTTTATGACGCCGGCAAATTCATGTCGGCCGCTGAACTGTACATGAACGTCATCAGGGATGAGCCGGAAAGCCGGAACAGCCCTATCGCGGCATATAATCTCGGCAACACCCTTTTCCGTACCGGACGTTTTGCTGACGCTGCCCGGCACTTCCAGGGGGGAGCGCGTATGCCGGAACAGCCTGAAACATTCAGAGCAGACGCCCGGTTCAATGCAGGCAATGCATTTGCCCGGCTCGCTTTGCTCGAAGGCGATAAGAAGCCGAAAATGACGCTGCTGAAAGCATCTCTGAAAGAGTACCGCTCTGCTCTCCTGCTGAATCCTCATGATCAAGACAGCAAACTCAACTATGAAATCACCTTGCGCCTTTTGAAAAATCTCTCACCTTCGTTGCCTGCGGGTGGGAGCCGGCCCACAGGTGCCGGACGCTCCAAAATCCGCATTGATGTTGCGGCAAACCTGCTTGAGCAGGCGGGAAAAGACGAGAGGAGCGTGCTGCAGAACAGTTATCGCAATACATCTTCCAAAAAGTACGTGCCGTCAAACAAGGACTGGTAAGGTATGGATAACCGGAAACATGTGCTGCTGGTATTTCTTGCATCGGACAGTGGAGTTGACGGGGCAAGGTCGCTTTTTGAGGGACGGTCGAAAAAAGGGGCGAAGGAGTGGCTTGACAGATCGATACGTAACCTGATAAAGCAAACCCAGTTTGCCATACCTTCCCTTGCCCTCATGATCCTGGCCTCCGTTGAAGTCGAAGGTGTCGAACAGCAGATATGCGACCTTCGTTTCGAGGAACTGCCGCTTGACAAGTCATGGGATCTTATCGGCATCGGCGTCCAGACCGGTATGACTTCGAAGGCTTTCAGCCTTGCCGGAAGCCTTCGGGTGAAAGGTTACAGGGTTGCGCTCGGAGGTCCTCATGTCACCCTTTTCCCCGATTCGTGCAGGGAACATGCCGATGTCCTTGTTCACGGCGAGGCTGACGATATATGGGCCGACGTCCTCGAAGACCTCAAAAAGGGAACCCTGAAAGAGAATTATTTCCCCAGTGGTTTTCCCGACCTCTCATCATGCCGTCCGGTTAAGTCCTTGCTGCTTGACAAGAGGCGGTATTTCACGACAAACGTCATTCAAACCGGCCGGGGGTGCCCCTACAACTGTGATTTTTGCAATATCCATATTCTCAACGGCAACCGGCATCGAAGAAGAAATATCGATGATGTCGTCGATGAGGTCAGGCGTTTCAGCGCACACGACAACCGGATATTCTTTTTCGTCGATGACTCCATCAACGCCAGTGAGGAGTACGCCCAGGAACTTTTCCACCGCCTCATCCCGCTCAAGATCACCTGGTTCGGCCAGGCCACTACCATGCTCGGCAGGCAGCCCCGCCTGCTTGAAACGTTTGCACGATCGGGATGCCAAGCACTGCTTGTCGGAATTGAAAGCATCGAACCTGCAAGCAGAGACACCCATAAGAAAAAACAGAACAGCTCGGCGGAGCTTGCCGAAGCCATCATCAACATCCGCAACACGGGCATCAGCCTGTATGGAAGCTTTATCTACGGACTGGACGGCGACACGCTGGAAACCCCGGCAGCAATCCTTGATTTCATACGTGCAACAAAGCTGGATGTGCCTGGGATCAACATTCTCCGGCCTAATCCGGGAACCAGCGTGTTTGAACGCCTCAGGGAGGAGGGACGGCTGCTTTTTGACCCCGGCGACCTTACTGCCTATCGTTATACGTTCGGTCAGAAGATGCTTTACCAGCCGAAAAATATCAACCTGCCGGACTTTGTCGAGAGTTATTCAAAACTAACCGCTGAAATCTTTACCATCGGGAACTCGCTGCGGCGCGGCCTCGCGGCACCCAGCGCGAAGGCCGCGGTACTTTTGTTCAATCTGTTTTATACGCACCTGTATGCGCTTTCCCGCCACGACCTGAAACAGCAAGTGTTGAAGCGCATCTGAAAGAATTTTTCCTTTCTATCCTTTTTCATTCGGGGCATGAATGTTTTTATTTTTCTGTTGTTAACCGTTATATTTCCATTTCGTTATGGTTAACACATATCGGCACTACCTACATTATGGGCACCTCTATTTATTTATTCCGCGCTTCAATTGCATCGTTGACCGGTGCTCGAAATCCTCATGTACTCTATGTACACTCCGGTTTCTGCGCTCCGTTCGCCTCGCACTTGAACCGCTATGACAATAAATAGAGGTGCCCTCATTATGAACGAAGGAGAACAACATGAAAAAAATCCTACCGACAACCGTCCTCTGCGGCATTTTCTTTATCGGGTGCGGCGGCGGTGCACCGGAACCAGCTGCAGAAGCTTCTTCCAAAGGCGCATCTGAAAGCGCACTTGCAAGCCAGTATGATCTTGCAAACGGCAAAGAGATTTACGATGCAAACTGTGCAGGATGTCATGATGAAGGCATACTTGGTTCACCGAAAACAGGGGATGTTAACGGATGGACCGTCCGCATCGAGCAGGGTATGGAAACCTTGATTTCCAAATCCATCGAGGGTTATACCGCCGAATACAGCATGCCTGCAAGAGGCGGCAATGACGCTTTGACCGACGAGGAAGTAGCTAATTCTGTTGCCTACATGGTTGAAGAGAGCTCTGCAAAGTGAGCGGTTTTCAAGCAGGCAGTTGGTGCTGTAACCTCCTGTTTCATTGAAAACGGCAGGGCATCTCGATTTGTTGCGTATCCTCAGGTCGCTCACAGCAATTGAGGCCCCTATACAAAAGCGGACTTGTTTCAGGTCCGCTGTTTTATTTTTCCTTCCCCCTTCCCGGTACTTCGCAAGCGGAATCCCCGAAAGATTGTGCCAGAGACTGAAAAGTGCTCCCGGCAAAGCGCTGGACGGCTCCCGACAAGTACCATGCCGATCATGGTCTCTTCGGGCAGTGACAGCACGCTGCTGATTATCACGCCGAGGCAGGGCATGACCGTAAGCTGAGCCAGAGCAGCAAACAGAACGGTTCTTCTCTTTGTCTCATGTAATGTAGCTCTATTCAGAAAAAACGCTTCAAAAAACGGTAATAAAGGTGATGGGGAAATCCCTGCTCCATTTGTATCTTCACATGCAAAAACATGAAATACATCTGTGGTGATTATGCAAGAGATTGAGTATATAGGCTATGCAGCAGGGGTGTTGACCACCCTTGCCTTTTTTCCTCAGGCAATCAAGGTATTCCGTTCGAGAAGAACAAGGGACATCAGCCTGCTTTGGGCGGTGTTAATGACTATTGGGGTGTTTCTCTGGCTCTGTTACGGTTATGTCAACCAGAGCCTGCCCATGATTATAGCAAACGGCATTACCCTTCTGCTGTTGCTGATGATCCTCGTTTTCAAGCTGCGCTTCAAATAAACCGACAACAACATGAGCAAAACAACAATCGGCTTTATCGGGACGGGCAGGATCGCGAGAGCTCTTATTTCAGGGCTTGTGTGCGACAGCGGCAATGAAATTTCAGGTTTCGATAAAGATCCCGCTGCCATGGAAGCTGTCAGGGATGAATTCGGTATTGCACTTCGAACTTCCATGAAAGAAGTTGCGCGGGCGGCGGATATCATCATCCTGGCGGTGAAACCCTATCAGGTAAAAGAGGTTCTCGATGAGCTTCAGGAAAACCTTACAGCGGAGCATCTGTTGATAAGCGTTGCCGCCGGAATTACCTCCGAGTTCATAAGAACGCACTCAGGTGAAGATATGCGTGTTGTCCGTGTGATGCCCAACACACCATCCTTTGTGGGAGAAGGCATGACCGCCATAAGCGGGGGGGAATGTGCAACCGGCGACGACGTTGCAAAAGCGAAAAAAATTTTCAATGCCGTCGGCAGGGTGCTGGTGCTCGACGAGCCGTTGATGGATGCTGCCACTGCCGTCTCGGGGAGCGGAGCGGCTTATATGTTTCACATTATCGCTTCTATGGCGGAAGGCGGGGTACAATGCGGCCTGTCCGGAGAAGACGCCGTGGCTCTCAGTGCACAGACCATGCTCGGTGCGGCGAAAATGGTGCTGGAGAGCGAAAAAAGCCTTGAAGACCTCATAAAAGATGTCACAACGCCCGGAGGGACAACCGAAGCCGGTCTGAAGCGGATGGATGCCCATAATGTTCGCCAGGCCATGATCGACACCGTGAGAGCCGCTGCTGAGCGTTCCATTGAACTGAAACAATAATCCGCCGCTGTGAAATCGCTGGTATACAGGATGGTAATTTTCCTGCTGCTGTTTTGTTTCCCTGGGCCGGTCAGGGCTTCGGATGCAGATCGGGAAAACGGCCCGAAAAAAGACCTTTTTCTTGCAACGTATGTCAGCAATCAGAACCCGTTTTCAGGAGAAGAAGTGGAACTCTCCTATACCCTGTTCTTCAAGGGGATCGCTCCGAAAATCAGAGACATCGAAAATCCGGTTCATCAGGGAATATGGGCTGAAGACAGCACTCCTCGAAGACTTATACCGAGCAGATCCGAGATCATTGACGGTGAAGCCTACCGGAGCGCGGTTATCAAGCGCATGAAACTGATTCCCGTCCAAAGCGGTAGGCTCAGAGTCACCGGCTACCGTTTGCTTTGCACCATTCCCAGAGATCTGGCAATAGGGAACGAATCCATACCCGACGACTCGCTCACTCTTGCCGCACCCGACGTAACGCTGCATGTCAAACCTCTTCCGGAACCCAAACCGGCGGGATTCAGCGGAGCCGTAGGAACATTCACCGCCGCTGCCGTCACCGACAGGGACACCTTCCCTGCAGGTTCGCCGTTGCTGCTTACAACCACCATCACGGGCAGAGGCAATTTTCGAATCCTTCCGGAAATACCGCTTTCATTGCCTGATGGTTTTACCTGGATTGAAACCGCGTCCGCCGGAATATTTGACAGCACTTCCGGGGGGACAACGGGAAGCTTCACCAGAACGATAACCCTGCAGGCAGGAAAACCGGGAACATTTACCTTTTCACCTGTCACGTTTACCGCATTCGACCCCGGAAGGGAAGACTATGCAACGGTATCTTCAAAAAACCTCACCCTGACGGTACAGCCGCCGCAGGCTTCCCCGTCAACTGGAAATCCTGGAGCCGCGGAGGAAGAAGGGCAACGGATTGCGCCTGGGAGTGCGCAGCCTGAAAGCGTTGAAGACAACCGGTCACCGGTTTTGGTCCGGCTGCTTTCCGCGTTGTTCATCGCCCTGGCTGCCGTTCTGCTCTACTTCTTGCTGAAAAAGTTCCTGCAGGCCCGCCGCCCGGCAGATAAACCGATGAAAGAAAGTCTCGGCCAAAACAATGCACGGGAGCGGAAACCGGTGAGCTCACTGCCGGAGCTGCGCAACAAGCTGTATACGGCAATCAAGCATTACTGCAGCACAGAGCCACGGGGTTTGACAAGGAGCGAACTGAAACAAGAGCTGGAGCAACAGGGGATGGGGGAAACCTTCAGTAAAAAACTGTTTGCCCTGCTCGATGCAATCGACAGGGCGGAGTTTGCCCCGGGAAAAGCCAGTCAGGATGCACTGGGAGAGCTCCGGCAAGCCTGTATGTCCATCACAGAAGAGCTGGATAAGGGCCGCTTCTGCTGATTTTGGGTGCCCTGATGATTTCGTTTGGCGGGCGGTTTCCGGTTGGCAAAGGAACACGGGGCCCAAGACAGTGTATGAAAAGGAAACTTCACTCGGCTAAAATTTCCAGGGCGATCTCAGGGTGATCGGTGATGATGCCGTCGGCACCCATCTTGGCAAGAGCTTTCATGGTTTCCGGGGCGTTGACCGTCCAGGGGACAATGCGGATGCCTTGTTCATGCAGCATCTCGACAAGGTTGCGGTTAACCATGGGGAAGAAGGGGTTCAGGTAATCCGGCTTGAAGCCAAGCCGGTTGAGTTCGGCTTCCGGGCTTTGCCACCTCCTGACCAGCAGGCCGAGACAGAGCGCCGGAAGGATTTTTCTTGCCTCCCGGAGAATGCGGGCATCAAACGACTGTACCCGTATGCGGGAAGAAACGCCAGACTCCTTGATAACTGTACACACAAGCTTGGAATACTCCTGCGGGGGAGGGTGCAGGAGCCCGTCGCCCTTGGCGCCGGACTTCACTTCCAGGTTGTAGATTACCCTGCCCGGGCGCCGCAGTTTTTCCAATCGCTGTTCCACGGAACGGAACACGTTCTCAAGGAGAGGCTTTACCGCCTGAACCTTTTCCTGGCGGGGAAACTCAGCCGAAGTGCACCCGCAGTTAAAACGGCCGATATCCGAGTACTTCATCTTATAGAGTACGTAAAGCGCCTCATCCTTCTTCGTCAGCACTCTTCCGTCAGGTGCCGCGCACAACCCCGCCTCCATGTATGGATCGTGGGAAACAACAACCCGGTTATCTGCGGAGATACAGAGATCGAGCTCGATTGCATCAACCCCAAGCTCGACCGCTTTCAAAAATGCGGGGATGGTATTTTCCGGAAAGAAAGACCGGGCACCGCGATGAGCATGAATCTCGCACTGCATGGTTCAAAAAAGACACAACCTCGCTGCGTATGGCTACTCCCTTATAATCCAGTGCTTGAACCCTTCGAAGGTCTTTTCGAATACGCCTTCCTGTTTGACTTTGTCTTCATCAAGATGTGCGTTTTCATAACCGACAAGACAAAAGTAAATTGCCTTGTCATAGAAGTAGTTCAGCCTGTCGATAAACTGCAAAGCACGGTTCATATCGATACCCTCGTTGATGATGCCCTCGTTCTGGATATAATGCCAGAGAATATCCTTTTCGAGAATCAATGAGTAGACCACCTCGCTGGATACAATCCCTGATTGGGCTCGCGACCTGCCTATCTTGCAGAAGTTTTCGGCGATATCTTTTTCAAGGCCCTCACGTTTTTCGATCCACTTTCCGAGTCTCCTGAAACGAGTAAAAACTATATCATGAAGTTCATTCTTGGATAGCTTCGCGTAACCCCTGGTCAGGGAATTGGTCCGAACCTCATTCACCCATCTGAGTGAAAGTGATTCGGCATGGTCTTCAATGAGACCGATAAAGCGATTGATGAGCAACATGTTCCGGTTTATTTAAAGAATGGCAATTCCTCTACTTTTAAAAAGCTAAAGGTATTGAGAGAAGATTTCAAATACAACCCACCTGTTTTTCAGACAATATTTTAAGCCCGGTCATACACCCAGGGGTTTTACTGAAACGATTTCAGAGCTTCTGCTCTATTGATTCTCTTGAGTAAGCCGATTGGTTTTGGATCCAGGTTTTTTTTTAGACTTTGTCGCCTTTTTTTTCCTGACCTTGTTGCCTGAATTTTTTGGGCGGTCAGGCAAACACAGGCCCTGCGTGCCGAAAAGTTCAGGGTAATAATTCTTTTTCTTGTTGAATTTGTTCTTTCGGTACTTTTTTTCAAGGTCGGCGTAAGGACCTGGCGGGTCTGGAGATGTGCTTGGGTTGTTGAAGTTCGGTTCCTCAAGCACCTTTTCAAAATCATCCGAAACCATGTCAGGATGAAATTTTTTATGCAAGCTTTTACACGTTTATGTTAACAATCCTGAGTCGCTACCTCTGAATAGTGATATGATCAATGGACTTGGTCCATGCTTGATGTCCGCAACCGGGGGTTAGTAATTTAAAATTTTACCGGTAATTTGCAAGAGTGCTCGTGAACCGGTAAGCTATTTCATACGGAGTAACGCATTTACCGTTGCTTGTTGAGCCGAGAAGTATTAAATTTTGGAAAAAAATAACCCTTAATTCCTTAATCCGGAGAATACCATGATAGACATTCGCAAATGGATACTTGCCGTCATCTGCCCGCCGGCTGCCGTGCTGGACAGGGAAGTCGGAACAATTATGCTTGTGGGGCTTTTAACGCTTCTATTCTGGGTTCCCGGTGTTGTTGCAGCCCTTTTCCTTTTAATTCAGCAGCAGGTTCAACGTCGTCAACCCCAGGTATAATTTTTCCGGGAAACAGTGTTCCGGCAGCATGCAGGGCTGGGTAACGCTTTGTTGATTCCTTTCAGGGCGCTCACGGCAAATAAATAGAGGTGCCCTTCAGTCTCGCAAAGCAGGCGGGGATTCATCAAACATGCCGTTCACCCTTTTGAAGTCGAATGTTGTGGGTTTTCCAGCTCGGGGAAAACAGCGTTAATGCTCCGGATTGTGCCTCTGCCGGGTGTATGAGCTGCCATAGGGAACTGTAAGCGCACGTTTCGAGGTCGACCGGGAGGGAGCAATCATGAAAATACTCGTGGCTCTGGATTTTTCAGACGTGGCGGCTAGCGTAGTTAAAGCCGCGCGGAAGCTTGCAAAAGCATCATCGGCAACAGTCATCCTGCTGCACGTACTGCCAGAGGAGAACCAAGGCATCGAGTTTCATCCAACGATCGAACCGCATTATCATCCTCCGGAAAAATACTACCGTGAACCTGACTCCTCCGAGGAGGGAGACACTGTTCCCATACTGCATGATAAAAACTTCAAGCATCTGCAGAACATTGCCGACACTCTGAATAAGGACGGGATAGAAACTTCATTCTCGGTTGTGCACGGGGATCCCGTAACAGCAATTCTTGCACAGGCTGAAAAAGAAGGGCCGGATCTTGTTATGCTGGGTTCACATGGGCACAAAACCATCTACCAGCTTTTGGTCGGTTCGGTCTGCTCAGGCGTAGTAAAAGGATCAACCATCCCGGTTGTGCTCGTCCCGAAAGCGTCAGGGAAGAAATGACCAATAAAAACAAGCAGGAATCCTGAGGCCGCACAGTTTGTCGAACTGTTGATTTGTTGAACCGCCAATACTACGAGGCAACTGGCTCATAGGTCCCATAGGCCTTATGGGACCTATATCCCCTCACAGAAATACCCTTAAGGGCGCCCTCAAGAGAATTCGTCGTACGATATCATCTCCTGCTCAACTCCGAGGCTGTAGAGCATCTTGTCAACCGATGAAACCATAACCGGCGGTCCGCACATGTAATACTCTATCTCCTCGGGCTCTTCGTGATCCTTGAGATAGTGCTCGTAAAGCACGTTGTGAATAAAACCGGTCAATCCGTCCCATTTGTCTACCGCAAGCGGTTCCGAAAGCGCGACATGATAGGTAAAGTTGGGAAATTCCCTGGCAATGGCTTGGAACTCTTCATCGTAAAACATTTCCTTACGGGAGCGTGCACCGTACCAGAAGGAAACCTTGCGATCGGTTTTCAGTGTCCTGAAAAGATGAAAGATGTGTGAACGCATAGGAGCCATGCCCGCGCCTCCACCGATATAAACCATCTCCCTGTCGGAGTTCTTGATGAAAAACGTGCCGTAGGGTCCCGAGACGCGGATATTGTCCCCCGGGTTCAGATTGAAGATATATGAAGAGCCAACACCAGGAGGAGCGTTCTGCCAAAGGCCCGGAGGAGGGGTTGCTATACGAACATTCAGTATGATAACATTGCCTTCCGCCGGGTAATTGGCCATGGAATATGCCCTGAATGTTGCGGCTTCATTGCGGCTCACGAGCTGCCACATGTTGAACTTGTCCCAGTCATCCCGGTACTTCTGTTCAATGTCGAAACTTGAAAAATGTATTTCCGGGTATTCCGGAATATCTATCTGGATATAGCCGCCGGCCTTGAACTCGAGTTTTTCCTTTTCAGGAAGTTCAAGCACGAACTCCTTGATAAATGTTGCAACATTGCGGTTGGAAAGAACGGTGCACTCCCACTGGCGGATGCTGAATATCTCTTCGGGTACGTAAATTTTCATGTCCTCCCTGACTTTCACCTGGCAGGAGAGCCGTACATCCTGCTTGATCTCCGGGCGGGAGATGTGATTAAGTTCTGTAGGCAGCACCTGCCCCCCTCCTTCGGTAATCCGGCATTTACACATGCCGCAGGTGCCCCCCCCTCCACATGCGGAAGGAATGAAAATCTTTTCGTCGGAAAGGGTTGACAGCAGGGTACCGCCGGAGCTGACCGACAGGGTTTTCTCGTGGTTGTCGTTGATGGTAATCATGACCTTTCCCTGAGGCAACAGCTTGTTGGCCGCAGCATTGAGCACGGTGACGAGCAGGATGACAACCGCCACAAAAACCAGAACAGCTGAGAGAGCAACAAGCATTCGGCAGAGTCTTAAAATAGTTAAACGGCTTCCTAAAGGTTGATACCCGAGAACGACATATACGCCATGGAAATCAGGCCGGTCAGCAGCATGGCGATACCCAGTCCCCGCAGCCCTTTCGGTACGTTGGAGTATTTCAGCTTGTAACGCATGGTCGCCAGTGTTACGATTGCAAGAAAAAAACCAATCCCCGCGCTTGCACCGAATACGGCTGCTTCCATCAGGTCATACTCCCTTTCAACCATGAAAAGCGATGAACCAAGAATCGCGCAGTTAACCGCTATCAATGGCAGGAAGATACCGAGAGACTGGTACAGCGTCGGGCTGACCCTGTCGAGAACCATCTCGACAAGCTGCACCATAGCAGCAATGGTGGCGATAAAGACGATAAATGTCAGAAAGCTCAGGTCAACCTGTTCCATACCTGCGATACCTGTCCACTGCAAGGCACCCTGCCCGAGCAGGTACTCGTGGATCATCCAGTTCACCGGGACGGTTATGCCGTTGACAAACACCACGGCAAGGCCAAGGCCGATAGATGTTTCAACCTTTCTGGAAATGGCAAGAAACGAGCACATCCCTAAAAAGTAAGCCAGCAGGATATTCTTGATAAATATGGTTTCTACCGCCAGGCTCAGGTAGTGCGACAATGCTTCCATCTATTCCTCCCTATAACCGGTTACTGTTCTCTGCAGCCAGATAAGCAGCCCGAGGATAATGAACGCCCCGGGGGCAAGAAGCATCAAACCGTTGTTTACGTACCAGCCTCCTTGCCCCGCATAAAGGAAATCCGGAACGATTTGGAGCCCAAGCAATGAGCCGCTGCCAAACAATTCCCTCGCGGCTGCCACAAGCAGAAGAATCAGGCCGTATCCCATAGCGTTTCCCAAACCGTCGAGGGCCGATTCCCGCATGCTGTTTTTCAGGGCAAAGGCCTCGGCCCTGCCAAGCACAATACAGTTGGTGATGATCAAGCCGACAAAAATGCTTAGCTGTTTACTGATATCGTACAGGAAAGCCTTGAGAAGCTGGTCGATAACAATGACAAGTGTGGCAATAACGGTCAACATGACGATAATCCTTACCCTTGAAGGAATCAGGTTGCGTAATGCCGAAACAATGGTGTTCGAGCCAACCAGCACAAAGATGAGCGCACCGGACATGACCAGTGCGGTATCCACTTTAACAGTGACCGCAAGAGCCGAGCATATTCCAAGAACCTGCGTGGTGATCGGGTTGCTCCGGCTCAGAGGACCGGCCACAATACTGAAGTTTTTCCGTGTTGCCATGTTTCTTTCCTTGTGTCGGCTATTTCCCGAGCATCATCAGGTAGTCCGTCAGATCGTCCCGCAAAAAACGGTTGATGCCCTCTGTTGTCAGCGAGGCACCGCTGATGCCGTCAACAGCGTAGTCGCTCTGTTCCTGAAGTCTGCCTTTTGCTATGGTTACGGAAACCAGCTCACCGTCTTTGAAAATTTTTTTGCCGGCAAACCGGCTGGTAAAGAAATCTTTTTCAATCTCACCACCAAGGCCCGGAGTTTCGCCGTGGTCATAAAAGGATATACCCTTCACGGTGTTTTTGTCCGGCTCGAGCGCTATAAAACCGTTAATGGTTGACCATACCCCTTTTCCGGATATCGGAAGCACATATCCTTCAGGGCTTTCGGGTGAACCATAGATATAAAACCCATGCTCGTTGCCTTGGCTGTCCCGGACGGCTTGTCTGGTGAACTTCAAGGTGTACAGCTCCTCGACATCGGCGCTGTTCATAACCGGCTCGAGCGCTCCCACGGCTTTCAGGATATTCTTTTTGGTATCGAGCGCCTTGTTGAACTCCTGCCGCTCCTGGAGGCTTATCTTCATTACCGAAAGCAGCAGCGCGGAGATAACGGCCATTGTTATCACGAAAAAGTATGTATAGCTGTTACTGCCTGGCATAAGCTTTCTGTCTTTTTGCAATATTTTGCCGCAGCACAAAGTAGTCGATCATGGGTGCAAACGTGTTCCCGAGAAGAATGGCCAGCATGATCCCTTCTACAAAAGCCTGGTTCAGCACGCGAATCATGACGCAAAGTGCTCCGATAAGGATACCGTAGATCCACCGGCCTTTATCGGTCTGAGAAGCACTGACCGGGTCTGTTGCCATAAAGACAACACCGAAAGCAAAACCCCCCATGACAAGATGGTGGAGCGGGGAGAGAGAAAGCATGGTATTTTGGGAAGCCGGGGCGAGGGTGTTTGCAAGAAACGCGGCTGCGACCATGCCGGCAAGGCTTCCGGCCATGATCCGCCAGTTGGCTATTCTCGTCGCAATGAGAATGACTGCTCCTGCGAGAATAGCCATGGTGGAAGTTCCGCCAACAGAACCGGGGATCAAACCGACAAACATCTCCTTTATGCTGTAACCCGCACTGGAAACAAGCGTCGCGGCGTTGGTGCCTTGAACGGATGACGCCACGGCAAGAGGGGTTGCTGCGGTTAATTCATCGGCAAGCGACCAGACCGAATCGCCTGACATCTCTCCGGGATAGGCGAAAAATATAAAAGCGCGGGCTACAAGTGCGGGATTGAACACGTTGTATCCGGTTCCGCCCGTTACCTCCTTGCCGATGACCACTCCAAACGATATGCCCGCAGCCACCATCCAAAGAGGAATGTCCGGAGGGAGGGTCATCGGCAGAAGCAGTCCGGTAACGAGAAACCCTTCATTGATATCATGCCTGCGGATAATCGCGAAAAGCAGCTCACACAATCCGCCGGCGATATAGGAAACAAGAATAAGCGGCAGAACAGCAAAAAAACCCGTCCGGACATTCTGCATGATCCCGGCACCGGGATCAGCCTGATAGCCGGTGTTGTAGATGCCGAACAGCAGAGCGGGCATGAGTGCGACAATTACCGTAAACATCGATCGCTTCATATCGATGGTATCCCTGATATGGGGTGCGGTCGATGTCACCGTTCCCGGGACATAAAAAAGGGTATCGACCATCTCGTACAAGGGAGCAAGCCTGCTCCACTTGCCACCCTCGCCGAAATGAGGCTCCATGCTATCGAGAAATTTTCTCAAGCCGCTCATATGCTAACCGTTCTTCTCAACATACTCCAAGCCTTCCCGAATAATTTCGGCAATTTCCGTTTTCGAGGCGTCAACAAAAGAACACAGCGCAAAGTCTTCAGGATCGCACTCATAGATTCCCAGCTTTTCCATCTCGTCTATATCCCTGGCAAGGATCATTTTTATCAGAAAGGTAGGGAGGATGTTCATGGGCAGAACCGACTCGATGTTTCCGAAAGGAACCATGACCCTGGGACTGCCGTTCATGCCGGTATCGAGACGTGCTCCCTGATTGTTTCTCAAGCGCGACAGAAAAAGATTGGTCACCGAGTATTTTTTCAAGCCGGGCATGAGCCATCCGATAAGATCGCGCCCGGTCTTTTCCGGGATCACCGAAATGATCTCATGGTAATACCCCAACGGGTCCTCCGGCAAGCTTTTCAAACCGGTAAGAACATCCCCGGAAACCAGGCGGGAATTATCTTCAAGACGGTTATCCCACAGGATATCCTTAAGCATCATTCCCTGCCTGGTTTTCACATAGTGTCTTTTTTCTATCGATTCGCCGCCTATTGTCACGATTTTTTCAACCGGGAGCTTTCCCTTGAGGAACAGCCGGCCAATTCTCAGAACATCCTGCAAGGCAATATACCAGACAATATCGTCTCTGTTCCTGATCGGTGCTATATGATGGATATGGATGCCGACATTGCCTGCCGGATGAGGGCCGCTGAAGCGGTGATGAACAACATGCTTCGCGCTGGCAAGAATAGTGTTTGATGATGTTTCTCCGGTAACAAGATGCACCGGTTTTCCGGTAAGCCTTTTCAAGACGATCAGGCCCGTCTGGAGTCCCGAGGCATCCTGCTCAAGCAGATAATCCGTATCGGGAGCAAACGGAGCAGTAGGCATCGTTGAAATAAAAACAGCTTTCGGAAGCCTGTCCGGGTCGGCTACCGATGAAAACGGGCGCTGTCTGATTACCGGCCACAAACCCGAGCGCAGCAGCTGCTCTTTTATCCTTCCGGAGGAAAGCGACGCAACCGCTTCTTCACTGAAAGTCTCGAACGTCTCGAAAGATTCGCTTCTGTCAAGATCAATGATGATCTCGTTTATGGAACGCCTTTCCCCCTGAACGATGGTCGCGACTCTGCCGGATCCGGGTGCGGTAACGAGCAGGTCAGGATTGTTTTTGCTGCAGAATACCGGGGCGCCGGCCTTTACATGATCCCCTTCCTTTACCAGCAGTCTTGGTTTTATCCCATGGAAATCCGACGGCCGGATTTTCAGCCAGGCAGGCCGCCCCGCATAGGTCAGGCGCTTTTCCGGCTTTCCGGCAATTGCAAGATCGTGGCCTTTTTTCAGTCGGGTTACATCCATAACACACCCAGTAAATGGTCTTGACAGGTCGCCATAAGATAAACTTTGACGGCCAAACATGCATATCAGTCTCGGGAGAGAAGAAAAAATTTCAGGCCGAGAAACATTCGGAAAACCACGAAAAGCCGCCATGAGCCCTGACAAGCCGGCAACAGCTCGGCATGGTCTTTAGGGATGCCCTTCTACATCAATATGCACTTCATTCCGCCTGAGAAAGGGCAGTGTCCAAGGGGGATTGAAGCTTGCGGCCCTCGGTTTTGATACCGGACGATATCCTTGACTGCCGATCCATGCCTTCAATTGTTCCGAATACTTGCTGATATTTTTCTCTGAATTAAGACCGGAGTACCGAATAACCGCAACCTTTGCAGCCGGAACTTCTCTCAAGACAATATCCGGATCAAGGGGCTGCGGGACTGTCTCGATGTTATATTCTGCGGGCATAACAAATGCCGTAATCCACTCTTCACCCGCTTTCTTTTGGATCACCGGTGCGGTCATTGTAATCTTTTCACGCCTTTGCTCTTGCAGAACCGGGGCTGTCATCCCTATTTCGGACTGTGCCCTGTTCTTGCTGAAGATATAGCTTGCAAGTTTGCTGAACGCCTTGCCGCTGGCGGACCTGTAATCTCCCTCAATGGACGTTTCCGCAAGTATCATCGGTTCATACTGCCGTATCTCATACTTCCCGTCGCTTTTCAGAAGGGTATAGGATGCCTCCTCCGCCATCGGCTTGCCCAGCACAGAACAGCCGACCAGAAAAAGGCTTGATAACAGCAATAACGCGGTATGCATGTTCTTTCCCCTGCCAAGGTTTTTCACGATTCTATTCATATTTACGTAACACATACAGGGCAAAATAAGTAATCCATTTACTGGGTTTTCCTTTTTCTTCTACATCTACCCACATTTTTCCATTCAAAGAATTTTCCATTACCCATGTACCTTCCGGTGTCATCTTCTCTCTAATGATTTTTAACGGTTTTTCCAGTTTTGGAGTCATTGTTGTTTCAAGAAGGGCCAGCACGTACATTGCTTCCAATATGTCTGAATTGTAATGTAATGGAAAACCAAAACTGACCCATCCCCGCTTCGGTATTCTTGCCCCCAAAGCATGCGAGTCGAGGAATGCGTGCTTTTGTTTGGATACCCAGTTTTTAACGGTTTGTCCCTTGGGCAGATCAGCACGTTTTGGTGCTGTGTCCAGAATCTTCTGCCACTCTTTTCGAGCAGAAGGTACGTATACATAAATCTCGTTTTCCAGCAACTTCCGTACGAGAAACTCTACTGCCGAGTTTATTTTTGCCGATCGCTTTTGAGAAGGTATTTCTGCAAAGAGAAGCAAAAGCTTTGGCAAAGCCATGTAACAGCGTGACAGTAAACTGTAATCCATCGCCGTGCACTGTATCCCGCAATCAGTGACAATCCGGTCTGCCAAAGACTCGGTTTCCTCAACTACAACCGGGTGATCACCATAGCCAAGACGCCTGAAGGCAGTGAGAAGATTGGCGGTCAAGCATTGAGCTCCACTCTTCATCACCCATTTGCGTTTGCGCAATAGGTCGTCTACTCCTTCGACAATACGCGGGTCCTTCCCGTCCGCCATAAATTGTCCGAGGAAGATTAACTGCCAATACTTGCCGGTGTATTTCCAGTATGCCCGGTCGTCGTCTTTCCAAAATTCTTTACTATGCTTGAGGATTCCCTGCGTTGCGTTGTACTCCATGAAGCGTGCTTTGGTTTGCCGTACTTCCGGGGCTGTTTCCGGCTGGTTAAGCAGCTTCGTCAGGGTCAGGTACCGTACGGGAGGATTGTCATTTTCCAGAAGCCATTGAATAACGTTATCTCTTATCTGCATATGTTTATGATAACATCAATCCTTTACAACCCTGCTGATCACATTATTAATGAACTTGTTGAACACGAACAGTTCCTTGAAGACTTCTGCCAGGTCGTCTATCAGGTTGTCCGAGAACCAATAGTCATCATCAACCTTGCAGGCGACAGCGTAATGCTTGTTTTTCAACAGATCGATATCGGGAAAATCCTTTGGGAAGCCCTTTGGAGCGGTCTTCAGCTTTTCTCCGAATATTCCGCCAAAATATTTTTTAAAACCCGTTCCGCATATAATGGTTTTATATTCGTCAACATTATCGTAAATCTCTGTCCTGATGGCTTTCAGATATTGGGATTCAGGCATATAAGCACCTCCACCGACAAACGACTGACCGGGTTCCACGTGAATATAATACCCCGCATACGGGCTTTTCCTCCCGCCTTTTGCGATGAACGCACCGAAGTTCGTTTTGTAGGGCGACTTGTCTTTTGAAAATCTCACATCACGGAATATCCTGAACATGCATTCTTTAGGGTGCATTGCATCCACATCCGGATCTATATCCCTGATGACCGGGATCAGAATCCCGATAAACTGCTCAAACTCTCCTCTGGCCTCATCGTACAGGGCTTTATGTTTCTGAAACCATTCCTTGTCATTATTCGACTTCAGCTCATCAAGAAAATTGATCGGTATGTGTAAGTCCATGGTTCCTCCTTTACCATTCAAAATGTCCACGAGTCAGGCATGGGGCTGATCCGCTGAACGGCGCCAGGCTGAAAGCACATCGCTCACCCCTTGTTTGCAGTAGTGATTGCTGCAAGGGGCATCCTCAGGCTTACAGGGGCAGGATAATCCCGTGTATACCCGACTCTGAGAAGAATTTGCGGTGGTTTAACCAGCATGAGCACTTCCGCGGCCTTTTCCGACCAGGGCTTCTCTTCGAGCGCCTGTGACATTGGATGGACGCCGATAGAGCGGTCCTTCACCCTGAGAAACATTCGTTCGAAGCGGCGTCCTGTTTCAATGAGGGATGTTGGAGAGTTATGTTCCGAGGTGATCACGATCCAGCCCCCGCTTTCTGCTACCTGTTTTTTTACCCGTTCAACAGTTGCATTGCGGAAATCCTTGCTCAGCACATCGCTTGTACCGTAGAAATTTCTCACATACCATCCGGCAAGACCTGTAATATCCATTGCCGCCGGGGTAAGGCCGTTACGGTACTTCCGGGCATCCGCACCCGACCATCGTATCCATCGGGCAAGCTCTTCCTGAACGTTCTGCCGGTCTACCTGCTGCCGGTTCGCTGCAACGGTGGCCTCATCGAGCCATCCCGCCTGGGTTGATAAAGGCGGATAGTAAAGGAACCCTTCATCCCCGCCGACGATGAATGAAAAGTCCTGCGGGTCGATGTCTTCACTTTTGAAACCTGTACGTAAGGTTCTGCGTTCAAGGAGACGCTGAAGAGGATATTCCTCCCGTTCAGAGTTCTGCAGTTCAAGGGACAGAAGCTCGGGATCAAACGGATTTCTTGCAAGCATACGGATTTTCACCCGAAAACCATGTGCTTTCGCTGCGGTTACCATATTCTCAACAAACGCCCCGATAGAGAGCAGCATTTCCCGATTTTTCGGATCAACTTCCGGCAGCCAGCGGTTCTCGGCCGAACCTATTACCCAATTATCAGGGCTTTTAATGGTAACCATCCACGGCTGTGTGTTATGACTGCTGGGAGCAAAGGAGGCGTACCAGAGGATTTCGGTACGCTCACGACCTATCAGGGATACCAGAGCGTCATAACCGTCACCTTTTGTCTCTTCCTGCCTGGTCAGCCCGTCACATGCAGACAGCCCCGGAAGCAAACAAAACATAACAGCACCTTGCGCTGTACGGACAAGGAATTTCCTGCGTGAAAAAGGCATACGGGAATCTCTTTAACCGCCTGGGTCATTTGAGTACAACCAAATCATTACCAGTATAACGATTTCAGGGCGTAAAGAAATGTTAATTTTTTTCCCGCATGATCACTCATCGAGTTCTTACCTGATACACATGGCTGCTTTGATGCAAGCGGTTAAGTTCCCCCACTGCCGTTCATTTTTGCTGTCTGTGATGCAAGGCACTCCTCAATATTCCTGAAGCATTAAGTGCCAGCCCCATGAAAATGATGCTCAATTTTCACGGGGCTGGCGTGTTTATCATTCCCCCCCTTTTCCCGGCCGGTAATCATCGCCTTGATATTGGAGGTGAGAGTATGGCCTGTGATGGCCGTGCAGGCATTTATGATGGCGGTTATTTCTGGCTTCTTTGATTTTTCCTCGGGAGTAGCGAAATTGAATGGTAATGATGTTCAATGAATAGAATGAGGTGATGCGTCATGACAACAGTTAATGATATCAAAGCAGCTATAGAATCGTTATCCCACAAGGAGTTCATGCAGCTGATGAACTGGGTCCATGAAAAAGACATGGAACAATGGGATGCCCAATTGGTGAAGGACTCAGCAAAAGGAAAACTGGATTTTCTGATCAGGGAAGCCTCGGAAGAGCAAGAAAAAGGAACACTTCGCGAGCTTTAAATGCACAAGGCAACAAAAAGATTCTGGTCAGCCGTATCATCCAGTGCCACTGCTCACCCCTACGCTACGGGCGAGTAATTATTCGCCCCTGCAAAACAACGCGGGTCCCTTTTTGAATTTTGACTTCTAACTTTTGACTTTCCTCTTCTTTCTCACTCATCCACCTCTTCCCAGCCGGTGATCATCGCTTTGATGTTGGAGGTGAGGGTATGGCCGGTGGTGGTCATGTAGACGTGCATGATGACAAAGCCGATCAGCAGATAGGCGAGCAATGTATGAATAACCGCGATAGGCTCTATCCAGCCGGGGTTCATGCCGAGCGCGACAAGCTCGTTACAATAGTAGTAGGCAAAACCAAATATAATCTGCAGCGGCAGCCCAACAAGGGTAAGCATCAGGTAGGTGATTCTCTGTAAAGGATTGAGCCGGGAAATTTCGTTTTTCTTAAACGGATACGGCTCGTTTTTAAATATGCCGATAAGGTAGTAGCGAACCTGCGTCAGAATTTTTTCCAGCAGGTTGCCCTCGGTAAGGTACTGACGAAAATCGCCGGTTGTAATGTACCAGAAAAAAGCCAGCACGATGAAGATGACCAGCCCCCATGCAAGCGCGTTGTGCACATGAAAAGCTGTTTCATATCCCATGACATGGAAGAGCCCATGCACTTCAAGCCCGGTAACCAGCAATGAAAAAATGATTATGGCCTGCATCCAGTGCCAGAAACGCTGAAATCTGGCATACAGGTAAACTTTTCTCATGACGCACCATCCTGTTTCACACGTTTATGGGACACAAACCTCAGAATACCGTGAACGGTTACACCGGCCAGCGAGCCGCTGATGACAAACAGGCCGAGTATTTCAACAAACCCGCTTGCATCCCTGCCCGGCAGGTAAAAGCCTCCCAGTTTTTCAAGCCTTCCGTTACGGGAATGGCAATCGACACATGTCAGGGTTTCTTCTTTTTGGGAAACCATATGAGAAATCGGCCAGTACATCTCGGTCTCCACGAAACCATACTTTCCACTGTATTCGAGACCCGCGTACACCATGCCTCTGGCGATAGATCTGTTCCAGTCAAACTCCGACCAGTATGCGCCGGAACCTTTCGGCCCGAACAATTTCGGCTTTACGAAACGTTTCAGCACCGGATCGTATGGCTGCTTGCCCCGGTGTACCTTGAAAGGCCAGATTCGTGAAAGGGTATCGCCCGGTTCGCCGTCAGGGTGATTGATTGAAACAACTCCGGAATCGTTGATCTCTGTCAAGAATGTCACGTAGTTCATCTTCCCGTTGAACCAGCGGTACTCCGGTACAAGATTCATTGCCCACTCGAACTCGCCTTTCTTGGTCACATAAACTGGATGCCCGGTGGAATCCTTGCGGGATATCTGGCCTCCTGCTTCATCGAACTTCCCGGCTTTTGACCAGTCCCACCATGTCTTGGTGGAACGTTCTTTCGCGATGGCCGGGATATGACAGGTCTGACAGGCTATCCTGTCAACGTGATCGTTCAGCTTCTTGTAATTTTCATGTGGATCGAGACCGTGGCAGGAACTGCATGTTGTCGGGTAGTCGTCGGGAAGGGGATAGTCGAAACCATGTACGTCACGTGCCGTCGGCTCGTAACGGCTGCCCGGAACTTGGTGGCCTTTCGTCTTATGGCAGTCTGTGCAGGTCATGTTGAGCTCATCTTTGCCGGAAGCCATGTGTACGTCGATCGCTTCCGTCGGATCGAGAAGGGAGTTGTCCAGGTCGCCATGCTTGACTGCATCGCCGCCGCCGCCTTCGAAGTGGCAGATACCGCAATTGTGGCGATCCGGGTTCCCCACATGCTGCGCGACATAGGAGAGATCGGCTTTCTTGAATAACTTTTTTTTATTGAACATCCTGTCCTGGTAAGAAGGGTGTCCCGCTCCTGCAGGGAACTTCCTGTAGGTACCGGTCATGTCATGACAGACAAGACAGTCAACACTTTCCTCGCTGGCAAAGTCAAAGCTGTGGTCTTTCCAGCCGTAACCGATATGACAGGAGGTACACCGCGGCTCATTGCCCTCGACCGATATGCAAAAGTTGTTGACGACATGCTGCTTGCCGAGCATTTTACCGTCTTTCATGAGAACTTCCCATGTCCAGTGCTTGGTACGGTGAATCTGCTTTGCGGCTTCAGTATGGCAGCGGAGACAGGCTGCCGTCACTTCCGGGCCGCTTTTGAAATCCTTTTTCAGCTCTTCGAATTTAGTGTGATCTGCGGTTGAACGTATCAGAGCATCGACCGGAGGGTGGAACGTCTTGGCAAAAAGAGGGGAAAACACAAAGAGGAGAGCAATAAAGGGGATCAACCGGGCAATCAACGGTTTTTTCATTGTAACAGTGCTTGTTTACTGACAGGGCAAACTGTCTCTACAAGGCCAATGTACGCATATCTTCATAAAATTCAATCGGTTAACGATTGTTGAGCGCAATAAAAAAGCGCATAAGGACAGCCGTGCCCTTATGCGCTTTATATCCACAACGGTTTATATACCTCTCTGTTGATCAGGATCGTTTACTGCGATCGACCGCTTTGAGGATTTTGAGATTCAGTACAATAAACCGCCAGGACTGGTAGATTTTGTTCCTCATCAGGAATCTATCGAATTTTGAAGGTCTCATGGTCAGCCTCGGGTTTTACGTGTTTAAAAATCTTCACGGTTACTCGGGTATGATCCGCCAGCCGATGCGGCCTCTGAACTTGTGCATGAAGGTTGTTTCAACCACCTGCTTCAACCATGCTCCTGCCAGACCACGCTCAACTCTGGTAACAAACAGATCGCGTCCTTCCTTGTTGTCGTAACGAGTGTGATCAGGTACGACTGGATAAATAATCATGACAATTGCGGAACCACTCCAAAGCGATTTTCCGTTTGAGGCAATACAAACAGCTAACATTTCTGACATGCGCTCACGGTGTGTCATGCGCTTGTCCTTTATATGGTCGATGATGTTCAGCGCCACGACCCTTCCGATAACACCGGAAATCATCCCGGTTCTTGGGGCTCCCGGAACAATGGTTGTTCCGTTTTTCGTGGTGTGAGGAACTGAAATAGGACCCGGCGGTGCAAATGCGATACCGGCGGAAAAGATGTTTTTGTACAGCGGATTCTGATAATTGGCCGGCCATGCATCCGGAGTTCTTACCAGTTCATCGTAACTTAGCCCGTAAATGCCGTCCGCAAGAATAAAGCCACCAGGGTTGGTTACCTTGGCTGAGATATCTTCGCCATTTTTATCATAGAACGGGAACGTTACGCCCCGCGACTGTGGTATAAGCATCGCAAAATCGTACTCATCTTCACCGAAGTTGCCTTCGAAATCCTCCCAGTAGATTTTTTTCTCATCAACCTCTTTTACACCGCGCCGAACCGACTTTTCTATTCCAAACTCATCCATTGTCGCCTCGATCAGGTCGCCTCCGCGGGCAATCCTTCCGCCCCGTTTGACAACGTTAATGCCCCCGACACCGAAATCGCCGATTGCCGGTTCATTGGTCAGATAGGCAAGTTCCGCCTTGTCCCTGAGCCCTCGCTGGGTCAAATCGTGATGAATATTGGTGATATACTCGAACGCCGCACCCTGGCAGGCTGCCATCGGATGACCCGTCCCAATGACCAGACGCTGCTTTTCTCCGCGTTTCATTCTATCGGTTGACTCAAGATAGGCATCTCGGGCCTTGATGGCCGTATCGAAATGACAGATAGATTCGGTGTACTTATCAGGTCCGAGGCCAGGGGTAGCCGCGTAGTTCATATGAGCGCCGGTAGCGACAATGAGATAGTCGTAGTCGACGTTTATTTCACCACCGTTGTTTACCCGGTCAACAACAACGTAATTGTTGTCGGGATGCACGGAAATTACCTTGCCCTGGATAAGATTCACATTGAACCTGTCATAAACCGGCTGTAATTTGAAAATGGTTTCATCAGGTTTAACGGCATCGATACCCAGCCATACCCATGAAGGGACAAAGCCGAAGTAGTCGAACTTGTGGATGACCGTTATTTCATGATCTTTACCTATAGTATCTCCCAGGTACATTGCGGCAGTATGGCCTGCAAACCCGGCACCTATGATTACGACCTTTGCCATCGCTTGCTTTCTCCAGTTATCTTTGTTAAGGTACTGTAAGGGGTCTCTATCATTGTTGCGCGCCCTGATGACTTCGTTGGCCGGATAGGAGAGGGTTTCTGTGCTCCGTCCGCCTCGCATGCCGCTCGCGACAATGTATAGAAATGCCCTTCCGGGGTACCTGGATTAGAAATTATATTTAGCCGACTCTCCCGCGGAAGAAAATAGAAAATAAAGCTAACACTGCAAACCCATAGAGTCAAAGAGTAATCGGGAGCCACAGCAAGCATGCCTTGGACGCTTCAAAACAGCTGTTCTGAAACCGCTCTCTACGGTTTTTCAGCATGTCCTTTACCGGGAAAGATGCGTTTTTTCATACCTTTACGGTAAAAAGTCTGCCTGGAGAGCCTATACAAATGCCCTGAGATTTGAAACGGTTAACAACGATGTCCTTAGAAATTTTTCCGAATTGATATTTGCTGCGTGTCAGTGATTACCCTGTCCAGAAAAAGAATACTTGCGATCGACTATGGGACAAAACGCATAGGTCTTGCAAAGAGCGATCCGTTCGGCAGCTTCGTGCAGCCGGTTGGTACGTTTCCTCCTGAAAAAATCCTTACGCTCATCGAATCTCTTCGGCAAGAGGGCCCTTTTGAGACCATTATCGTCGGGTATCCGCTCAACAGTGACGGGACAAGAAACCGCATGACAACGGTGGTTGACCGTTTTATCGGGGAGCTGGAAGAAGCTTTTCCAGGTATCGCGATAGAAACGGTCGACGAGCATGGCTCGTCCAGGCGGGCGGAAAAACTCCTTATCGAGTCCGGTGTCGGTAGGAAAAAAAGACAGAGGAAAGGGCGGCTCGACAGTGCGGCAGCCTGCCTCTTGCTGCAAAACTATCTTGAAAGCGCCGGGAGAGAGTGACACTCGTGCACATGCAGCTCCATGTGAAACGCCCGACTTAGAGTTTAGCATTTCGATCAGGCTTGTGTATTTTACACTTTCCTGATTTAAGGGCACCTCTATTGTCATGAGCACCCTTTCCTGTCCGCTCAACGAAGCAGTTGAGACGTGGAATACATAGGGGTTCCTTTAAACAGACCGGGGTTCCCGGTTGTCAACCTTGAATTCAGAATACGCATGAGTACACCAGCGCTGCTTGATATTTTCAAATCCTCCGGGGCGTTGCTTGAAGGGCATTTCAAGCTCACATCGGGCATGCACAGCAACATATACTTCCAATGTGCCAAGGTGCTGCAATTCCCCGGGCACCTCACGGAGATATGCGGAGGCATAGCCTCGGCTTTCAGGGGTCTGGAAATCGACACCGTCATTTCCCCGGCGGTCGGCGGCATAGTGGTTGGTACGGAAATCGGCCGTCAACTGGGGGTGAAAACCATTTTTGCAGAAAGAAAAAACGGCCAAATGATGCTGAGAAGAGGTTTCAGCATCTCTCCGGGGGAAAAGGTGCTGGTTGTTGAAGACGTTATCACCACAGGCGGATCGGTTGCCGAAGTGATCGAGGTTGTCATAAAAGCCGGGGCGGAAATTGTCGGGGTCGGTTCCGTAGTTGATCGCAGCAACGGCACGGTAAAGCTGGTAGAAAGACAATTTTCCCTGTTAACCCTTGAAGTAAAAAATTACGAGCCGGAGAACTGTCCGCTTTGTGGGCAAAACGTTCCTCTCGACACGCCCGGGAGCCGTGCCCTTCAAACAAACTAATTACTGGCAGGTATGCATAAAACCTGTATCGGCAGCATCTCTATCATAGGGCTTGGGTTGATAGGCGCATCTGTCCTGAGGGCGCTGAAAAAATCACCGCTTGCGGCAGAGCAACGTATCATGTTCAAGGGTTATGATCCCTCGTTCGACGAGCAGGATATCAGACAGGTAAAAGAGCTGGGACTCGACCGTTTTGAGGCCGATAAAAAACAGCTTTATGATGCTGACCTTGTCATTCTTGCCGCACCGGTCGGGGTGAACATCGCCCTGCTGGACGAAATCAGCAGGTTGGCACCTGACCATGCTCTCATCAGTGATGTTTCGAGTACGAAAGCCGCTATTGCAGAACGGGCTGCCGGACTGGGGATCGACTTTATCGGCATGCACCCTATTGCCGGCAGGGAACAGCAGGGGTACCATGCAAGTCATGACGAACTTTTTGCCGGGAAAACGGTTATAGTATGTGCCGATACGGGAACGATTTCCCGGTCCGATGTCGGTAACCTCCTGGAGCTTCTGAAATCGATCCAGTGCAGGATTGCCGTAATGACCCCCGAAGAGCATGACAGGATTGTTGCTGCTATCAGTCACCTGCCTCAAATGCTCTCGACAGCCTTGATAAACTATTGCGCGGGTAATATCGATAAAAGCGGTCCCGGTTTTTCGACGCTGACACGACTTGCAGGAAGCTCCTGGGATATCTGGCAGGATATCGTGGCGACAAATCGGGAGAATATCGCTTCTGAGCTCTTACACTTCAGCAAAGAGCTCGAGCAGCTGGCGGATGATATTCACAATGGCCGGATGGACAGGATCAGAGAGCGGTTCGGGAGGGCAAATATGTTGTACGACAAACTTAAAGACAGAAGCAACTCATGAAATTCGCCATTGTTGTCAATGTGAATCGCAATGAAGCGATTGAATTGGCCCGAAAACTCGCCGCATGGATGGAGAAACGGAATCTCGACTACGTGTTCGATGCAACCTCGGCGGCGAAACTGGGCGTTGAGCATTTAGCTGAAATTGAGGAATTAAACAAGCTTTGTGATGTTTTTATCTCGCTCGGCGGTGACGGGACCCTGCTCTTTACCTCCCACTACTCGGTAACAAAGCCGGTCATCGGCATCAATTTGGGACATCTTGGGTTCCTTGCGGAGTTCAGCAGGGAAGAAATGTTCGGAGCCATCGAAAAGGTGCTTGAAGGGACATACACCATTCACGACCGTACGCAGCTCGAAGCCCAGGTTGCCGTGGACAAAAAAGTCAAACGCTTCACCGCGCTCAATGATGTTGTTGTGGAAAAAGGTGCATACCCGAGGATACCGGCGTTCATCATTAAACTTGACGGTGAACAGCTCAGCGCTTATCGTGCGGACGGCATCATCATCGCAACATCGACAGGTTCAACCGCCTATTCCCTTTCAGCAGGAGGGCCGGTTATCGCTCCGAAATCCAATGTGTTCGTCATAACGCCGATCTGCCCGCATATGCTGACCGTCAGGCCCCTTGTCATCAGTGACGAGAAGATCATAGAGGTTTCTGTCGATGCGCCTGATGGCGCGTTTCCGCTCAACTGTGACGGTCATGTGAGAAAAATGCTTATGCCGGGCGAAGTGATCACTGTGAAGAAGTCCAGGGAAATAATCAACCTTGTGGCTAACGAAAAAAGAAATTACTGCGAGATTCTCAGAAGCAAGCTGCTCTGGGGCCGTGAACATAAGTCGGGTATATAACCCGGCTATTACCGGGAGTTTCATGAGGACACATCAAGGGCACCTTATTGTCATGAGCGGTTCAAGTGCAAGGCGAACGGAGCGGAGAAACCGGAGTTGTACATGTGGGCACATGAGGATTTCGGGCACTGCCCGACGAAGAAATCAGGGCGCGTAACATAATTAATAGAGGTGCCCATGAGTAACAGCATTTCTCCCGCCTCTCTCGGTTATCTGCTCGGCATTTCCCCCTCTACACCGCTTGAAACCGGTGATATGTGCAGGAAACTGCAAGTGGTCTTTTTTCAGGCGGAAAAAAACACGCCGAGGCTTCAATGTTTTACGGCATCACTCATGAATGCCTGTAAAATCCTCGGGATCCGCGTACTCAGCCAAAACCAGGCCTGCCGGTCGGACGGAAAGTTCAAGCCGGGGGTGGTCGTGATCGCACCGGGGGCATTCAGCGACGAGCAGCTTGTCATAAACCGGGTTTCAACCCTGTACAGCAATATCATTGTCGGGATCCATGACGAACCGCCTCCGCTGACCGAGACATCGCTGCCCCAGGAAAAACTTGACAGGATTGTCGGTAAACTGGCCTGGGAGATGGTGCACATCAGCATCTATATAGCAGGGGACAGCTGGACGATCTGCACCATGAACGGAGGTTTTGTGCGGTTTGAAGGCTCCTGTCCGCTCCCTTCGGATGTATTGGAGACACTGGCGCCTAAATTAACCGCTCAGGTTACTCCGCCGAAACCTTCGAGCTTTAACCACAAGTCCGGCGCCTTTCCTGCTGAATCGCCGGAAGTATCGGCCGACTTTGCCGAATGCGGCCGCCTGTGGAGTTCAAACTGCGGCTTTCTGACCCATACCTTGCGGGAAGATTTGAAATACAGAAGTCCGTTTTACAGGAAAATTGTTGCGCGCTACCTCGATCAGCGCAGCGGTATGAGCTACGGCTTTTTTGCACGGCAGCAGCCGGTACCCGCACCGCCGGCAATACGGCTGAAGGGTTCAGGCCATGGTGTGAACGAGCGGGAGCTGAAACAGACCCCTTCGATATGTCTGGAAAACAGACACTATGTACCGGTTAAGGTGCTTGAGGAGTGGCTCCTCGTTGAGCCGGTGCCTGTCAGCGTGATCACGACGCGTTCCGGATGCAGGAAAACCAGTCTGAACCCTGCTACGGATCTTGTTGCCATAAGCCTGGATAAAGCACGCATAACGTTCATGACCCCCGAAGGGCTGCCCGAAAACACCGTGTCAAGGCCGTCGTTCGACACACGTACCATCCTGTCGCATGCGCTGGGCAACGCTTTCATCTCGAGTATTCTGCTGGCGATCAGGCCGTCCTGGCGATTTCCGGAAATACTGGCCTGCAAAGGAGCTTCCATGACACACTGGCACGGCTACCCGGAAACATCGGCCGTTCCCGAAGGGTATTTTGTACACGGCCGGAACAAGCCTCCGGTATCCTGTTCCACCCCGCAGTCGGCGGCATACAGCCTGCTGGGCAAGATAGAGGCGCTGGAGCAGGCACTGCGAAAGAACCAAGAATATAAAGGCGATATCCATATCGAGCCGAACCACGGCACGAACATCGTCGGCATACACACGCTGACCGAAACCGCAATGATCGTTAATGGTACGCGGGCTGCTCTTCCCCTCGATCCCGAAACCCGGTCTTTTAAAAGTGACGAGTAGCGGGTAACGAGTGACACCTTGCCAACTGTGCAAACTGCCGACTGGACATCGGGGGGCTCGCCGCAATGTATGAAGGTGCCCTTCACATAGTGGAGTACTCGCTGTACTCCCACTTGCCCTGCTCCTGGAGAATCAGCTCGATCACCTCCCGGACACATCCTTTCCCGCCTTCATAAGCCGAGATATAGGAAACCCGGTTTCGAAGATATTCGACACCGTCAATCGGGGTAATGGAAAGGGCCACTTTTTCAAGAATCGGGATATCGATAACATCGTCGGCAATATAGGCGCAATCTTCATCCTGGAGACCACAGACAGTTTTCAGCTCCTCATATGCCTTGATCTTGGGATCGTAACCAAGATAGATATGCTCTATCCCGAGATGTTCAAGCAACTGCTTTTGAGCATCGCTTGACCGCTCTGAAATTGCGGCGATATGTAACCCTCTTTCCCTGGCCTCCCTCAGGGCAAACGCGTCCCTTACGTTACAGGAACAAATCTCCTCACCACGGCCGGCAAAGGTTACCTGCCCCCCCGTTAAAACGCCTTCGACAGGAAAGATCAGGGCCTTGACGTGCCTGAGCGCGTTCTGCAGGCGCTGGGAAGCGTCCCCCGATGACAACTGAATGCCAAAATAGTTCAAATCGGACACTGTAGTTATATTTTTGTTAAGATATGATCTAAATCGAGCCTGAGAATTATTCCGAAGCCTGTATGCATCGATGAAGCTTCCGCATCTTCCGGACGACTGCGGGAAAATCCTTGAGTGCAACCTGGGTTGCAGCATCGGACATGGCGTTGTCCGGATCAGGATGAACCTCGAAAAAGAGACCGTGAACACCGGCGGCAACAGCCGCCCTCGCCATGGGAAGCAGATGCTCCCGCTCCCCACCCGAAACGCCCCGGCCGGCTGAAGGAAGCTGGAGACTATGGGAGGCATCGTACACAACCGGATAACCGGTGAGAGCCATTTTGGCAATGCCCCGGAAATCAACGACCAGGTTGTGATACCCGAAGGAAGTGCCTCTCTCGGTCAGCATCAGCCGGGTGTTGCCCGTTCGGGAGACTTTTTCGGCCGCCATTGCCATGTCCTCCGGAGCCATAAACTGCCCTTTCTTGATGTTCACGGCCAATCCCGACTTCCCGGCTGCTGCCAGAAGATCGGACTGGCGGCTGAGAAATGCCGGTATTTGCAGCACATCGACGTATGGTGAGGCCAGTTTCACCTCATGCGTCTCGTGAACATCGGTAAGGACGGGCATATCGAAACGTTCCCTGATTTCACCAAGAATTTCCAGTGCCGCCAGATCGCCGATTCCGGTAAAGGACGCCGCCGACGAGCGGTTGGCTTTCCGGAAAGAACCTTTGAAAATAAACGGCACTCCGTCTGATTCGCGAATTGCGTGTAATGAGGAAGCAACCTCTAACGCCATCTTGCGCCCCTCGATGACGCAGGGGCCGGCTATAAAAAACAACGAGGCATCACCGGGGATTGAGACTGTTCCAATCGAGAACTTTTGCACCTGTTTAACTGTTGTTTTTTCCCGGTCAGCTATGAGCCCCTCTCGATATGGCTTTCTCGGTCTCCGTTTCGGCTTCCGTCCGCCTGGTATCCCGATAAACAGGAACCAATGTATAGGGAGTGCCCTTGGGTTGTAACTTTCCGGTATTAAGCCTTAAATTTGAAACTTAACATATTATTTCATATTCCATAACTCATCAAACAGCAGGTATGAATTCTTCGGACACAAAGCAAAGGCTGGAAGAAATAGAAAAACAACTGGCCGACCTCCACGAAGAGCAGAGAAGGATCAAGGCACGCTGGGATGCCGAAAAAGAACTTATCCAGGAGTCCAGAGAGCTGAAATCGGAACTGGAAGATCTGAGGCACCGGGCTGAAGAGTACGAACGGAGTGGAGATTACGGGAAGGTCGCTGAGATACGTTATGACAGCATCGCCCGGGTCGAGAAGCAGATCGAGGAAAACAAACGGAAAATAGAAGAAAAGCAGGCTTCAGGTGAGCTCCTTATGAAGGAGGAGATCGACGCCGAAGATGTTGCGGATATTGTGTCCAGGTGGACCGGAATACCGGTCAGCAAGATGCTTCAGTCGGAACGACAGAAGCTTTTGCACATCGATGAGGAGCTCCACAAACGGGTGGTTGGCCAGGACAAGGCCGTACAGGCGGTCAGTGAAGCGGTCAAACGCTCACGCGCCGGTATGGGGGACGAAAAGAAGCCCATAGGCTCGTTTATTTTTCTCGGACCGACCGGTGTCGGCAAGACAGAGCTTGCCCGTGCCCTTGCGGAATACCTCTTTGACGACGACGATGCCATGATACGCATCGACATGAGTGAATACATGGAGTCGCATACGGTCAGCCGCCTTGTCGGTGCTCCTCCCGGATACGTGGGTTATGAAGAAGGGGGACAGCTTACCGAGGCCGTGCGGAGAAAACCGTTTTCGGTTGTTCTTCTTGACGAGATTGAAAAAGCCCATCCGGACGTGTTCAACATTCTGCTGCAGATTCTCGATGATGGCAGACTGACCGACAGCAAGGGGCACACGGTTAATTTCAAAAACACTATCATCATCATGACAAGCAATATCGGGGCCCAGCTTATCCAGGGTGAAATGGAGAAAATGGATGCCGGAAACCGTGATGAAATTCTCGAAACCCTTCAGGATAGACTGTTCCAGCTCTTGAAACAGCAGGTTCGCCCCGAGTTTCTCAACCGTATCGATGAAGTCATTCTTTTCACGCCGCTGACCAGAAAGGATCTTGAAAAAATCGTTACCATACAGTTCAGCCTGATCAAAAAACTTGCGTTACGCCAGAACATCGCCCTTGACCTGGATGACGGAGCTCTTGCGTGGCTCTCCAGCGCGGGATTTGATCCGGCATTCGGTGCCCGCCCGCTGAAACGCGTCATGCAGCGCCATATAACCAACAAGCTGTCGGAAATGATACTCCAGGGAACGGTCCGGGAGGGAAGCAGGGTCGCCATAACGGTTGAAAACGGGGATCTCGTGCTTAAACCAACCGGCTCCTGATCGGAAAACTGCTGAATTGCTGCAATGAAACAAACCGTCCTGCTCCTTTTTTTCCTGTTTCTGAGCCCGCTGGCCGCCGGTGCGGCCGTGCCGCACGGTCAGGATCAGCTCGACATGAAAATAGGGCAGATGATCATGGTTGGTTTTCGGGGAACAACCCTGAAGGATGCACCTGCACTCGTGGAAGACATAACAAAACGCAACATAGGCGGAGTAGTCCTGTTTGATTACGACGTACCGACGAAGTCGCCCGGCAGAAACATCGTCTCTCCGGAGCAGCTCAGAAGACTCACTCGTGAACTGCAGCAAACGGCTGCGATTCCTCTCTTGATTGCCGTTGACCAGGAGGGGGGCAGAATCTCCAGGCTGAAAGCAGCGTATGGGTTCCCCGGAAGCGCCTCAGCCGCCATGCTTGGCCGCATCAACAATCCTGACAGTACCTACCTCTCGGCGCTCGCAACCTCTGAAACTCTTGAAAACGCGGGCGTCAACGTCAATTTCGCACCGGTGGTCGATCTCAATCTCAATCCAGGAAACCCGATTATCGGCCGCCTGGAGAGAAGTTTTTCGGCTGACCCGGCTGTCGTGTCCGCTCAGGCTGCGGCAACGGTAAAGGCTCTGCACGAGAAACAGATCATTGCAACGCTCAAGCACTTCCCGGGACACGGCAGCTCGACAACCGATACACACAAGGGTTTC
Organism: Chlorobium sp.; assembly: GCA_028277485.1. Taxonomy (GTDB): domain Bacteria; phylum Bacteroidota; class Chlorobiia; order Chlorobiales; family Chlorobiaceae; genus Prosthecochloris. The sequence goes on from JANQGE010000117.1 coordinate 142,936, forward strand.
ACCGATATCTCCGGGAGCTGGGAAAGCATCGAGCTGGAGCCCTACAGAAAACTTATTGAAAACGGCTACAGTGACCTTGTCATGACGGCCCACGTGTACAATGCAACCCTTGACGGCCTTTATCCTGCAACGCTTTCAGAGCGGATCATAACCGGCATTCTGCGTGATTCGCTCGGGTTCAGCGGCCCTGTCATCAGTGACGACATGCAGATGCAAGCCGTTGCGGCCCATTACAATCTCAGGACGGCAATCAAGCTGGCGCTCGAAGCAGGTGTCGATATCCTGCTTTTTGCCAACAACTCGAACTATGATCCTGGAATAGCGGAGAAGGCTGCGGCAATCATCCGTTCTCTTGTCGATGAGGGAGCACTTTTCCCGGAACGCATTGACCGCTCATACCTGCGGATCATGAAACTGAAGCAACAATATCTGGACATGTCTCCATGAAAACCCTTTATCTCGTAAGGCACGCAAAATCGAGCTGGGACAACGCCAGCCTGGCAGACTTTGACCGCCCCCTGAACAAGCGGGGGCAGAAAGCCGCCCCGTTCATGGCAAAACTGATGCGCAACAAAAACGTGAATCCTGACCTGATCATATCGAGTCCGGCAAACCGCGCGCTGACAACAGCGGAAATATTTTGTGAAACGCTGGGCTACCCGCAGGAAAGGATCGAACAGCACGTGGAAATTTACGAGGGGGGGGTGAACCACATGCTGCAGCTTGTCCGCCGTATCCCTGACAGATACACCACAGCCATGTTCTTCGGGCACAATCCGACACTTACTTCTTTTACAAACTTCATATCCGGGCAGCATCTTGAGAATATTGTCACCTGCGGTGTCGCCAGGATTGACATGAAGCGCGACTCATGGGAAGGGACGATGATGGATTCCGGAGAACTGGTATGGTACGAGTACCCGAAAAAACATCAGAGAGAATAAACCGGTTGGCTGTTTTATGTCGGAGATCGGGGCTGAAAGGGACTGTGTGACCGTGTACGGTGAGCTTTTTACCTTCGACAATCCCGGAATCACATCCCGCCGTGTTCTGTTTCCCGTCTGCATAAACGGAGCCGATCTTCCGGCCTGGCTCTATGTGGTAGGGAATCGTTGGACCGGCAGCTTCAAAGAGCTAACTGGCGGAATCTGGCGTTGATCCTTCCAGCCAATATAAGCTGCACAAAACAAAGGGCACCTCGATTTATTTACTCCGCGCTTCAATTGCATCGTTAATCGGTGCTCGAAATCCTCATGTACTCTGTGTACACTCCGGTTTCTGCGCTCTGTTCGCCTTGCACTTGAACCGCTCATGACAATAAATAGAGGTGCCCCAAATTGATAGAGGGTATTAAGGTTTTTATCTATACTTTGTCTAAATTATATTAAGGACATCTCTATAAATTGTCGTGAGCGACTTGAGTACGAGACGGACTGAGCACAGAAACCTTTTCCTATCCGGCCAACGAAGTAATCAGGGTGCGCAACAAATTAATAGAGATGCCCTTAATTAGTCTGTCAGTGAACAGGTTCATGGATATGGACGATTTTCTGTCTGCCAACCACAGGATTTTCGGCGCCTCCGCACCGCCCGGGCTCACTATCACCGAGCAAGCTATTCGTCCCGGACTCGTTCTCGCGGTGATCGACGGCAGGCTGGAGGCGCCCGCCGAGATCCCGCTCGAAAGCCGTCATTCATGTGTCGCCATCTGTTTTTTTCTTTCAGGCGAACCGGGCCGTAGGCATTGCCGGTCAGCCGCTGACCGGACGCCGAATGCGGCGGAGGCCGTTCGACCGGATCAAACGACGGGGTCTCTTCCCGGTACCATGCATCGCTCCCAAGGGCGGTTATCGTTGACTGCCAGCCAATCTGTCCGCATCCTCTGGATTGGTCTTCATCCACAGATAATCTTTTCATTATCGGACCCGGCTCCGGGCCAGGTCCCCGCCTTTCTCAACCCGGCCGTTCGGGCTGCTGAAGAGAAACGGTCCATGATCGTATCGTTAGACATTCTGGATTGTCCGGTCTTGATGAAGGACCGCTTGCAACGGCTGTATCAGAGTCTGCTGACGGATTCCGCGCCGAAACTTGCCAGAGAGAGCATGGTGCTGGAATTGATGTACGGGCTGGTCGAGTTTTCCGGCCCTGGTTACGCCGGTGCCGACTTTTTATCCGAAGGGGATATAAAACGCCTGAACGCGGCCCGGTGCATCCTCGACGCTGATCTTTCCGGCCCGCCCGGCCTGACGGAACTCGCCGGTCGGTGCGGATTGAGCAGGCGCAAGCTCGAGAGAGGTTTCAAGTCGCTTTATGCCAATACGGTTTACGGGTATTTGAATGTGCAGCGCATGGAAGCGGCCAGGGAAATGCTGGCCCGTGGCCGCATGGAAGTCAACGAGGCAGGCCGGGCGGTGGGATACAGCAATGTCAGCAAATTCATTGCGGCTTTCCGCAGGCATTTCGGTGTTACTCCCGGCTGCTATAAGCGCGACATGAGGTGGTTGGTTGCCTATCCTCGCAATGACATCGGCGGTAACGGAAGCAATGCCTCACAGCGCTCTTCAGATTGGCCCGACAGTGTCCGCATGCAGCATCCGCCCTCTCAAACCGATGCCGCCACGCTATCTTACAGGGGCACCGCGGAACGCGGCATGCCCCGTCCGAAAATCACAGTGCCGGATTGTTTCGCATCCCAAAAATACGATCTTGTCTCCTTTGTTTCGGGTTTGACGGTGTTTCTGTGCGAAATGGTTCTGGACGAACCCGTGATTGTCGACCACGCGTCGTACGGCGGTAATTCCTTTGCCCTCGGTTTTATGTTTTCGGGCTCGGTTTCCCTGAACTACGGAGACAAAGACAGCCGCAGCCGTGCACTCGACTCGCCCGTCAGTCTGTTCTACAACCATCAGTCTATCCCGAGGGAAGCCTGTTATGGCGCAGGCAAACCCATCCGGTATGTCAACATCATTTTCGATCCTGAGGCCATGCACCGGCTGTTGGGGGACGACATTGCACTGTTGCCCGCCATCGCCCGGAACCGTCGCCCGGATTTAAAGGATCGAATATGGATAAAAGCGCTCAGACCCGCCATGCAACTGGCCGCCCATCAGGTTCTGGGCTACACGCCCAATGGCTCCCACAGCCGGCTGTTCCTGGAAAGCAAGGTTTTGGAGCTGATTACCCTGTATATCCAGGGATTGGCTCTGGAAAGCAACCAGGCTTCCGCTGCCTGTTCCAGCACGATTACGGTGGGCGAGAAGGACAGACTACAGGCAGCCCGGGAGATTCTGACTGCGGAAATGGACACCCCCCCTACGATTGCCGTCTTGTCCCGCCGGCTGGGGATCAATGAATGCAGGCTCAAATATCTCTTCAAAACCTGCATAGGGACAACGATTTACGGCCATGTGCAGAAAGAACGTATGCGTCGGGCCAAAGTACTGTTGGAAGAAGGTCTGTCGGTGAGCGAGACGGCCAGTCGAATCGGGTTTGTGAACTTCAGCCACTTTGCCGCCGCTTTTCGCAAGTATCACGGAAAAGCTCCCAGCGCTTTCAAATATCAAAGGTAACCCTCCTCTTTCGGATGTTCCCTTTAACCCGAATAATTCATGAGAGCCCGAAAACCCGGACTGTAGCTTTCACAGGAGAACAGGCATCCATGCCAGGAAAGGCAAAAGATGGGATCTCGAAACCCGACCCTTGATTTCCGTTTGTTTCTTTCGGGATTCGGCGTCGGAATCGGTATCGGAACCACCGCCAGTTCGGGCAGACACACAGGTCCGCCCCTACAGTTTGCCAACTGCCAACTGATTTCTTTCCGACCCCGAAACCTCCCCCGTGAAATCAAACCAGATATTTCACAGGGCCGACCCCGATTCCCGATTACATGAGGATTTCGAGCACCGATCAACGAAGTAATCAAGGTGCGCAGCAAATTAATAGAGGTGTCCTTTAATCATGCCGAGATCCGGATTGATGCTGATATGTTCAGGTGCTTCTCCGAGGCTATTTTTTCTCCCGATTCGGGTGGCAGGGCCGGTACACGTTGTATAGATTCGTTCATAGTTAAGGCACGATAAACCGGCTGCCTGTCAGAAATTCGAATTTTACAAATGAGGAGAAAAAGAAGTGCATAGAGCTTTAGGGATCAAGATTGTACCACTTTCAGTCATGCTGGCAGCCATTCTGCTCATGCTGTGCGGCCCAGCCAGCGCCCAGGAAACCGCCGAACCTGAGGGAACCGGCGAGTTCGTAACACTGGAGACTATCACCGTCACGGCCCAAAAACAGGAGGAAAACGTTCAGGAAGTCCCCATGAGCGTTTCTGTAATGACTGATCTGGATGTTGAAGACAGAAAGATTGAATCGGTACTGGATATCGCTGATCATGTTCCAAACCTGCTGATTTTCCAACAAGAAGGTTCCGGCAACAATACGCCTATAATGCGGGGCATATACGCTCCACCTGAATCTTTTTTGGTTTCAACCGGACTCTATATAGATGGTATTCCTGAAATCACAGGGGTTGGGTTCGAGGACAAGATGCTGGATATTGAGCGGATTGAGGTGCTTAGGGGCCCCCAGGGTACCCTATACGGAAAAGGGGCTCAAGTCGGAGCTATTAATATTATCACCAGGCAACCTGACAATGAATTTAGAGGAAAACTTTCCCTTGAAGGGGCTGAGGATAAAAAAGGAAAGGTTTCGCTGAATTTAAGTGGCCCCATCCGGAAAGATAGACTCTTTTTCGGCCTGTCCGGCCTCTATTACACCAAGGATGGGTATATTGAAAACACGACCACCGGCGACATGATAAACGACCGGGAACACTGGTTTGGCAAAGGTCGTCTCCGCTGGACACCCATGGATGAACTGGATATCTCTCTTGTTGTTTCACGTCTTGACTATGATGAGGGCGAACCGGACATGACACTAGGGCGAAGCGGGACCCAAATGTTCATGCTTCCTCCGCCCCGTGATCGTAAAGTTTCTTCAAATCTTGATGGGTGGAACAAGTCAAGCCGGGACAGTCAATCCCTGAAGATTGCCTATGATCTTGCCGGCGCTCTCTCCCTGACTTCCATCACCACACACAGGGAATATCTCCAGCATACATTTATTGACTGGGATGGAAGCCCTATGACGCTGATGCATGGTTTAAAAGACAATGAATACAATACACTATCGCAGGAATTCCGGTTGAATTACTCAAGCGGGAGGTTAAAAGGATTGGTCGGTTTCTATTATGACCAGGATGATACGGATATCTATATGGATATTGATTATGGCGCTATGGTGGCCAATATGAACCGGAAGTTCGAAGGTGAAACCTATGCTGTATTTGCAAATCTTACCTATTCATTAACCAAGCAGCTCAGTCTGGTTACCGGCTTGCGCTATGAAACCGAGAAAAAAGAATTCACGGATAATAATACACATATAAATCTGGACGATTCATGGGATCAACTCACGCCCAAGGTAGCGCTGGAATACAGTTTTACTCCTGAAAATATGGCTTATGTAAGTGTTTCACAAGGGTATCGGTCAGGCGGGTTCAATGTCCTGGCAGTATCGAATCCCAGATATTACACTTATGATTCTGAAACCTTATGGTCGTATGAAATCGGAACAAAAAATAGTTTTCTGGATAATAAACTGATCATAAACGGCTCTGTTTATTACATGGACATTAAAGATATGCAGGTGAATGAACAAGCTTCGCCGGAAGAGACCTATTTAACCAATGCCGCCACAGCAAGAGGATACGGTGCGGAGCTGGAAGCAACGGTGAAGGTTCTGGACGGCATGACGCTTAACGGAAGCTTCGGCTATAATAATACTGAATTTGATGAATTCAGTGATGTACTGGGCGATTATAACGGAAATAAAAATCCTTTTGCTCCCGAATATACTTATAGTCTTGGAGGCCAGTACAGGCATGCGACAGGCTTTTTCGCACGAGCCGATCTGGTCGGGTATGGCGAAATGTTTTTTGATAAGGCCAATAAACACTCGAGAGATGCTTACGAAATCGTCAATGCAAAAATCGGTTACGAAGCAAATTCTTTTGATGTCTACCTCTATGCCAAGAATCTTTTCGATAAAGAATATAATTCATATGGGTATGTTGGCGGGTTTATAACCCTTTACAGCCCTCCAAGGGAGATCGGTGCCCAGTTGATGTATCGTTTTTAAGCATTTCCTTATGGGCACCTCTATTTATTTATTCCGCGCTTCAATTGCATCGTTGAGAGGTGCTCGAAATCCTCATGTACTGTGTGTACACTCCGGTTTCTGCGCTCCGTTCGCCTTGCACTTGAACCGCTCATGACAATAAATAGAGGTGCCCTTT